>CAMTWF010000270.1:0-2183 GCA_947085355.1 uncultured delta proteobacterium
GAACAACTTCGGATCGTCGCTCGTGTACGGCCACCCGCAGGGCCCCACCGGCGCGCGGCTCGTCGTCGAGATGATCGAGGAGCTTGCGATGCGCGGCGGCGGCTGGGGCCTCTTCGACGGCTGCGCCGCCGGCGACACCGCGGCCGCCGTCGTCGTCAAGGTGGGGTGACCGCCGCGCCGTCATTGGTGCTGTACCAAGTCCTGACGTGCAGCAAGTCGCCGTCCCCACCAAGGTCCACGAAGTCTACGTAGCCGAGGTACAGCATGGTACGCGACTCGTAACCGTTCAGGGAAGGTAGCCGTTCACGTGACCTGAACGTCTGCCATGAGATGAAGTGCCATTCCGTGAACGAGCCCGTGGCCGTGGCCGTGCCCGTGCCCGATGGGTACTGCGAGGAGCGGGCACGGGCACGGGCACGGGTTGGCGCCACAGGGGGTGAACGGTTACGTCGAGTCTTCGGCGACGGCGACGGCGACGGAAACGGCGACGGCAACGGCAACGGCAACGGCAACGGGGATGGGGATGGAGCCGGCGGACGGGCTACCCCCAAGAATCACGAATGCACCCTCCAAGGGCTCCGCCCCTTGACCATGTCGGCCGCCAGTGCCAGCATCTGGGGGCTCCGGCGTGCGGAGCAGGAAACGACATGAACCACACGGGACAAATCGTCGATTGAGGAGCAACCCGTGACGGATCGCAGATACGTGTGGCTCGCGTTGACGGCGTTCGCGCTCGCGACGGCGGGTTCGGGATGCAGCTCCCCAATCTCCCTGGTGGGCGAGGTCCCGCTCACGTGCGGGGATGGGACCCTCCAGGCAGGTGAGGAGTGCGACGACGGCAACGACACCCCGGGCGACGGGTGCGAGAACGACTGCCGTTTCTCCTGCCGTGCCGCCGTGGAGTGCGACGACGACGACCCGTGTACGGCCGACTTCTGCACCGTGGTCGCCGGCGGGCAGGCGTGCAGCCACGCGGTCGTTCCGGGCATCGCCTGCGACGACGGCGAGATGTGTACGCACACCGATCGGTGCGACGCGGCCGGAACCTGCGTCGGAACGTCGTACGCCTGCGAGGCCGGCGTCTGCGAGGACGCCTCGACCTGCGACGGAGCGGGCGGGTGCTCGGTGACGTGGTCGGCCTCCGGGACGACTTGCGACGACGGGGATGCGTGCACCACGCCGGACGCCTGCAACGGCGCCGGAAGCTGCGTCCCCGACATGAACATCTGCAGGTGTCCCGGGGGGACGAACGCCGAGTGCGCGCGGTTCGATGACGGGAACCGGTGCAACGGGACGCTGCTGTGCGCGGACCGGATGTGCGAGGTAGACCCGGCGACGGTGGTGACCTGCCCGGCCGACCCTCCGTGCTCGCGGTACGCGTGCAACCCCGCGGACGGCGCTTGCGCCCTCACCCACCTGCCCGACGGGACGCCGTGTCCGGACGACAGTTGGTGCAACGGAGCCGAGCTGTGCGACGGGGCGGGCATGTGCGTTCCGGGCTCGCCGCGTTGCCCGGCCGCCGGTTGCGTCGGCGGGTGCGACGAGACGAACGACACCTGCACCCCGGCGGCTTCCGGGACGGTTTGCGCGCCCGGCGTGGGAAGTTGCGCCGCGGACGGCGTGTGCGACGGAACGTCCACCGCCTGCCCTGGCGCCGGCTTGCGCCCGGCCGGGTTCGTCTGCCGTGCGGCCGTGCTGGGCGGGTGCGACGTTGCCGAAACCTGCACCGGGTCGTCGGCGGCCTGCCCCGCCGATGCCGTCCAGCCTGCCGGCACGGTCTGCCGTGCGACGGCCGGGGACTGCGACATCGAGGAGACGTGTACCGGCACGAACACCTGTCCAGCCGACGCGTTCCGGCCGGCGGGGTTCGTGTGCCGCCCGGGCGCCGGCGTGTGCGACCCGGCGGAGACTTGCCCTGGGGCATCTCCTACCTGCCCTGCGAATGCATACGCCCCCGCGGGCACACCCTGCGACGACGGGAACCCCTGCACGACGCCGGACACCTGCAACGGTGCGGGGACATGCGTGGGCGTGGTGATCCCACCTTCCGCCGCCCCGTCGCCGCTCTCCCCCGAGAACGGCGCGCTGACCGGCAGCTTCCGCGCGCCGGCGTCGTTCAACACGCTGCGGCCGCTGTTCCGCTGGCGCGCCCCTGCGGACGACGGGTGTGGCGCCGTCACGTA
>CAMTWF010000271.1:0-6337 GCA_947085355.1 uncultured delta proteobacterium
ACGGGAGCACAGCCGACCCCCACGGGAGCACCGCAGACCCCCCACGGGAGCACCGCAGACCCCCACGGGAGCACCGCAGACCCACCACGGGAGCACCGCAGACCCACCACGGGAGCGCCGCAGACCCCTACGGGAGCGCCGCAGACCCCCACGGGAGCACCGCAGACCCACCACGGGAGCGCCGACAACCACTACGGGAGCACCGCAGACCCCGCTGGCCGGCGCGACGGCGCTCGCGGTCGGTTGTAGAGATCGTGGCGGCGGTGCTGCCGACCCACTTCGTGGTCGCGCGCCGCGCGCTACGTCGCGCCCCTACACGCGGAGAAGGGTGGCCCCAGCGGGTCAAGTGGGACATACCCTAAATTCCCGGCGCGGCGGCGCCGCTGCGCTGTCGCCCCGGACGACCCCGTTTGGTTGCGGCGCCGCCGCGCTACGAAGCTACAAATCCGAAATCCGAAATCCGAAATCCGAAATCAAAACGTTCCCCTTCTCGCGCCGCCGCGGCGGTCGATCAGTGTGTCGCATTCCCATGCCGGGTCGGCGTCGGGGCGGTCCGACGTGAAGTGCAGGCCCCGGCTCTCCGCACGGAACCGCGCGCACTCGACGATCAGGTCGGCCGCGACCGCGATGTTGCGCAGCTCGAGCAGGTCGGAGGTGACGAGGAAGTTCCAGTAGTACTCGCGGATCTCGTCGCGCAGCAGCGCGAGGCGCCGGGCGGCGCGGGCGAGCCGGCGATCCGACCGGACGATGCCGACGTAGTTCCACATGAGCCGCCGGATTTCGTCCCAGTCCTGGCTGACGACGACCGCCTCCTCCGGCGGCGCCGCGTCGCCGGCATCCCACGGCGGCACGCCGGCGGGCCGCGGAGGCAGGCCGCGCTCCAGCAGGCGCTGCGCGGCCCGGTGCGCCAGGACGATCCCTTCGAGCAGCGAGTTGGAGGCGAGGCGGTTGGCGCCGTGCAGCCCCGTGCACGCCGTCTCGCCGACCGCCAGGAGGCCGGGCAGCGTCGTGCGGCCGTCGATGTCGGCGACGACGCCGCCGCACATGTAGTGCGCCGCGGGAACCACCGGGATCGGCTCCCGCGAGATGTCGATCCCGAACCGGAGGCATTCGGCCGTGATCCACGGGAACCGCTCCGCCAGGAAAGCCGGGCCGAGGGCCGTGGCGTCGAGCAGCACGTGGTCGTCGCCGGTGCGCTTCATCTCGGCGTCGATCGCGCGCGCGACGATGTCCCGGGGCGCCAGCTCGGCCCGCGGGTCGTACGCGCCGAGGAACGGGGCGCCGTCAAGCCTGCGCACGACCGCCCCCTCGCCGCGCAGCGCCTCCGAGATGAGCACGTTCTTGGCGTGGGGGTGGTACAGGCACGTCGGGTGGAACTGGACGAACTCCATGTTCGCCGCGACCGCTCCGGCGCGCCAGGCCATCGCCAGGCCGTCGCCCGTGGCCACGTCGGGGTTCGACGTGTAAAGGTAGACCTTGCCGGCGCCGCCTGTAGCGAGCACCGTCGTACGCGCCCCGACGCTGCGCACGACGCCTTCGGCCGCGTCGAGCACGAAGGCGCCGGATACGGGCGACCCGGCCTCGTCCCGGCGCTGGAGCATCAGGTCCACCGCCGCGTGGTGTTCCAGCAGCCGGATCCGCGGCATGGCGGCGGCGACATCGAGCAGGGCGCGCTGCAACTCGCGTCCGGTGGCGTCGCCGGCGTGCACGATCCGGCGCGCCGAGTGTCCCCCCTCGCGGCCGAGGTCGAGGCCGCCGCCGTTGCGGGAGAAGCGGACGCCGAGCGCCTCGAGGACGGCGATGCGCTGCGGGCCCTCGCGGAGGCACTCGCGGACCACCGCCTCGTGGCAAAGGCCACGGCCCGTCTCCAGCGTGTCGCGGACGTGGGCCTCGACCGAATCGCCCAGGCCGAGCGCCGCGGCGATCCCGCCCTGCGCCGACCGCGTGGTCGTGTCCTCCCGCGACCTCTTCGTGACGATCAGCACGTCGGCGGCGCGCGCAGCCTCGATCGCGAAGGTGAGGCCGGCGATGCCCGAGCCGATGACCAGGATGTCGGTGTCGATACGCATGGAGCCCGTTCCCGGGATTTTGCGCCCCGGAGCCGACTCTCCTACAATTGGGCCGCATGATGCGCAAGCTGCTGCCGGTCGTGGCTCTCGCGTGGACCGCATCCGCCGTCGCGGACATCTACGTCTACATCGACGAACACGGCGTCACGCACGTCACCAACAGGCCCGACGGCCGCGGACAGTGGCGGCGGTACATGGAGACCGACGATCCCGAGCGGCGCAGGCCGAGGGAGGGGGTGGTGCCGGTGCCCGCGCGCGACCGCTCGCCGGACCGCTACTCGCGCTACGACGTCCACATCCGCGAGGCCGCGACGCTCTACCGGATCCCCGAGGCGCTGATCCGCGCGGTGATGCGCGTCGAGTCGGACTACGACCCCAACGTCGTCTCCTGGGCCGGCGCGCAGGGCCTGATGCAACTCATGCCCGGCACGGCGGCGCGCATGGAGGTGTCCGACCCATTCGATCCGCGGCAGAACATCCTGGGCGGCACGCGCTACCTGCGGTTCCTCGCCAACCTCTTCCAGGGCGATCTGGTGCTGACGATCGCGGCCTACCAGGCCGGGGAAGGCTCCATCGTCCGCTACCAGGGCGTCCCGCCGTACAGCTCCACCCACGGCTACATCCGCAAGGTCCTGGAGCACTACTACCGCTTCCTCGCCGGGGGGTAGCGGTCGGGAAGCATTCACCGCAGAGGACGCAGAGGGGCGCAGAGGATGAACATCAATGAAGTCAGCGGGGACGTTGTTGACGCGGCCATGAAGGTTCACAGCGCCCTGGGACCGGGGTTGTTGGAGTCAGCCTATGAGGGGTGCTTGGCCCACGAGCTTCGACAACGCGGGCATGAGGTGAAGGCCCAGGTCGGGCTACCCGTCATCTACGGCGACGTTCGGATTGATGTGGGCTATCGCCTGGACTTGCTGGTCGATGACGCCGTGATCGTGGAACTCAAGTCCCTGGACAAGCTCGCGCCGATCCACGAAGCCCAGCTGCTGACGTATCTGAAGCTCAGCAGCAAGAAAGTCGGCCTTCTCATCAACTTCAATGTTCTCCATCTCAAGGAAGGCCTCAAGCGGATGGTGAACAATCTATGACGAGCCCTCCGTGCCCCCTCTGCGCCCCTCTGCGTCCTCTGCGGTGAACGCTCTCAACCCGGTTCCGCCGGGATCGCCTTCCGTTCGATCAGGATCGCGCGGAGCCGCTCGCGGTGCCGGGCGATGTGCGCTTCGACCGCGTCGTCGCCGACGCCGAGATCGCGCAGCACGCCGCGGTAGACGAAACGGAAGCCCGGGTCGTCTTCCCTTCCGCGCAGCACGAAGGACAGCTTGAGCAGCGCGGCCGACTCGACCGGATCGCCCGCCGGCTTCAACGACCGCCGGCCTCCGGTCCGATCCGGTTGCCGTCGACGCCCTCCCGGATCGGCACGATCACGATCCGCCGTTCGTCGCGCTCCCCCTCGCTGCGGGTCTCGACGTCCGGGTCCTGGGCGAGCGCCATGTGAACGATGCGCCGCTCGTCGGCCGGCATCGGGTCCATCTCGACGGGCCGCCCGTCCCGCACCGCCTGGCCGGCGAGCCGGTTGGCGAGCCCCACCAGCGTGTTCTCGCGCCGCACGCGGTACCCTTCGACGTCCACCTTCACGGCGACGAATCGCGAGACGCGCCGCCCGACGATCCGCGACACGAGGTACTGCAGCGCCTGGAGCGTGTAGCCCTGCCGCCCGATGATGCGTCCCGCGTCGGGCCCCTGGACCTCCACGCGGATCGGCGTCCCCGGGACGGCCAGCACGCGCAGATCGAAGCCGCCCCGGGCCAGGATCTCGCGGCACGCCTCCTCGGCCGCCTTGGTGGCGGCGGCCACTTCATCCGCGTCGGGCCCCGGCGGCTCCGCCTCCTGCGGCGCGCCGGTCACGTCCTCGTCCGCGGCGGCCTCGTCGGCGTGCGCCGCGTCATCTCCCTCAACCCCGTCCGGAATCCCGTCGTTCTGGTTCATCGCCTCCTCCTTCGCCGATCGCGCGACCCGCCGGCCGCCGGCCCGGCGTCTCCCGCGGCAGCCTGCGCCGGGGCCTGGGGAGCGCCTCCCTTGGCCGCCACGAAGGCGGGCATCGGCACGAGCCTGTTGGTGACCTGCTGCTGGGCGATTCCGAGCAGCGTGCTGGCCAGTATGTACAGGTTGAGTCCCGACGGCAGGAACAGCATGAAGACCGTGAACAGGATCGGCATTCCGTACAGCATTATCTTCGCCTGCATCGGGTCCATCGTCGTCGGGACCATCTTCTGCTGCGCGAACATCGCCAGGCCGAGCACCACGGGCAGGGCGAAGTACGGGTCGGCCTTCGTCAGATCCGAGAGGTACAGGAACGACGCCTGGTACAGCTCGGCGCTGCTGGCGATGGCCCGGTACAGCGCGATCCAGATCGGCATCTGGATCAGCAGCGGCAGGCAGCCGGACAGCGGGTTCACCTTGTGCGTCCGGTACAGATCCATGATCGCCTGCGTGCGCCGCTGCTTGTCGTCCGGGTGCTTCGCGTTGATCTCGTCGAGGAACGGCTTGAGCGCCGCCATGCGGCGCATCGACACGGCCGACCAGTGGGTCAGCGGGAACAGCATGAGCCGGACGACCAGCGTGAGGAGGACGATAGCGATCCCCCAACTCGCCACGATGCCGTGGAAGAACTGCATGATCCGCAGCATCACCAGAGAGATCGGCCCGAACCAGCCGAAGTCGATCGTCTCGTCCAGCCCCGGCAGGGATGCGACCTCGCGCAGGCTGTCGAGCGTCTTCGGGCCGAAGTACGCGGCAAGCTCGTACGTCTTCGGACCGACCAGATCGGTCGGCACGAACTGGATGGCCGCACGGAGCGCCGGCCTGAACTCCTCGGCGTCGATGCCGAGCAGACAGAAGTCGCGGCGCCCGGCAGGCTGGTGGACGCGGAAGCCGACGGCCGAAAGGAAATACGTGTCGTCCACGCCCGCGTACCCGATCACCCCATGGCTGCGCGCCCCGGCGCCCACGTCGCCGCGCTCGCGCGCGTCCAACTCCCCGTTGACCAGGCAGAGGCCGCGCTGGAGATTCAGCGCCGGCCTCAGGAACCCCCCGGACGGCGCCTCGCGCGGCTCGCGCACGCCGACCCCAGTCCACAGCACCAGGTTGGTCACCGGCGTCCCCGGCGCGGCCGGCTCCACCGTCACCGTGCGGCGCACCGCGTACGGCCCGTCGGTCCCGCCGAACTCGTACACCTGCCGCACCCTGACCCGCGCCGTGACGCTCGGGAGGCTGTCCAGCACGATCCGCGACGGCCCCTCGCGCAGCACCGCGTAGTCGGTCGGGCACGCCTCCCGGTAGCTCGGATCCGCCGCGTCGTAGCAGTGCAGCTCCAGAACCCCGCCCGCATCCGCCAGGTCGATCGGCATCCTCACGCCCGCCGCCTCCTCGCGGTAGCGCGCGTCCTTCAACCGCCAGGAGACGATCGCCCCGTGCCTGGACGATACCGTCACGGCGACGACATCGTTCTCGAACCGTTCCGTGACCGGCTCGGCGACCGCCTCGGCGCGGACGGCGCCCGAGCCGGAGACGATCGCGAACAGCAGCAGCAGCGCGAGGCCGCCGGCCGGCGCGGGGCGTCCGTCCATCACTCGACTCCTCCCGCGGACGGGCCGGCCCCGGGCGCCGGGTCGTAGCCGCCGGGGTGGAACGGGTGGCAGCGCAGAACGCGCCGCAGGGCGAGGTACGCTCCCCGGATGAACCCGAAGCGACGGAGGCACTCCGCCGCGTAGCACGAACAGGACGGCTCGAAACGGCACGACGGGCCGAGCAGCGGCGAGACCAGAATTTGATACAGGCGTATCGCCAGGAGCGCGGGCCACGCCAGCGGGCTCGTGACCGGCAGCGCCGGCGCCGCGCGGGTCATCTCCATCGCCGCAACTCCTCCCTCACCGCCGCCAGCGTCCACTTGCCCTCGCCCGTCGAAGCGATCGCGATGACGTCATGCCCTTCGGGAAACAGATCCGGAGTCGTGCGGTATGCCTCGCGCACGAGCCGCTTGATCCTGTTCCGCCGCACCGCACGGCCGATCCGCGCCGCGACGGTGATCCCGAGCCGCCCGGGCATCCCCTCCTGCCGCGGGCGCATGATGACGACGAAGCGGCCGGCGCGGCGGCGCACGGCCGGCGCGCCGACGAGCGGCCCCTTCTCGTTCCGGCCCGCACGCCGCGCGGCCGCCTGCATGTCGAGGAACTCCGTAAGATCGGAAGAGTACACGTCTGAACTCC
>CAMTWF010000272.1:0-9517 GCA_947085355.1 uncultured delta proteobacterium
CGGGCACGAGGACCGCTCCCCGGCCGTCCCGGCCGGCTGTTCGCTTGACCGAGATGGCGCCACGGCCGTAGCCTGGGCTTCATCATGAGCACCAAGGGCGATCGGCGGCGCGTGCTGCTCGTGACGTTCGGGTGCAGGGCGGCGCAGGCCGACGAGACGGCGCTGGCGGGCGAGCTGGCGGCAGCCGGATTCGAGCCGGTTCCGGGGGCTCGATCGCCGGACCCGGCCGCGACCGTCGTGTCCGGGTGCGTCGTGACGGCCAGGGCCGAACGCGACGCTCGGAAGGCGGTTCGGAGGATCAGGCGGGAGCATCCCGGCACGTTCCTGGTCGCCGCGGGCTGCACGGCGCGGGCCGGCTTCCCCGATCGGCTTCGCGACTGCGGCGTGGATCTCTTCTACGCCGGCGGCGATCCGGGGGAGTTGGCGCGGATCCTGTCGGAGCGCCTGGACGGCGGCGGCATGGCGCCGATCGGCGCGGGCGCCGCCGCGTCGCCCGCGCAGGCCGCTCGGCCGGTCCGTGCGCGAGCGGCGCTGCGGATCCAGGACGGCTGCGACGAGCCGTGCGCGTTCTGCGTCGTGCCGCTGGTGCGCGGTCCCGCGCGGTCCGTGCCCGCGGAGGTCGTCATGGATCGCTTCAACCGCCTGGCGGACCAGGGCGCCGGGGAGATCGTGCTCACCGGGACCCAGACCGGCGCCTGGGGGATCGATCTCGATCCGCCGTCCGCGCTCCCGGACCTGCTCGAACTCCTCCTGTCGAGGACGTCCCGCCCGAGAATCCGCATCTCGTCCGTCGAGCCGCAGCATCTTTCCGGCCGCCTCGTCGATCTGCTCACGACCAACGGGCGGGTCTGCCCGCACCTGCACGTGCCGATCCAGTCGGCATCGCGGCGCCTGATGGCCGCGATGGGGCGGCCCGACGGGAACCGCGCCGCATCGAGGATCGAGCGATCCCTGCGGCGCTTCCCGACACTCGCCGTGGGGTTCGACGTCATGGCCGGCCTGCCTACCGAGAGCGATGACGACTTCGCGCAGACGACCGAGATGCTCGAACGCCTGCCGCTCGCCTACCTGCACGTCTTCACGTACTCGCCGCGCACCGGAACCAGGGCGCCCTCGCTGGCGCCCAGGGTGCCCGAGCGGGTCGCCGTGCTTCGGACGCGCGAGTTGCTGCGGATCGACGAGCGGCTCAGGCGGGCGTATCGCAGGTCGCTGGTCGGGCGGGCCGCCGAGGTCGTCGTCGAATCGATCGGGGCGGACAGGTCGATCCGCGGCACGACCGAGCGGTTCGTGCCGGCGGTGGTCGTCGGCGCGGTCGCGGCGCCCGGAGCGATCGTCCACGGCACGATCGAGTCGGTCTCGGCCGAAGGAGTCGCGCGGGTCGTGGCCTGCGACGCCTCCACGCCGTGCATGCCGATGTGAGCGCTGTGCGCTGTGCGCTGTGCGCTTCGGGTTTCGGGTTTGGGGTTTCGGGTTTCGGGTTTCAAGCTGCTCCCAACTCCAAACTCCAAACTCCAAACTCCAAACCCCGAAATCAGTGCAGCGTGTGGTAGCGGCCGTCGCGGTAGACGACCGAGGGGCTCCGCGGCTGCCGGTCCGGCGGCAGGCGGATTCCGCCCCAGGGCTTCGCCGGGCCGCTCTCCCGACCGCTCGGCTGCGCCGCCTTCTCCGCGGCCTCCTGCTCGCGATCCCACTCGGCATACAGCGCCTGGCGGCGCCTTCTCTGTCTCAGGTACGCCAGGACGAGCATTGCCGAGATCAGCGTCCACAGCGTGGCGCCGCCGAGCAGCGCCGGCAGCCAGCGGTACCAGACTCGGATCCCGTCGCGCCACCCGGTCTCGATCGCCGCCAATCCCATGCCCCAGACGTCCTCGGCGGCGCGGTCGAACGAACGCCCGCGGCCGACCTCGTGCAGGACCGCCCGCAGCGATCCCAGGCCGTGCTCCCGGACGAGATGGGAGACGACATCGAGCCCCTGCGCGTAGGCCAGCCGGACCAGCGCGGGGTCGTGGGGAAAGCCGCGATCGATGCGGTCGAGCGGGATCAGCTTGCCCCGCATCGCCGCGGACAGCAGCTCCTCGGACCGGCCCGCGTAGTCGTCTCCAGCCTCCCACAGCGCGATCCCCTCCGAGAACCACGCCGGGAGGACGTTGCCGCGGGTGATGCGATGGACGACCACGTGCGCGATTTCGTGGCGGAGGACGGCGTGGATCGGCACGAACCGCCGGGTCGCGGGGCCCGTCAACGACAGGAGCACGAGATCCCGATCGCCGTACGCCACGGCGGAGGCCCACGGCGGGGGAGCCGCGCCGGCGGGCGCCACCGCCGCCATCTCGCCGGGGGACGAGACGAGCCGCACCTCGATGGGCGGTCCGGGCGGGGCGCCCAGGCGCCGCTCCACCCCGTCCAGAGCACGTTCGGCGAGGACCGCCAGCCGCCTGGCGTACTCGGTCAACTCCGGCTCCGAGCGGAAGACGAATCGCCGCGACGTCACGGTCGAGAAGCCGGCGAGGACGTCCGGTCTGGCGGCGGCGCGGGTCTGCGCCTCGCCCTCCGGCGCAACCGCCTGGACGTGCGGCGACTCGGCGAACGAGTCGACCGGCAGCCGGTCCCGTGCGACGTGAGGCGCGGCGAGCAGCGCCGCCGCCGCCGGCCATCCCAAGTATCTCAACCGGAACCGTCGACCCATCCGACCTCCGCTCCCCGGAGCATAGCGCACCGGCAATCGGCAATCAGCAGTCGGCGCGCGCGGCCGACGTTGCCGCGGCGATCTCGCGCTCCACGTCCCCCCTGATAGCCTCCAGCCCCGCCTCGTCCTGGGCCTCGAATCTGACGACCAGGACCGGCTGCGTGTTCGACGCCCGAACCAGCCCCCATCCGCGCGGCGAGTCGAAGTGGACCCGGGCGCCGTCCACGTCGACCACGCGCACGCCCTCGCGCCGCCGGTAGGCGTCGAGCACCCGCCGGACGACCCCGAACTTCGCCTCGTCCGGGCAGTCGATCCGGATCTCCGGCGTCGTCACCGTCCGCGGAAGGTCGGAGAGCATCTCCGACAGAGGCCGCCGCTCGGCGGCGAGGATCTCGGCCAGGCGGAGCGACGAGTAGATCGCGTCGTCGTAGCCGAGATACCGGTGGGCGAAGAAGATGTGGCCGCTCATCTCGCCCGCCAGCATCGCCCCTTCCTCGCGCATCTTGGCCTTGATGAGCGAGTGGCCGGTTCTCCAGAGGATCGGCCGGCCGCCGCGGCGCGCCACGTCGTCGAACAGCGTCTGCGAGCACTTCACCTCGCCGACGATCGCGGCGCCGGGCGCCTCGGCCAGCACCGCCCGCGCGAACAGCGTGAGCAGGCGGTCCCCCCACATGATGTCGCCTCGTTCGTCCACGACGCCGAGCCTGTCGCCGTCGCCGTCGTACGCGATCCCCGCGTCGGCCCGCTCGGACCGGACGCGGGCGATGAGATCCCGCAGGTTCTCCGGCACCGTCGGGTCCGGGTGGTGATTCGGGAACCGCCCGTCGGGCTCGCAGTACAGCTCGACCGGCCGGAGCCCGACGCCGCGCATCGCGGCGGCGCCGACGTTGCCCGCGACGCCGTTGCCGCCGTCGACGACGAGCCGCAGATCGGTTCTCGCGAGGCGGATGTTGTCCCGGACGTACGCCAGATACGGCGCAACCACGTCGGCCTCCGTGCGGCGTCCGGAGCCGGAGGCGAAATCGCCGCGCTCGGCGATGTCGCGCAGAGCCAGGATCTGCGATCCGTACAGCGACGCCGTGCCGATCTGCACCTTGAAGCCGTTGTACTCGGGCGGGTTGTGGCTTCCGGTCACCATCACGCCGGCGTCGGCCGGCAGGTGGTGCACGGCGAAGTAGAGAAGCGGCGTCGGCGCCTGCCCGACGTCGATCGCGTCGATTCCGGTCGCCAGCAGCCCTTCCGAGAAGGCGCGGGCGAGCGCCGGCGACGACAACCGGCAGTCGCGGCCGACCGCGCACGTCCGGGCGCCGGCGCGCGCGGCGTAGGTCCCGAACGCGCGGCCGAGCGTCCTGACGGTGTCGGCGTCGAGGTCCTGGTCCACGATGCCGCGAACGTCGTACTCGCGGAAGATGTGCTGGTTCATCGATCCCTCCTTGGGCGGCAGTCGGACATGTCGGACAGGCCGGACACGGAATTCACAGCAGGTCCTCCATGCCGAGCCTTCGCAGCTCCTCGACGACCGTGCGGACGTCCTGGGACGCGCCGCGACGGCATACAAGTAGGGCGTCATCGGTATCGACGACGATGACGTCGTCCAGTCCAACCACCGCCACCACCCGGCGCGATCCGGCCTCGGACCGGACGAAGATGCGCGACGCGCCCGGCGCCAGGACGACGGGCCCTCCCGCCGGGCCGCCGGTCGCGTCGGATCGCCCGGCCGGCGGCGCGGCGGCGTCCCACGACCCGATGTCCGACCACGCGAACCGCGCCTCGACCACCGCGACGCGATCGGCCTTCTCCATCACGGCGTGGTCGATCGATATCGACTCGCACGCCGCGAACAGCCCGGCGACCGTCTCGGGCTCGCGGCCCGCCGCGGAACGCTCGACGGCCCGGGCGAACCGCGCCGTCGCCGGGAGCCGCGCGTCGATCTGGGCGAGCATCCCGGCCGCCGGGAAGACGAACATCCCCGAGTTCCAGAAGACGCCGGGCTCGGCGGCCAACCTCGCGGCGCGCGCCGCGTCGGGCTTCTCGATGAACCCCGCGGCGGCGAACGCGCCGCGCCCCAGATCCGCGCCGGCGCGAACGTAGCCGTAGCCCGTCTCAGGCCGCTCCGGCGGAATGCCGAACGTCGCTATCCAGCCCTCGCGCGCCAGCTCGACGGCTCGGGTCATCGCCTCGGCGAACGCATCATCCCCGACGATCACGTGGTCCGACGGCAGCGCGGCCACCGGCACGTCGCCGAAATCGCGCATCGTCCGCGCGGCGGCCCATGCCAGGCACGGCGCCGTCGAGCGCGGCGCCGGTTCGGCCAGGATGCGGAAGGCGGGCAGTTCCGGGATCTGGGCCGCCACCGCCGCGGCGAGCCGTTCGGCCGTGACGACCAGGATCCGCTCCGGGGCGAACACCGCCGCGGCGCGCTCGTACGCAGCCCGCAGCAGGGTGCGGTCGTCCGGTCCCAGCGCCAGGAGCTGCTTGGGGCGATCCCGCCGCGACAGCGGCCAGAAGCGGGTGCCGGAGCCGCCCGCCATGATGGCGCAGACGGGTTGCAACGCAGGCATCCCTCGCATCCTAATCGATTTCGGATTTCGGATTTCGGATTTCGGATTGTCGACTCCCCATCAGCCGGCGCCGGCTCCCGGGAGTTCCCGACCGATGCAGCGACCGATCTGCCCGAGGAACGACTCGATGCCGGGCAACGCCGCGCCCATCTCACGGCGGAGCCGGAGGTCGTCGACCGTCCAGTACTGGTGCACGAGCAGATTGCGCACGCCCGCCAGGCTGCGCATGAGCGCACAGACCTCGGCGGTCAGGATCGACGACTCTTGCAGCGCCGAGAATGCGTCCTTGTATCCCGCGGGTGTACGGAGACCTTTGCGGCTTATCAGGTGCATGGCGATTTCGACCGCCGCCTCCGCCGCGACGACCACGTGATAGCGGAAGCCGGCGCGCTTGTCGCTGTCTGCCGCAAACTCCGCTTGTGGGATCGAAACCAGGCGACGGAGATCGACCAGCGCCCGCCGCAGCGCCGCCGCTTTCTCCGTCAGGCGATCGAGATCAACGGTCAAGACCCAGTGCTCCGCGCAGGAGTTCCTCTCGCATCCACACCGTGTCGAAATGCTCGATCAGGATCCGCTCCACGAAGTCCGCACGGACCACCGGCTCGGACTCCCATGCCATCCGTCCCGCGGCGATCACCCGGTAGCAGAAGTGGGTCGGCGCCTCGTCCAGCCAGCGAATGTCGGCATCGTAGGGAGCCGTTGCCGCGTCGAACGCCTCCGCTGCGGCCCTCCGCGCCTGGTCCGTGATTCCCTCCGCCGGCAGGACTGCCAGATCAATGTCCCGGAACGGCTCCTCCTCCCGCGCGAACGAGCCGTGGAGGAAGACCGCGACCACGCCCTCGGCGTTCTGCGCGACCCGCGCGATCCGCTCGACGATTTGCCGCCGGCCTTCCTCCGCCAGGCTGTGCCGGACTTCCCAAATGCCTCGCTCGTCGTCCACGACGGCATCCTACCACGGCGGAGCGCGGTATGCGTTCATGACCAACGACCGCCGACCGTCGATTTTCGCGGCCGTCCGTGGCAGAGTCCCGGGTCCATGAGCGTACCGCGCAGGGAACACGACAGGATCGCGGTGATCGACTTCGGCGGGCAGTACGCCCACCTGATCGCCACCAAGGTGCGGAGGCTGCGGGTTCTGGCGGAGATCCGCCAGCCGGAGGATCCCGTCGAGGCGTTCCGGCCCTACAAGGGGATCATCATCTCCGGCAGCCCCTCGCTGGCCTCGGCCGGCGACGAGGCCGGCTACGCCGGGGCGATCTACGACCTTCCGGCGCCGATCCTGGGTTTCTGCTTCGGCCACCAGGAGATCGCCCGGCGCTACGGCGGACGGGTCGAACACTGCGCGCGCGAGTACGGCTTCGCCAGGCTGCGCGTCACCGCGCGATCGCCGATCCTCGACGGGACCCCGGACGAGCAGACCGTCTGGATGAGCCACGGGGACACGGTCGTGGCCCTGGGCCGGGGCTTCCGCGAGATCGCGTTCTCGACGGTTCCGGGGGACGACCGCCCGCACCGCAACGCCGCGATCGCGGACGAGGCGCGGAAGCGATACGGGTTCCAGTTCCATCCCGAGGTGGACGACACCGAGTTCGGGGAGACGATGCTGGCGAACTTCGTCCTGCGGATCTGCGGCTGCGAGCCGACGTGGACGATGGACCGCTACGTCGACGACCGGATCGACGAGATCCGCCGCGCCGCCGCGGGCCGCGGCGTCTTCCTGCTGGCCTCGGGAGGGGTCGATTCGACCGTCTGCGCCCGCCTGATCGCCGAGGCGATCGGCCCGCGCGACCTGCACCTGTTGCACGTCGACAACGGACTGATGCGCAAGGACGAGAGCCGCGGCGTGATGCGCGAGCTGGAAAACCTCGGCGTGTCGCGGAACCTGCACATGGTCGACGCCTCGGACGAGTTCCTCGCGGCGCTCGACGGCGTGATCGAGCCGGAGGCCAAGCGGATGGCGATCGGGGACACGTTCGTGCGGGTCTTCGAACGGGAGGCCGAGCGGCTCGATCTGCGGTCGATGCTGCTGGGGCAGGGGACGATCTACCCGGACACGATCGAGACCGGCGGCACGAGGCGCGCCGACGTCATCAAGACGCACCACAACCGGGTGCCGGTCATCGAGGAGATGATCCGTCAGGGCAGGGTGATCGAACCGCTGCGCGATCTGTACAAGGTCGAGGTGCGCGAGATGGGGACGGCGCTGGGGATCCCCGACCGGATGATCCGCCGCCATCCGTTCCCGGGCCCGGGACTCGGCGTGAGGCTGCTGTGTTCCGACGGCTCGCCGCCCGCGGACTGGAAACCCGGCGGGCCGGCGGACCTCGCGGTGGCCGGGATCGCCGCCGGCGCCGGTCTCCGGGGCGCCGTGCTTCCGGTGCTGTCGGTCGGCGTGAAGGCCGACCTGCGCTGCTACGAGATGCCCGTCATGCTCTGGGGCGAGGCGCCGCTGGGGCGGCTCGTCCAGACCGCGGCCCGGATCTACAAGTCGGTTCCCGGGATCAACCGGTGCGTGGTCGATCTCGCCGGCTCGGGGTTCCGCGAGGCCAAGCCGGTCGCGGCGACGGTGACGCGCCGGCGGCTCGACCTCCTTCGCGAGGCCGATGCGATCGTGACGGGCGCGCTCGAACGACACGACCTCACGGACGCCGTCTGGCAGTGCCCGACCGCCGCGGCGCCGCTGTCGATCGACGGCCGGGGGAGCGAGTTGATCGTCGTGCGGCCGGTCGCTTCGGAGCGCGGCATGACCGCTCGGCCCGCGGAACTCCCGCCTGCGGCGTTGGCGGAGATCCTCCGCGGCGTCGCCGCGCTGCCCGGGGTGAGCGGCGTCGTCCTGGACGCGACGACGAAGCCGCCCGGAACGATCGAGTGGGAGTAGAGCCGGTGGTCGGTGGTCGGTGGTCAGTGGTCGGCGACCGAGGAAGGGAGTAGACTCCCTTGATTGGACGGGGGCCATGATTGCGGACGGCGCCGTCGTAGATGGGAAGTACAGGATCATCCGATGCCTCGGCGGGGGGGCGATGGGGAAGGTGTACCAGGCGGAGAAGGTCACCACCCACGAGCGGTTCGCCGTCAAGTTCATCCACGACTACCTGTTGTCGGACGACGTGTATCTGGCCCGGTTCGAACGCGAGGTGAACGCGCTGCGGGGGATCCGTCACCCCCACGTGATCGACCTCTACGACTGGAAGCTGCCGGGCAAGGGAGCCGGGGGGCACGGGTACATCGTGATGGAGTACCTGGACGGCGAGTCGTTCCAGCAGGTGCTGCAGCGGCCGGCCGGCGTGTCGCTCGACGAGGTCGCGCGCGTCATGCTCCAGGTGATAGACGGTCTCACCGCCGTCCACGGGCTCGGGATAGTCCACCGCGACCTCAGCCCGGCCAACATCTTCCTCGTCGGCCGCGACGCCGCGTGGCGTTCGGTCAAGATCCTCGACTTCGGGCTGGCCAAGGGCGAGGCGGCGGCGAGCGCCAGCGACGTCGACGGGGGCGTGACGCAGGACGGAGCCGTCCTGGGGCGCGCCGCGTACGCGGCCCCGGAGATGTTCCTCGGGGCCGATCTGGACGAGCGCGCCGACGTCTTCGCCTGCGGCATGATCATGTACCGCGCTCTCGCCCGGCGCTTCCCCTACCGGGAGTCGAAGACCGACTTGATCTGGGTGGAGCGCTACTCCGAGCGCTACGAGGAGGGCAGGCCGTACCCGTCGGCTCGGACCTTCAACCCGTCGATACCCGCGGTGGTGGACCAGATCATCGGCAAGGCGATCCGCAAACGACCGTCGGAGAGGTACCAGAAGGCGGTCGACATGCAGGCCGACCTCGTCTCCGCCGAAGCGATGCTGGCGAAAACCCCGCGGGTCGATTCGGCCCGGCCGGTCGAGATGGAGCCGCCGTTCGATCCCGCCGCCGGGATGACCGCCACCAAGATTGATCTGCCGCCGCCGGCCGACGGCTCTTCGACGCCCGGCGCGGCCCACGGCGGGGCGATGCAATCGGTATCCAACTGGCTCCGCGGCGACGGCTCCGGCTCGGCCGCCGCCAGGCTCGCCCCGCGGCGGCGCCTGTCCGGAAGGATCCGGGCCAGCCCGATCCTGGCGCGCGCCGTGGCCGCCGGAATACTCGGCGCCGGGGCCCTGGCCGTCGTCGTCGCGCTGTTGGCGCGGTCGAGCGGCGACGATCCGCGGGCGGTCGAGCCGGCCAAGTCGGGCATCGCGCCCGCGGCTGGCGCGGGCGCCGGCGACGCGGAGTCGGGGCTCGTGCGCGATCCGCC
>CAMTWF010000273.1:0-14066 GCA_947085355.1 uncultured delta proteobacterium
GCTCCCCCCTGGGCCTCCCGGACCGCCCGGGCCGGCGCGCAGGGCGGCGGCTGGATCCACCGGCGCGCCTGCGGCCGGCGCCGCGCGCCAGGCTTTCCGGCCGGCAACGGACGTGTCCCGGCGGCCGGAGGTCTTGCAGGAGGTACGGGCCGACTACCCGGACGCGGCGCGGCGCGAGGGGATCCAGGGCGCGGTCCGATTGCTCGTCATGATCCGGAAGGACGGCGCGGTCTACCGCGTCATCGTCATCGATGACCCCGGCGGCGGCCTCGGCGATGCCGCCAGGCGGGCGCTCGAAGGGTTCCGCTTCAGCCCCGCGATCGGGCGCGAGGGCGCGCCCGTGGACTACCAGATCTACTACACGTACCGGTTCGTGCTGGATGCCTGACCTCCCGGCCGCCTTGCTCGCCGCGGTGTCCGCGACGGCGCAGGAGCCGGTCGAGGCGGTCTGGGCGGAACCGGTCGTCACGTTCGAGGGTGTCGTGCTCTCCGAGGACGACGCGCCGCTGGATGGCGCCGTCGTGTTGGTGCAGGGCGGGGCGATCGATGAGCCGGTCGTGGCGATCTGCGACGCCGCGGGACGTTTTCACGTCACCGACCTGCCCGCCGGCGTCTACCGGATCTCCGTCTCGGCGCCGGCCTTCCGGACGCTGGGTGCACAGGAGGAGGTCATCGAGGGCCAGGTGACGGAGGCGCGCTACCGCCTCGAACGCGAGGGGGAGGCGATGGAGACGGTGGTGCGTGCGCGCCGGCCGCCCCGGGAGATGACACGCAGGACGCTCCAGACGCGCGAGATCGCCAGGATGCCGGGCACCGCCGGCGACGCCCTGCGCTCCGTGCAGAACATGCCCGGCGTGGCGCGACCGATGTTCGGCTCCGGGGTGGTCGTGATCCGCGGCTCCGCGCCGGCCGACACGGCCTTCCACCTCGATGGCGTCCCGATCCCGCTCCTGTACCACTTCGGCGCGTTCCGCTCGGCGATCGCCTCGGACCTCATCGAGCGGATCGACTTCTACCCCGGCAACTACTCCGTGAGGTACTCGGGCGTGATGGGCGGCATCGTCGACGTGACGCCCCGGACGCCGCGGCGCGAGGACTGGACCGGCTACGTGGATGCCAACGTGATCGACGCCGGGGCGTTCGTCGAGGGGCCGATCGGCGGGCGGGCATCGATCGCCGCGGCGGTGCGGCGCAGCTACATCGACGCGACCCTCCCCGCGCTGCTCCCCGACCACGCCGGCTTCTCCATCGTCGCCGCGCCGGTGTACTGGGACTACCAACTCCTGTGGGACTGGGAGCCGACCGGGGCGGACCGCCTGCGCTTCTTCGTGTACGGATCGGACGACTCGCTCGCCTTCCTGTTCGGCCGGCCCGATCAGCGCGACCCGGCCATGACGGGCGATCTGAGCATGAACATCGGTTTCCACCGCGGCGAGGCGCGATGGATTCGCGATCTGGGGCCGCGGGCCGAGAACCTGCTGCTCGTGGCGTTCGGCTACAACGAGCTGCGGTTCCTGGCGGCGGACACGTTCGACATCACGTACCGCTTCTTCCCGATCCGGGTGCGCGAGGAGTTCACGTTCCGACCGTCGGACGCCTTGCGCGTGACGCTCGGCGTCGACAGCGGCGTCGAGTGGTTCCTTGCGCGGGCGCGGATCCCCGACGTGCTCGAAGCGTTCGAATCGGGAGGCCACGACGACATGCCGTCGATCGGCTTCGCGAACATGCTGGAGGTGGACGACTCGGGCTTCGGCGTCGCCCCCGGCTTCTACGTCGAGACCGAGCTGCGGCCCGCGCCGGCCGTGCGCCTGATCCCCGGCGTCCGGCTCGACCTGTACGACGACGCCTCCGCGATCGCCGTCGAACCGCGCTTCAACGCGCGGTGGGACGTCCTCGACGGCACCACGCTCAAGGCCGGCGTCGGGCTCTACTCCCAGCCGCCCCAGCCCCAGCAGTCGAGCCCCGACACAGGCAACCCGGACCTGGACCTGCAGCGCTCCTACCACTACGGCGTCGGCGTCGAGCAGCGCATCTGGCGCAACATCGATCTCGCCGTAGACCTGTTCTTCAAGAACGTCGATCGCCTGGTGCGGCCCACGACGGACGAGGTGCTCCGGGACGGGGAACTCGTCGCCGAGCGGTACGACAACGACGGCGTGGGCCGCGCCTACGGCATGGAGCTTCTGCTGCGCTACAACCCGGACGACTTCTTCTTCGGCTGGATCGCCCTCACCGTGCTCCGCTCGGAACGCTGGGAGCCCGGCGAGGGATGGTTCCGGTCCCACTTCGACCAGACCGTCAACCTGACGGCGCTGGGGTCGTTCGACATCGGCGCCGGCTGGAGCGCCGGCTTTCGTTTCCGGCTGGTCTCGGGACCGCTGACGACGCCGGTGGTCGGCTCGATCTACGACGCCGACGCGGATCGCTACCTCCCGATCGTGGGACGGCGCAACTCGGTGCGCCTGCCGCTGTTCCACCAGCTCGATCTGCGCGTCGACAAGACGTTCGACTGGGGCGCCTTCAAGCTCTCCGTGTACCTCGACGTGCAGAACGTCTACTACAACGCGAACGTCGAGGAGATCGCCTACGGCTACGACTACACCGAGACCGCCTACGTCACCGGCCTCCCGATCATCCCCGCGCTGGGAATCAAGGGGGAGTTCTGACGAGGGCCGAAGGCGGAAGCACGAGAGAAACCGCTTGCCCCTAGCCGGATCCCGTGCTATTCGCCACTCGCCCGAAAGGAGGGGCTGCCATGAAGACACGGAAGTTGATCTGCTTTGCCACTCTCGCCGTAGCGCTCGGGGTCGGGTCGGCCGGCCTGTCGTGCGACCTGGCCGACGCCGCCAGGTGCGACCCCGACGAACTCGATCTCAACGCCGGCGTCGTCGGCGATTTCGGCGCCGGCGCCGACGCGCAGAAGATCGAGGCGTTCTTCGAGAGCACCTGGAGAGTCCAGCGGAGAGCCAACGAACTCGCCCAGCAGGTCGAGATGGCGTGCCGCAACATCGGGACTGCGGTCGGCCTAGCGGCCGACGAGATGAACGCCCCGGGCGACAACCCGACGCTCGAGCAGCGGGTGAGGGCCGCGTGCGCGCGCGTGGCGACGGAGATCCGCGCGATCATCGGCGCGGCGGTGCCGACGGGCGCGTTCCTGTCGGTCCGGGTCACGCCCGCGGTGTGCAACGTCGAGGCGGATGCCTACGCCCGGTGCGCGGGCGGCTGCAACGTGAACGTGGAGCCCGGCCGTCTGCGGGTCGAGTGCGAGCCCGGGACGGTCAAGATCGGGCGGTGCGAGGCGTCATGCTCGGGCGAGTGCCGGGTCCAGGCGTCGGCGACGTGCGCCGGCGAGTGCAGCGCGCAGTGCACCGGCGGGTGCACGGGCAACTGCTACGGCGGCTGTGACGGCACGTGCTCCTACATCGACGGCTCGGGCAACTGCGCCGGCGCCTGCACCGGCACGTGCACCGGACAATGCGACGCCACCTGCACGGGGCAATGCTCCGGGTACTGCGAGGCGAGGGTCGATGGGGCCTGCACCGGGGAATGCCACGGCGAGTGCACGGACTGGGGTGCGACGCCGCCGCGGTGCGAGTCGTTCGTGCGACCGCCCGAGGTGGACGCCCAGTGCCACGCCTCGTGCGAGGCCGGGCTGCGGGCCGAGGTGACGTGCACGAACCCCGAGGTCGCGGTCAACTACGGAACGCTCGGAGGAACCCCCGAGGCCCAGGCCAGGCTCCGCACGCTGGTCGGCGCGCTGCGCACGAACCTCCCGCCGATCTACAAGGCGACCGTGGCGGCCGGAGAGGCCGTGATCCAGATGGTCCGCGACTTCTTCGGGGCGCTCGACGGCCTGGCCGGGTCGATCACCGCGATGCTCGACGCCGCCGCCTGCGCCGTCGTGGCGCTCGGAGTCAACGTCCAGGTCACCGCCACGTTCCAGGCGTCGTTCGAGGCCAGCGGCAGCATCACGGCATCCGCGACGGCCCAAGGCGGCGCGTCGATCTAGCGGGAGCCGAGGGCCGAAGGGTTGGGGATGAAGCGAGAACACACGTACACGGTCGTCTTCGATCGGGACGAGGACGGCTGCTTCGTCGCGACCATTCCGGCTCTCGGCGTCTCGGTGCAGGCACGCGATCGGTCGGCCGCGCTCAGACGCCTCGGCGAGGCCGTCGAGAGCTACACGCAGGCCCGCAAGGCCCGCGGTTGGCCCATACCCCGCGAGTCGGAGAACGTCATCTCGACCCTCAAGGTCGCCGTGTGACCCGGAAGCTCCCTCGCGACGTCACGGGTGCGCGCTTCATCCGGGTCGCCGAGAAGGTCGGCTTCACGCTCGAACGGCACGGCAAGCACCATGTGCTTGTGCGCGACAGGGACCGACGTATCGTGATCGTTCCCGTCTGCAACTCGGCCTCACCGTGAGCGAATTCGTCGGCCTCCTTTGACCCGTGGAAACCGTTCACGGGGCAGGCAATGCCTTGCTTCTCCGAGGTACGGGAGGGTTCTTGACGTCTTGGCGGTTTGCCCCCCTGAACGGTTGCGACCCGTGGAAGTCCTGCCGCGACCGGCGGCCGACCAATCGGAGCGCCCTCCGAGGTTGCCAACGCCGCCCGCTGGTATCGGGGGCAGACTTCAGGTCGCGTCGATCCGCCTACCCCACCACGTTGTAGGCCCGCACGCGGAATCGCACGCCCAGATCGTCCTCGGCAAGGCGCCTGCACGCCTCGATGTCGAGGCCCGGCGCCGCCACCACCGTGGCCGTCACCGCGCCGATGTGTCGCTTCGCCGAGCGGATGAACGCCAGCACCGCCGGGAAGGCGCGCTCGCCGTACGGGGACGGGCAGAGCCGCGCGTGCGTCGCGGCGTCCGCGGCGTTCATCGAGACGCTGACCTCGTCCACGACGCCGGACAGTTCGGCCGCCACGTCGCGGCCGTGGACCAGGTCGGCCAGCCCGTCGGTGTCGAGACGAACGCGCAGGCCGCGGGCGCGGAAGCCGGGCGCCAGATCGAGCAGAAGGTCCGGGCGCAACGTCGGCTCCCCGAAGCCGCAGAAGACGATCTCCTCGAACGGGCGCCCCTCGAACCGGGCGACCGCCTCGCGGACCTCCGCCGCCGTCGGCTCGCGATCCAGCTTCAGGTAGTGGCCCTTCACCATCCAGTCGGTGCGCTTGGGGCAGAACGTGCAGGCCAGCGTGCAGCGGTTCGTGACGTTGAGGTACAGCGAGTCGCGGATCGCATATGCGATTCGCGCCGTCGCCGCGCCGCCGATGCGGAAGAGACGGCGGGCGGCCAACGTCGTGATCCGGGCCGCGTCACGGACCGACAGGCCGTGGATCTCCGCCAGCCTCGCCGCCGTGTGCGCCACGAAAGCAGGCTCGCACCGCTTGCCCCGGTGGGGCTCCGGCGCCAGGAACGGCGCGTCGGTCTCGACCAGCGTCCGCTCGATCGGCACGACGTCCCGCGCGATCGCCTCGATGCGCCGCGCGTTCCGGAACGTGATCACGCCGGAGAACGAGATGTGGAAGCCGAGCGCGAACGCCTCGCGCGCCAGCGTCTCGCCCCCCGAGAAGCAGTGCAGGACGCCGCCCACGCGGGCCGCTCCCTCGCCCGCAAGGATATCGATCGTGTCGCGGTCGGCCTCGCGCGAGTGGACGACCAGCGGAAGGCCGACCTCGCGCGCCAGGCGGATCTGGGCCGCGAAGGCGGCTCGCTGGTCGGCTCGCGGCGAGCGGTCGTAGTGGTAGTCGAGGCCGGTCTCGCCGATCGCGACGACCCGATCGCGGGCGGCCAGATCGCGGAGGCGCGCCAAGGCCGCCGCATCGGCGATGCGGGCGTCGTGCGGGTGGATGCCGACCGTCGCCCACACGTCGGGGTGGCGCGCGGCCAGCGCCACGGCCGCCTCGTTGCCGTCGATGTCGCGTCCGGCGCCCACGGTGACGATCCCGGCGACGCCCGCGGCGCGCGCGCGTCCTATCACCGCGTCGACATCGTCCCCGAAGTCGGCGAAGTCGAGGTGGGCGTGGGAATCGAAGAGCATGTCGCGCGGAGGCGTCTGCGGGCCGTCGTCTAGCATTTCGCGAGATCGATCAGTTCCGCGGGCGCGTCGTCGCCCAGGGAGCGGGCAAGGGTCGCG
This sequence comes from uncultured delta proteobacterium, assembly GCA_947085355.1. Lineage (GTDB taxonomy): Bacteria > Myxococcota_A > Polyangia > DRWM01 > JAAZOP01 > CAMTWF01. The sequence continues at coordinate 6,134 of CAMTWF010000273.1, forward strand.
GCGGCGTCCGCGAAGCACTCCGCTGCTCCTTCGCCTTCCTCTCCGGCCGTCTTCATCTCGCGCGCGACGGCCACGAGCACGCCGGCGGCGGCGGGGGTACGGAGTTCCACGAGTGCTTGCAGCGCGGCGGCGAACAGCGGGGAGTCCGGATGCCGCAGATCGCGCTCGATCTCGGGCAGGAACGATTCGAGCCCCGCCGCGCCGGCGCCCAGCAGAGCGAAGGCGCGACGGCGCGGATCCCGATGCCCGGCCATCCGGCGAAGGCGTGCCTCCGCGGCGGCGTCCCCCACGCGGGCGAGACCGGCCAGCGCAACGGCGCGGACGTAGACCGGCAGCAACCACCCCGCGAACCTCCGCAGCACCGGGGCATCCTCGGGCCGGGCGACGCGCGCCAGCGCCAGCAGCGCCGCCCGCCACGCGTAGTCGCGCGGCCTGCGGGGGACGCGGTCGAGCAGGAGATTGCGTCCCGAGTCGTCCCGTGCCAAGGCCAGGCCGCAGGCGGCCGCAAGCCGCACGTTGGGGTCATCGTCGGACAGCATCGCACGCACGGTCCCGACGTGCCTGCCCGGAAGGGCGGCGCAGAGCGACGCCACGACGGCGGCGCGCACGAGGGCGTCGCCGTCCCGCAGCCTGCGGAGGAGCGCCTCGGTGGCGGCCTCTTCGCTCGATGCCTGCAGCTCGATGCATGCAGTGATGCGGACGACGGGGTTCGCATGGTCCGCGAGCCGGATCAGCACCTCGTCCGGGTCGGCCGCGACGCTCGCCGCAGCCTCGACGGCGGCGATGCGGACCGCCTCGTCGGAGTCGTCGGCGAGGCGCACGAGCGCGGCGAGGTCGGAATCGTCGCCGACAGCCCCCAGCGACTCGGCCGCGGCGGCCCGCACGGAGCGATCCGCATCGCCGAGAAGCCGTCGCAGCGCGTCCCGCGCCCGCGCCGTATCGTCGCCGTCGGCCCGGCCGAGCGCCTCGGCTGCGTCGCGGCGGAAGCGCGGCTTGGCGCTGTTCACGTCGCGCAAGGCCGCCTCGATCGTCGGCGGCTGCATGGCGGGGAGCCACGGCATCGCTACGACACCCGTGTTCCCGGAGGAATCTCGTCCTCGACCGTCAGTACGCACGGCTTCCCCTCCTTCGTGGCCGCCAGCAGCATCCCCCGAGACTCGACGCCGCGCACCTTCCTCGGCTCCAGGTTGGCGACCACCACGATGCGCCTGCCGATCAGGTCCTGTGGCCCGTACCTCTCGGCGATCCCGGCGACGATGGTGCGAGGCTCGGGATCGCCCGCATCGATCGTCAGCTTGAGCAGCTTGTCGGCCTTCGGAATCCGCTCGGCCGCCTTCACGATCGCGATCCGCAGGTCGATCCCGGCGAACTGCTCGAACGAGACGGTCGCCGGCGGCTGCCCGCACTGCGCCGTGGCCTGCGGCATCGCCGGCGCCGTCGCCGCTTCCACTCCCATCTCGCGGGCGATCTCGACCTCGCGCTCGGGCGTGACGCGCGGGAACAACTGGTCGCCGCGGACGACGGGGCCGCCGGACGGGAGCTCGCCCCACCGGACGGGCCAGGCGCGCGGCTCGCCGGCCCCGATCCGTTGCAACAGCGTCTCGGCCTTCCGGGGCATCACGGGCCAGACCGTCAAGCCGATCCAACGGAGCGCCTCGAGCGCCGAGTACAGCACGGCGGCCAGTTCGTCCTTCCGGCCGGCCTTCGCGAGCGCCCAGGGGGCGGAGGCGTCGACGAAACGGTTGGCCTCGGCGCAGAGCGTCCAGATCGATTCGAGGGCCCGATGCGGCCTCAGACCCTCGAACTCGGCGGCCGCGTCGCGGCCGGCGCGCTCGGCCGCCGCCGCCAGGGCCGCCGACGCCCCGCGGTCCGGCACGATGCCGCCCGCGAGCTTCTCGACGAGGGCCACGACGCGGTTGAGGAGGTTGCCCAGGTCGTTGGCGAGATCGGCGTTGATGCGATCGACCAGGGCTGCGTGCGAGAAGTCGCCGTCGAGGCCGAACGTCACGTCGCGCATGAGGTAGTAGCGAAGGGCGTCGACTCCGTACGCGGCCGCCAGCCTGCGGGGCTCGACGACGTTGCGCAGCGACTTGGACATCTTCTGGCCGTTGATCGTGAGCCACCCGTGGGCGAAGACGCGGCGGGGCGGCTCGATGCCGGCCGCCATCAGGAAGGCCGGCCAGTAGACGGCGTGGAACCGCAGGATGTCCTTGCCGACGAGGTGCACGGCCGTAGGCCAGAAGTCGCGGAAGTCCGAGTCGCGGTCGGCGCCCCAGCCGAGCGCCGAGAGGTAGTTGGTGAGTGCGTCGAACCAGACGTACATGACGTGTTCCGGATCGTCCGGGACGGGGATGCCCCAGGGCAGTCCGGGGCGCGAGATCGAGAGGTCCCGCAGGCCGCCCTCGACGAACCGCGTCACCTCGTTCATCCGGCTGGGGGGCTGCACGAAGTCGGGGTGCTCCGCGTAGAGCGCAAGCAGCCTGTCGCGCCAGGCCGAGAGCCTGAAAAACCAGCTCTCGGTGCTCAACCTGGCGGCGGGACGCTCGTGCACCGGGCATCTTCCGTCGACCAGTTCCTTCTCGGTGTAGTAGGCTTCGCAACCGGTGCAGTACCAGTCCTCGTAAAGCCCCTTGTAGATGTCGCCCGACGCGGCGACGCGGCTCCACAGCGCGCGGCAGGCGGCCTCGTGGCGGGGCTCCGTCGTGCGGATGAAATCGTCGTTGGCGATGTCCAGGACGGCCCATGCGTCGCGGAATGGGCCGGCCATCGAATCGACGAACGCCTGCGGCTCGACGCCCGCGGCCGCCGCGGCCTCGGCGATCTTCTGGCCGTGCTCGTCCAGGCCGGTGAGGAACCTGACCCGCCGGCCGGCAAGGCGGTTGTACCTGGCGAAGACGTCGGCCGCGATCGTCGTGTACGCCGTCCCCAGGTGCGGGACGTCGTTGACGTAGTAGATCGGCGTGGTGACGTAGAAGCGTTCGGCGCCGGCCATCTGGCGTCAGCCTCCCGCGCCGCCGGGCTGTGCCGGCGGTCCTCCGCCGCCCTGCGGCGCACCGCCGATCGGCCCACCGCGCCCGTGCCTCCGCCGCCTGCGGCGATGCCGTCCATCGGGGGCCGGGGACCGGGGGTCGGGGGCCGGGGCCATGCAGGAAGGGCGTTCGCCGTCGCCGCACGGTTCCGGGCTGCCGCACGGTCGCGCGTCCGGCGCATCGAGTCCCAACTCGGCCGCGCCGAAAGTCCGGCGCTTGCCGTCGGACATCATCTCGACGCCGACCCGGCGGCGCAGGATGTCCACGTCGCGCACGACCGCCTCGCCGTCGGGGGTGGCGATCCGCCTGCCGATCTTGGGGAGACGCTCGCGCAGCGCCCTGTAGCCGTCGTGCTCGTAGGCGAGGCAGCACAGCAGCCGGCCGCAGACTCCGGACACCTTCTCGGGCGTGAGGGGCAGGTTCTGATCCTTCGCCATCCGGATGCCGACCTGGGTGAAGTCGCGCAGGAACCGCGCGCAGCAGACCTCCTGGCCGCAGCGGCCGATGGCGCCGACCGTCCTGGTGGAATCGCGGGCGCCGGCCTGGCGCATGTCCACCCGCACGCGCAGCTTGTCGGCCAACTCGTGCAGGAGAGGCCTGTAGTCCACGCGATCCTCGGCCTCGAAGTGGACCACGGCCCTCGCGCCGCCGTGCAGGATCTCGATGTCCAGCAGCTTCATCTGAAGCCCCATGTCGGCGATCCTGCGCTTGACCAGCTCGCGGGCCTCTGCGGCGCGCTCGACGTTCCTGCGGGCCTGCCTGTGATCGCCCGCACCCGCGCGGCGGATAACCTTCGGCATCTCCCAGACGCGCCGCATCTCGACGCGCGCGCCTCGGACGACGCGGCCTAGTTCGATGCCCCTGGCGGTCGCCACGACCACGCGGTCGCCCGGCACCAACGCGATCCCCTGTGCATCGAACGGAGCGACCGGCCCCAGCGGGGACAGCTCGACGTCGACGACGTCCACGGGAACGCGCGACTCGTCCCACCCGCCGGTCTCGACGTCATCGAGGATCGATTCCGGGTCCAGCAACGGCTGCGACAGCGCCGGGGGAATCGGCGCGGGCGCGCCTCCCGTATCGGCCGGCGACGCGACCCGTGGAACGGGCGCATCCGGCCGCCGGGCCTGGAGAGACGCCGGAGGCGGCGCGGCGGGCCGGTCGACCCGAGCGGCTTCGCCGCGAGGGTCCGCGGGGGGCCGGGGGACGGTGAGGCGCTCGGCGCCGGACAGCCCCCCGGCACGGTCTAACCCGCGTCCGCGACGGCCTCGCCCGCGCCGCCCGTGTCTTCGAGCGTCCGGTCCACCGGATCCGGCGGGGCTGCCGCCGCCGGGAGGTTGCACGCCTTCAGCCATCAACCGTGAGCCCTTTCCCGGCACGTGCGACGGCGCGGGCGGCCGCCATGCCGGTCCACTCGAACAGCATCTGCGCCCTTGCGTTCCTCTCGACAAGCCGCCGCGCGCGCGAGACCAGATCGGCCTCGAACGCCGCCGCCTCGACCGGGTGCCGGCCGAATGCCTCGGACGCGCTCGCCGCGCCGGGCCCCAGCAGCGGAGGCAGGCCGACCGACCCGGCGATGCGGTCGCGGGCCAGCGTCAGCAGCAGGTCAAGCACGAGGCCCGGGCCCGCTTGATCGCCGGCGAGCGCCTCGGCGGCGGCGAGGACGCCGGCCGCGTCGCCCTCGGCGACCGCGGTCCCGAACGACGCCGCGGCGCGGATCACCCCCGCGGCGTCGGCATCGAGCAGTTCGAGCCCGCGGGCGACGCCGCCGGCCGAGAGTCCCGCGGCAAGATCCAACGCCTCGGGCGGGACGTCCGGACGCCGCTCGGCCAGCAGCCGCCGGACCGTCGCGGGGTCGAGCGCCCTGAGCGGCACGCGGAAGCATCGCGACCGGATCGTCGGCTGGACGTAGGCGGGGCGCGCCGTCGTGAGGACGAAGATGTTGCCCTCGCGCGGTTCCTCGATCGACTTGAGCAGGGCGTTGGCGGCCGGCTCGGAGAGGCGGTCCGCCTCCCGCACCACGATCGCGCGCCAAGCCGCCTCGTGCGGCCGGAAGCCGATCCCGGCCGTCGCCTCGCGGGCCTGCTCGATCGAGATCCGGGTCTTGTCGGACTGGACCTCCAACAGGGACAGATCCGGGTGCGCGGGCATCTTGCGGCAGCTCGCGCACGAACGGCACGCCTCCAGCGGCCAGGTGATCGGATCGAGCCCGCCGGCTCGAACGGGCGACGGCGGTGCGAGCGACACCGGCCGGTTGCGACAGAAGAGCGCGGCGGCCAGGGCGATCGCGATGGACGTCTTGCCGCACCCGGCCGGGCCGTCGAGCAGCAGCGCGTGGTGGAGCCGCCCGGCCGTCGCGGCCGCCTGGATGCGCCAGATGGCCTCCCGCTGGCCGATCACGTCGGCGAATCGCGGCCAGGCGGGACGTGCGGCGCCGGCAGGCGGCATGGCGGTCCTACGGATCCAGGTCGTCCGCGATGCGTTGCATGGCGCCGAGCGCCAGGCCGAGGAACTCATCGAGGCCGATGCCGAGTTCCTCGCACGCGCGGATGGCTTCGCGGTCCACGTTCGCGGCGAATCGCTTCTCCTTCATGCGCTTGAGAAGGCCCTGCACGGTGACGCCGGCCGGCTTCTTGGCGGGAGTCACGAGCGCCGCGGCGGTGACGAGCCCTGTGGTCGGGTCGACCACGCGGATGGCGCGGTCCAGCCGGCTTGCGGGCTCGGCGTGGCCGGCGTGCACCAGCACCGCGCGGCGCAGCTCCTCCGGCACGTCCAGCGCCGCCAGCATCTCGAACGCCGCCCGGCCGTGACGCTCGGGATCGCCCCCCGTCTCCCCGAGGTCCACGTCGTGCAGGAGGCCGGTCATCGCCCACAGATCGGGATCCTCCCCGAGACGGGCGGCGAGGGCCCGCATCACGGCTTCCGTCGCCAGCATGTGCTTGACGAGGCTCGGGTTCGGCACCCGTTCCCGCACGATGCGGAGAACCTCGTCGCGCCCGATCATGGCCGGGGTTGTAGGCGCATCGACGGCAACGGTCAACAGTTGCGCCGCCGTGCCGGGCGCCGGCGAACGGCTACTCGACGTAGACCTCGTCGGTGCAGACGCCGATCTCCATCACAAGGTAGAAGAGGATCTTCTCCTGCTCGTAGAGCCCCTCGTGCGACCCGGCCATGGCGCCGACGCTGTGGTAGGTCGTGAACAGCACGCGGCCGCAGCCGTACGGGAACGTGACGGTGTAGGGGTAGTCCCCCGATCCGCAGCGGTTCTGGAGCTGCGGGCCTTCCGCCCATCTCTTCGGGGTGATGCTGACCGTGTCGCCGTCCTCGTTGACGCCGGTCCACGTGCCCAGGCCGCAGATGTTGTCGAAGATCTCGCGGAAGGAGACGTTGGCCGGGTTGTGGCCCATCGCGTTGAGCCAAGCGGCCAGATCGTCGTCCACGACGCGCCCCGGACCGTCGTATGACGGGGTCGTGTCCGCCGCGCCGATCGTCGAGTCGTCGCCGTACATGTCCATCGCATCCGGGAAGACCTGCTCGACGAAGTCGTACGACCAGTCGGCCACGTACCACTTGCCCCCGTCGGCGACCCAACGCCTGATGTTCTCGCGCACCGTCGCGTTCCCCAGGTGGCTGTCGTTCGAGCTGCCGGAGCACGGGATGAAGATGATCTGGTACTGCGCGAGCCTGCCGGGGTCGGTAAGCAGGGTTCCGAACGAGGGGTAGGGCGAGCCGAAGCCGCCGCCGCCGTTGTCGTAGACGTCGAACATGAGGTCGGCGGTGCGGTCGAGGAGCGCCTGCGTGCCGTCGGGCGACAGCGCCGCCAGGCCGACCTTCGCGAAAATGTCCTGCATGCGGTCGTAGGATCCGAGCGCCACGGCGATCCGGGGCACGTCATCCCCGCCGCCGGGGTCGTGGCGGCTGGGCAGCGTCGTGTAGTCGGTCGGGACTTCGAGCGTCTGGTCCTCGGCATCGATCCGGATCTGGCGTATCCGCCTGAACTGTCCCTTCTGGACGACCAGTGTCCAGTCGCCCCGGCTCAGCCCGGCCAAGTTGAAGTAACCGTCCGCCTCGGAGACCGTGTTCGGGATGGAACCGAGATCGAGGCAGCGCGGGCAGTAGTTCCCCTCCGGGATCGGTTCGATCGGGTACCCGGACCGAGCGGCGTAGACGACGGCCCCGCTCACCGGGAAGAGCGCGCCGGGGCCCATCACGACGCCCCACGCGGACGCCCTTCCGGGGGGGATCCACGCATCGCCGTCGTCGGCGCCGCCGTCGGTCGGACCGCCCGTGCACCGGCACCGGCCGTCGGCGCCGCAGGCGCCGCCGGAGGCGCCGATGTAGCCGCGGCAGGCCGAGGCGCACGTCGCATCGACGCATTGGTTGCCGGGGTCGCGGATCCCGATGCAGACGCAGCCCAGCGTCGGGTCGCACCGGCCCCCCTCGTAGCCCTGCGTCACGCACAGGTCGATGGCGCATGACTGGTTCGTGCACGTGCCCGGCGGCGAGTCGTCTCCGCTCGGGCTGCAAGCCGGCGCCGTCAAGGCCGCCGGCAACATCAAGAACGCCGCCACGATTCTCATGGGTCACCTCCTGAAGGCGCGATGCAGCCTAGCGCGCGCCATTCGGAGCGTCAAGGTGATCGCCGTGGTGCATTCGCGATTTGTGGGGGGGGGGCCGGCGTAGCCGTTCACGGCCCCGGCTACAGCCTCCCGCCTGCCGCCTGCCTGCCGGCAGGCAGGTCCCGGTCCCCGTTGCCGTTGCCGTTGCCGTTGCCGTTGCCGTCGCCGTCGCCGTCGCCGAAGACTCGATTCCGGGAACTCGTCACATTGCCATCTTGACCAGCAAGGACACGATCCGGTGGAGCAGCGTCGTGCCCCGAGCGAAGGTCGCCGCCTCGACGATCC
>CAMTWF010000274.1:0-6089 GCA_947085355.1 uncultured delta proteobacterium
GCGCGGCCGGCGGCGCGGCCGGCATATGGGGCGCCGTCGGCACTTGCGACCGCACCGGAGTCGGCATGGGCGGCGGCATGGGCGGCGACAGCATGGGCGGCGGTGGCGCCGCCGCAACGGCCCCCGCTTCCGGCGCTTCCGGCGCGGGCATGCCGGGCAACGTCCGCTTCGGCGGCGGCGGCGCGGTGGTGCGTCGCGGGGGCGGCGCTGACGCCCGGGGAGGCGGTACGGAGACGCGCGGAGGCGGCGTGGCGCCGGTGCGCTGCGACGGCGGCAGGCGCGACGGCACCGATGCGCTCGCATCCTGGTCGCCCCCGACGTCCTCCGGGAACGTCTTGCGCATGTACGACGCGAGATCCTTCTGCGCGAAGAACTTCTCGGTCGTGTACATGAAGCTCTGGAGGTCGTCGTGCAGGTCGATCGCCGTCTGGTAGCGGTCGTCCTTTTCCTTGGCGAGCGTCTTCAGGACGATTCGTTCCAGTTCCTCGGGGATCGCCCGGTTGTACGTGGACGGCGGCATGATCTCGACGTTGCGGACCTTCTCCAGCGTGGAGAAGTCGCTCTCGCCGACGAACAGGCGTTCCCCGGTCAGCAGCTCGTACAGGATGATGCCGCAGGAGAAGAGGTCGGACCTGCGGTCGAGCGGCAGGCCGCGGACCTGCTCGGGCGACATGTACCCGAACTTCCCCTTGAGTATCCCGGCCTGCGTCTTGGCCGCCTTGCTGGCCGCCTTGGCGATCCCGAAGTCGATGATCTTCACCTCGCCGTCGAACGAGGCGAGGATGTTCTGCGGGGAGACGTCGCGATGGACCAGGTTGAGGCTCGCGCCGGAGGAGTCCTTCTTCTTGTGGGCGTAGTCGAGGCCCTCGCACACCTTCATCATGACGTAGCACGTCATCGGCACCGGGAGGGTCTCGCCGCGCTTCTTGCCGCGGTCGAAGATCGCGCGAAGGTCGCGTCCGTGGATGTACTCCATCGCGATGAAATAGGCATCGCCGACCTTGCCGAGGTCGATGATCTGCGCGACGTTCGGGTGCGTGAGCTGCACCGCGATCTTCGCCTCGTCGATGAACATCGCGATGAACTCCTCGTCCTCCGCGATGGACGGGAGTATCCGCTTGACCGCAACCAGCCGCTCGAAACCCTCGACCCCCTCGGTCTTCGCCTTGAAAACCTCCGCCATGCCGCCGACGTTCACGCGGTCGAGCAGGAAGTACTTTCCGAACGGCACTGGCTTCTTCACGTGAACAGCCTCCGTGATTGCTCGAACAGACCCCTCGCGAACGGCACGGGCCGCGTGCGAACGCGGAGCATACTACCGAAACGCCGGAAAAGAGGTCAAGGCCCGGGGAGTCTGGAGTTTGGAGATCCCCACCCGCCTTCGGCGGACCCCGAGGAATGGAACTTGCGCGGTCCAAGGATCACGGTCACTTGCGCGCGAGTCCCTTGGCAGTTTGGAGTTTGGAGTTTGGAGTTACCTGTACGACCGCAGGGCCCGCTGGTGGTGGTCGTCGGTTCGGAAGTAGCGGATCCGCCGCGTGTGCGGCGGATTCCACTCGCCCGGGGGGACCACCTGCGTTGCCTCGAGGACGTCGATGACGGCCGGCGCCGGGGAGAGCGAGAACCCGAGGGCGCCGTCGAGCGGCATGGAGGCGAGGTCCGGGCGCGTGAGCGGCCGCTGTTCGGGACCGGCGCCGTTCCCGCGTGCGTACACGAAGACCCAGCCCAGGGCGTCCTCCCGGGCCACGCCGATCGCCCGGTCGGCTCCGGCGCCGCGCAGCGTCCGGTACAGCGCCGCCCCGTCCCCCGTCCGGACCTCGGCGTACAGCAGGAAACGCTCGCCTCGAATCGCCCCGAACGCCCCCGCGAAGCGCCCGGTGCTCGCCTCGGAAAGCGGCGTTCCGCGGACCGCCAGGACCACCGGCCGGTCGGCGGCCGCGGCCGACGCATTCGACCAGCGGTCCACCAGCAGCTTGTCCTCCAGGCCGAGCGGGTCGGATGCGACGAGCAGGACGGCGTCGTCCGGCGAGAACGGGGCGTCGCCCCGCCCGCGCCAGACCGAGGGCGAGCCGGCGACGGGGACGAACGCGGCGAAGCACCCGTTCGCGGCCCCAAGCACGGCGGGATCCCACGCCGCGGCGCGGGTCCAACGCGGGTCGATCGCCGCGACGTACACCCGGCTTCCGGCCTCGTCGCCGGCGGGGATGCCCGCGAGCGTCACGGCGGGCGGGAACGTGCGGACCGGCAGGCCGCGTTGCGTCCACCGCCCGTCCTGCTCCCCGGCGAAATCACCCTCGATGTCGGGCAGCGGCAGGCTGCGCTCGAGAACGAGGTAGAAGTAGTCCCTCGGCTCGCGCTGCACGTACCTGGGGAACCGGAAGAGGTCCATGCCCTGGAACAGCCTCCTCGCGCGGAAACGCAGGTCCGGTCTCCCCGGCACGACGCCCTCCGCCTGGAAGCCCGCGCGCAACTCTCGCGGGGGCGGCTCGCCGGCGTCCACGATGCGGTAGAACTCCCAGCCGACGTGGCCGCTGTTCATGTCGAGGTGCAGGCCGTACGCGCACGCGGCGGCCTCCATGGCGGCGACGAGCGCGTCGAGGTTCGTGGAGAGGCCGTAGAAGTAGGCCATGTGTCCGTGGCCGGTCCGGCAGATTGCCGACCGCACGGTCACCGGGTTCGGGTCCTCCATGTCCTTCGGGGACGAGCCCCACCACCTGCGGCGGTACGGGTTGATCATGCCGTGCCCGAAGAGGGGCGTGAGGTTCTGCCGGAACGAAACGACGCCCTGGTCCCGCAGGAACCGCTCGAGCGCGGGCTCGTCGACTCCGTTCGGATCCTGGTCGTACGTCTTGGCCCCCTGGTGGATCGCGACATTCTCGTCGGGTCCGGGCCACGTGCCGACCGCGGCGCGCCCGCCGCGCAGAAGGAAGACCATGCCTCCCCACGGCTTCGGGGGCAGGAAGAGCCTGCCGTCCTGCATCAACCCGAACTCGCCGTGCAACGCCTGGAAGCCGCCGTTGAAGCCCGCCACGAGCCCGCGGATCGTCGAGTCGTCGCGCGGGATCATGCCGGTCGCCGTCTCGCCCGTGGCCGCCTTGGGCTCGATCGAGCCGGCCGCCGGGTGCAGCGTCACGCGCCGCGGGTCCCAGGCCGCCACGTACACGACCGAGTACGGGCGCTCGGGATCGGTCCGCAGGAACGTCGTCACGAACGTCGGCGGCATGCCGGGCTCGTTCAGGACGAAGTCCTCGTCGGTCGCAGGCATCCATTCGCCCTCGCCCGCCATCGGATCGTGCGCTCCGAACGGCCCGATGCGCGGCGGAGGCCAGCCGATCTCCATCTCGGCGATGTCCTCGTCCAGCACCAGCTCGTACTGCGCCGTCCGGCCCGGCGCGTGGGATGTCGCCAGAGATCGCTCGATCTCGGCCGCGGCGTCGGCCGCATCCGTCGTCGCCATCCTGTACCGGTCGGTCACCTTGAAGAAGAGGTACTCCAGCGCCTCGATCGGCTCGGGGCCCACCCATGCCCGCACGGTGTCGACCGCCCACGCCGTCGTGCCCCTGCGGGCCTTGGTCATCGGCGACGCGGAGGCCACGAGGGCCGTGCCGGACAGGACGGCTCCGAGAGGCGTGACGACGGCGCGGCCGGCGTCGGTCTCGATCGCGAGGTTGCGTCCCTCCCAGGAGAGGCGCAGCACCGCCGGCGCTTCGGCCAGCGCGAACTCGGCCCGGTTGATTCCGGCGAGCCGGCCGGTCTCCTGGAAGCTGGTGACGGCGTCCTTGAACCGTTCGGACGGGCTCCATCCGGCCGTGAGGGCCGGATCGTCGCCCGCCGTGTCGAGCACGACGACGGACGGCGGGCCGTCGCCGGCGCGCCGGACGTACGCGACGAGGTCGCCGGAGGCGGTCAGATCGCCCTCGTCGCCCGCCGGAGACACGGTGAGGTTGCGGAGCAACGAAGCCCTGACCGGCACGCCGCCCGCCGACGCCACGTCGACCACGAAGACGTCCCGAGCGGATCCCGGCGCGGCGGCCCCGGCGAAGACCGCGCGGCGATGGCGGGCGGGATCGAGCGCCGACGCGATGCCGAAGTCGTGGGCGGCCTCGACCCAGACGACGTCGCGCGGGTCCACGTCGAGGCCGTAGCGGACGTATGCGAGGGCGGCGAGGCCGGCGTCGGCCGTGCTGCCGCCCGGGGCGCGCCTCTGGGCGGCCTGGGCGGCGTCGGCCAGGCGGTTTCCGAGCGACGCGGCGTGGAAGGCGACCGCGAGGGCGAGGCCGACCAGGCTCCCGCCGATTCGAACGAGGTACCTGCCGTGGTTCCAGGGCTCGCGCCGCGCGAGCCGCGCGCGGACCGCCGGGGCCAAACGCCGCAACTCAATCGCTCCTGCGCGGCAACATAGCGGACCGTCGCGCGCCCGGCAAGGAACCGTACATGGACGCCGTCGCCGATCGGGAACGGCTCAGATCATCACGACGACCTTCGGATTGCCTCGGCGATCCGGCGCATGTCGGCCGGCATGCCGAGCTCCCAGCGGACCGGCCGGCCGTCTGCCGGGTGCAGGAAGCCCAGTTCCGCGGCGTGCAGCATCACGCGCGGGGCCGGAATCGGGTTTCCGGGAAGGCCGCGGATGTAGACGCGCTCGCCCACCAGCGGGTGGCCCGCCTCCGAGAGGTGGATCCGCACCTGATGCGTGCGGCCCGTCGCCAGCCGGCAGGCCACGAGCGTCGCGCCGCCGAGCGTCTCGATCGCCTCGACGTGCGTAACGGCGGGTCGTGCGGCGCCGGCGGCGGCCGCGCGCAGGCGGCGGGGCATCGCTTCGATCGATCCGCGCAGGCCGTCGCCGCGGTCCGGCACGAGGCGCGACGAGATCGTCCCGGAGCGGACGAGGCCGTGCGCCAGCGCGAGGTAGCGCCGGTGGACCGTGTGCGCCCGGAACTGCTCCGACAGGCCCTTCTTCGCCAGCCATGTCCGCGTGAACGCGATCAGGCCGCTGGTCTCCTTGTCGAGCCGATGGACGACCCCGAGCGGCGGGCGGCCCTGCAGGAAACCGCGGGCGCGGCGCAACCGTCGCGACAACGCCACCCGGACCATCTCGTCCAGCGTCCCGCGCTCGCCGCGTTCGTACGGCACGGTGCTCACGCCCGGCGGCTTGTCGACCACGACCAGGTGGTCGTCCAGGTGGACGATCGCGTCCGGCGGCAGAACGCCCCCGCGCGACGTCCGCGGCGCGTCCTCGCGCAGCACGACATCCGCGCCGGCGTCGACGACTGCGAGCGGGTCGTCCAGGGGGATTCCGCCGACGAGGATCTTGCCCGCGCGGATCCAGGCGCGCGCCTTTCCCCATGAGACGCCCAGCCGTTGCCGGACGAGGCGGTCGAGGGCGGTGCGCGGCGGGTCGGAGGAGGTGGTCCGCATGGCGGGCCGACTCTACATCGATCGTCCCGAACCTCGCAGAAACGCGCCGCCACGGCCGGGCGGTCGCCGCGGCGGGGTCTTGGGGGGCGTTGGGCGCATCCCCCGAACCGTGGGGAAGCCGGCCCGCAGATGTTGGGTAGCTTCGCAACGCGGGCAAGATGCCCGCGCCACGAAGCTACGGACCGCCCGGAGCGCACGCGATTCCGCCCCGACTGTACGAGGACCCGCCAGGCGCGTGCGCAGACCCGTCTGCGCACGTGTGTCTGCGCACGTGTGTCTGCGCACGTGTGTCTGCGCGCGTGCGAATGCTCGCCGTAAGCGTGCGAGAGCCCGCCGTAAGCGTGCGAGAGCCCGCCGTGAGCGTGCGAGAGGCGGTGGTGCAGGTGGTCGAGGCGGACATGTGGCGGACTGCCGTCGGCCGACGCAGCGCCCAGAGACGGGCGGCCGTGCAACCAGCGGGTCGGAGAGCACCGCGCCCGGCGTTTGACTCCCTTCCCCTCGTCGCGTAGCGTCTTTTCGATGTCGGTACGGTTGCGTCAGGGACCTGCAACCCCGCCGGGAACGGCCACGATGCCGGAGCGAAGCGCGTTTGGGTTTCCCGGCCCTCTTCCTCGCCCTGAACGACGGCGAGGGGAGTACGAAGTCCTGGCGTGCACCGCGGGAAGTCGGCA
>CAMTWF010000275.1:0-9995 GCA_947085355.1 uncultured delta proteobacterium
TCCAAGGCGGGCAGGTCTCCATCCATGTTGTCGAATGCCGCAGGGGGAATGGGAGGCGGGCAACGGGCAAGAAGGGGACCGACGGGAAGGGGACCGACGGGAAGGAGGCGGCGGGAAGGAGGCGGCGGGAAGGGGGCGGCGGGAAGGGGACGGCGGGAAGGGGGCGGCGGGAAGGGGGCGGCGCGGGGCGGCCCCGAAGGCCCCCCGGTTAGGTTAGGACATCTTTAAGTGCTTATGGGTCGGACTTGTTTAAGTGTCTGTGACAGCCCGACTGCGGTAGGGGTCGACCCCCTCCTGCGACCATACGGGATGCATGTCGGGGGGGGTCGACCCCTCCCTGCGACCATACGGCATGCACGTCGGGGGGGTCGAACCCCTCCTGCGACCATACGGCATGCACGTCGGCGGGGGTCGAACCCCTCCCTGCGACGATACGGGATGGATGTCGACGGGGGTCGAACTCTCCCTCAATACGCGTAGTAGCTCGCGTGCAACCCGCGGTCCCCCCCCGGGCAGGTCACCTCGGACCACCGACGCCGCACTCGACCGACCCGAGCATCACCGTAGGCCGTTCGCCGGGCGGCTCGCCGTAGGCGAATGCGTACCAGATCTCCGTGCCGGCGCCCGGCGCCAGCGCCGGTTCCCTGGCCAGCCTCGTGTCGGTGGACACCACGGCCGCCTCGCCCGCGGGCTTGCCCGCGGCGTCGAACATGCCGACGCGCAGTTCGCGGGCGGCATCGGCGGCCGAGTCGGCCTCGACCGCCCAGGCGACCACGGCCCCGTCGGCGAACGACACGGCGGCGAACGTGCGGCGCGGCCGGTGCGCGGCCGGCGTCGCCGCCAGCACGCCTTCGAGCGCCGCGGGTGTCGGGGCCGCCGGTTCGCCGGCCGGCAGCGCGGCAATCGCCACGTTGCTGGTCGAGTTCCACTCCGTCTTCGTACGCCACAGGACGAGGAGGTCGTCGCCCGCGGCCGCGGCCGAGACCTCCATCCATTCCGGAGCGGGCCTGATGTCGGCGATCATCCGGTCCTCGACGACGGTGGGGGGGTCCAGGCGCAGCCGGGCGGCCCGCACGAGCCGCTGCGTACGCTCGAAGCGGCCCGCGTACACGGCGATGACGTCGTCGCCCCACGCCACGAGTTGGTGGTCGATCACGGTGTCGTTCTCCCCGGAGACGCGGACCGGCGGCGAGACCTCCAGCCCGGCCACGCCGGCGAAGTACAGCGGCTGGGCCTCCGGCCGCGTGCGCGTGCGCCACGACAGGACCAGCCGGTCGCCGGTTCCGATCACGCGGGGGTCTTTCGACTCGACCGGCACGCGATCGTTCACGCCCCGGAAACCGGCCCGGATCGTCTCCGTCAGGCGGCTCGGCCGCCAGCGCACGTTGCCGGCGGCGTCCACCGTGCCCACGAACACCTCGGTGGCGGACCCCGACGGTTCCGCCCACGCGAACACGAACGAGTCGCCGGACCACGCGATCGACACCGGCGGTCGCGCCGCGCCGGTCCCGGCGGCGAGCGCTTCCCCGACGATCGCGCCGTCGAGGAGCCGTGCGACCTCCACGTGCGAACTCGACCCGTCGTCCTTGAGTCTGGCGAGGCCGAGGACGCCGGGGCCCCAGGCCAACGCCGGGCTTCCGCCTCCCGCGCCATGGGACGAGACGGCCGTCGGCGGGCGCGCGAGCCTGCACGCGAAGCGGGACGCAGGGGGGGGGCCGGCGGCATCGACACGACCGGCCTCGTCGTCCGGCGCGCCGCGATTCGCGGCGCCGCCGGTGGAGTCATCGTGCGTGGAGCGCGTCCTGCAGGCCGCTCCGGCGGCGATCGGGATCGCTCCGGCGAGGAGGATCGGCGCCAGGAGCGCGGGCCGCCATTCCATGGGATGCACCCTACGAACCTGTCTGTCGCGCAGCTCGCCGTTCCCCCGATAGCCGAATGCCGATAGCTGAACGCTTGCCCCGGCCCTAGTTGCGAAAGGGCCGCTCGATCTCCTTGCGGACCTTCTCCTCGGCGACGCCCCGTGCGACGGCCAGCTCCTTCACGATCAGGGCCCGGGCGGTTTCGAGCATCCGGCGCTCGCCGAACGAAAGCTGCTTCTCGTTCTTCAGCCTGGAGAGATCGCGGAAGACCTCGACCAGGTCGTACAGGGACCCCGTCTTGATCTTCTCCATGAACCCGCGGTACCGGCGGTTCCAGGTCTGGTTGTCCACCTGCATGGTCGGCTCGTGCAGCAAGGCCATCACCTCGCGGATCTCGGCCCTGCTGGCGACCTCCCGGAGTCCCACGATGCCGGCGTTCTTGATGGGGATCATTACCCTGATGTTGGAGTCGAGGACCTGCAGGATGTAGAACGCCTGCATCTGGCCCCCCCCGGCATCCTTGGAGGTGATATCTACGACTTCGGCCACCCCTTGGGCGGGGCAGACCGCCTTGTCGCCGATCTTGAAGGTCGCGGGCCCCTCCATGCGATCGCTTCCTCCGCTCTTGCGCCCCGCGCTCCCCTTGCCCTCGCGGGCAGGCAGCAGACCCGCACCTTGACCCCGACCGGCTTCAACTCTCTTCACGGGTCGGGACACTAGCCTCATCGGTCCCCTGCCGTCAAGCGGTTCGCGGTTTGCGGTTTCCGGACTGCGAACCGCGAACCGCGAACCGATTGACTCCTGTCCGCGACGGCATGTATGTTGCCGCCCCGTCATGGGGGCACGGGGAGATCGCAGGGAGGAACGCATGAGCGCGGATCGCGGGAACAAGGGTCACCCAGCGGCGGATTCGGGCAGGGAGGACGTCCTTCGGAGGATCCGGGACGGCAAGGTGGAGCTGATCTGGCTCTGGTTCAGCGACATCCTCGGCCAGACCAAGGGCGTCGCCGTGACGCCGCGCGAGATGGTGGACGCGCTGGAGCACGGGATGGGCTTCGACGGGTCGTCCGTCGAGGGGTTCGCGAGGATCTACGAGTCCGACTTGATGGCCCGGCCGGACGCGGCGACGTTCCGCGTGTTCGGAACCCAGGCGGGGGAGGCCGGTCGGTTCGCGCTGATGTTCTGCGATCTCGAGACGCCCGACGGCCGGCCGTACGAGGGCGACCCGCGCGGCGTCCTCCGCAGGGCGCTGCGCCGCGTCCACGAGAAGGGGATGGAGTTTTTCGTCGGGCCGGAGCTGGAGTACTTCTACTTCCGGTCGCCCGACAAGCGCGAACTGCTCGACAGGGCCGGGTACTTCGACGCATCGATGGTCAGCGACGGCACCGAGCTGCGCCGACGCACGGTCGGCGCCCTCGAGGCGATGGGCATCAAGCTGGAGTACGCGCATCACGAGGTGGCCCCCAGCCAGCACGAAATCGACATCCGCTACTCCGACGCGCTCGCGATGGCCGACACCGTGCTGACGATCCGCTTCATGGTGAAGGAGATCGCACGGGAGAACGGCGCCTACGCCACCTTCATGCCCAAGCCCCTGTTCGGCGTGAACGGCTCCGGCATGCACGTCCACCAGTCGATCTTCCAGGGGGACAAGAACCTCTTCTTCGACCCGAACGCCGAGTACCACCTGTCCGGCTTCGCCAGGTCGTACGTCGCGGGCCTGCTGCGGCACGTCCGCGAGATGACGCTCGTCCTCAACCAATGGGTCAACAGCTACAAGCGCCTCGTGCCGGGCTACGAGGCGCCGGTCTACCTCTCCTGGGGCCAGCGGAACCGTTCGGCCCTGGTGCGCGTGCCGCGCTACAGGGTGGGCCGCGAGAACTCGACCCGCATAGAGCTGCGCTGCCCCGACCCCGTGTGCAACCCGTACCTGGCCTTCGCCGTGATGCTCGCCGCGGGGATGCGCGGCGTGGACGAGGGCCTCAAGCTGGGACCGCCGGTCGAGGAGAACATCTTCGAGATGACGCCGCCGCAGCGGCTCGCGCGGGAGATCGCCACGCTGCCCGGCAGCCTGGCCGAGGCGATCGCCGAGGCGGAGAAGAGCGATCTGCTCCGGGAGACGCTCGGGGACCACATCTTCGAGAAGCTGCTGGAGAACAAGCGGATCGAGTGGGATCGGTACCGGACTTCGGTCACGGACTACGAGATCGAGAACTACCTCCCGATTCTGTAGCGAGCCGCCGGGCGTCCTCCCGGTCCCGCGGGGAGCGAGCAGATGAACCTGGAATCGATCCAGCGCGCCGTCGCCGAGCACGGCCTGGACGGCTGGCTGTTCTACGACTTCGCCAATCGCGACCAGATCGCGTACCGGATCCTGGGCCTGCCCCGGAAGCACACGGCGCGCCGCTGGTACTACTTCGTCCCGGCGGCCGGAGAGGCCGTGCGGATCGTCCACCACGTCGAGCCGACCAAGCTCGATTCGCTCCCGGGGCGGAAGATCCTCTACCTGCGCTGGCAGGAGATGCACGCGGCCCTGCGCGAGGCGCTGGCGGGCGCCCGGCGCGTGGCGATGCAGTACTCGCCGGACTGCACGATCCCGTACATCTCCCTCGTGGACGCCGGGACCGTGGACCTCGTCCGTTCGTTCGGCGTCGAGGTCGTCTCGTCCGCGGACCTCGTGCAGATCTTCGAGGCTCTCGTGGACGAGGAGGGTTGGCGGAGTCACGTCGAGGCCGGCGACTCCATGCACGCAATCCTGCGCGCCGCCTGGGACGAGATCGGGCGGCGCATCGATGCAGGCGAAAGTCCCACCGAGTACGAGATCCAGCAGTTCATGCTCGACCTCTACCGCCTGCACGGGATGGATTCGGACGGCATGGCGCCGATCGTGGCCGCGGGCGCCCACGCCGGCGACCCGCATTTCGACCCGACTCCAGAGGCGAGCGTTCCGATTCGGCCCGGCGACGCGGTCCTGATCGACCTGTGGGCGCGGAAGGCCCGGCCCGGATCGATCTACTACGACATCACCTGGTGCGGATTCGTCGGCGACGGGGAGATCCCGCCCCTGTACCGCGGGATCTTCGACGTGGTGCGGGAGGCCCGGGACCGGGCGCTTCAGTTCGTCCGCGAGCGCGTGTCGGCCGGCGGCGACCTCTTCGGCTGGGAGATCGACGACGCATGCCGCGAGGTCGTGGCGCGGCGCGGGTACGGCGAGTACTTCCGGCACCGCACGGGGCACTCGATCGGCCGCGAGGTGCACGGCGCCGGCGTGCACATCGACAACCTCGAGACCCAGGACGGGCGCCGCGTCGTCCCCGGGTGCCTGTTCTCGATCGAGCCGGGGATCTACATGGCCGCCGAGGCCGGTCTGGGCGTGCGGACCGAGATCGACGTCTACGTGGCGCCGGGCGGCGAGGTCCGCGTGCACGGTCCGATCCAGACCGAACTCGTGCGGGTGGCGGTCAAGAGCGGCATCGGCTAGCATCCGGCCCCATGCTGGACACGTCGACATCCGAAGGAGCCGACGCCGGGGCGCGCCCGTCGGCGTTCCGTCGCCTGCGCGAGGGATTCCATCCGTCGTTCTGGGTGGTCAACGTCCTGGAGCTGTTCGAGCGGCTGGCGTACTACGGCCAGGCCGCGGTGCTGAGCGTGTTCCTGCGGGACGAACTCGGGTTCAACGCCGTGGACGCCGGGACGCTCACCTCGGTCTTCGGGGGCCTGATCTACCTGCTCCCCATCTTCGCGGGCACGCTTGCCGACAGGTACGGGTTCCGCAGGGCGTTGGCGGCGGCCTTCGCCGGTCTGAGCGTCGGCTACTTCGCGATCGGGGCCGCCGGGACCGATGCGTTCGCCTCGGCGCTCGCCGGGATCCCGCTCTTCTGGCTCATGGCGGGCATTCTCGTCTTCACGGCCGCGTTCGGGGCGCTCATCAAGCCCGCCGTGCTGGGCACCATAGCGAAGACGAGCACCGCCGAGACGAAGTCGCTCGGGTACGCCATCTACTACATGCTGGTCAACGTCGGCGGGGCCGTCGGGCCGCTGATCGCGTTCTTCGTCCGCGGTGGCGTCGGGTTCGAGTGGGTCTTCTTCGTGTCGGCGATCACGTGCGCGCTCACGTTCTTCTCCACGCTGGCCTTCTTCCGCGAGCCGCCGGCGGACCCAGGCGTGCCGGTCGCGACGCTGGCGCGCAAGGTCCGCGACATGCTTGCGGTCCTGGGCAACGGCCGCTTCATGATCTTCCTGCTCATTTTCTCCCTGTATTGGATCATGTTCTGGCAGATCTTCGTGATCGTCCCGTTCTACATCGTCGATTTCATATCCAAGGATGCGCCGTTCGAGGTCATCGGGTCGGCCGATGCATGGACGGTCATCGTGGTTCAGGTTGCGGTGAACCGGCTCACGCGCCGGCTTCGGCCGATCCAGGCCATCGTCCTCGGTTTCGGCGTCTCCTCGCTGTGCTGGCTGATCATCGCCGCCAATCCGACGGTCTGGGTGATCATCGCCGGCATCGTGGTGTTCGCGCTTGGGGAGGTGACGCAGGCGCCGCGCTACTACGAGTACATCGCCGACCGGGCGCCCAAGGGGCAGGAGGCCACCTTCCAGGGCTATGCGTTCCTGCCGGTCGCCATCGGGTGGCTCGTCGCCGGTCGTCTCGGCGGCCGCCTGTACGAGACGTTCGCGTCGCCGCTGCTCGTCAGGGAAGGCGACGAGGTCGTCCGCACGACGGGCGAGCCGACGGAGATGTGGCTGGTAGTGGCGGGGATAGGGATCCTGGCGACGGTCCTGATGTGGCTCTACGATCGGGTTTTCGGGCACGGCCGTCCGGCGGCCGCCGGGATGTCGCCGTGAAGCGCCGCCGGCGGGCCGTCGTCCTCGGGACCGGGTCGGTGGGGTCCCTGGCGGCCGGGGATCTTGCGATGGAGCCGGGCATCGACGTCACGGCGGTCGATGCGGACGAGCGGGCGGCGGAGCGGCTTCGCGGGGTGGCGGGCGTCCGGTTCGAGCGTGCCGACCTGTCGGACCCTGATGCGGTGGTGGCGGCGACCAAGGGAGCGGCGGTGGTCGTGAACGCCCTGCCGGGAGCGCTCGGCTTCGGCACGCTCCGCGCGCTCATCGAGTCCGACCGCAACGTCGTGGACGTGTCGTTCATGCCGGAGGACCCGTTCGGGGTCGAGCGGTCCGCGAGGGAGCGCGGCGTGGCGGCGATCGTGGATTGCGGCGTGGCGCCGGGGCTGTCGAACCTCCTGGTTGGGCGTGCGGCGGTCGAGTTCGACCCGCTGGAGAGCGTGAGGATCCTGGTCGGAGGCCTGCCGGAGGTGAGGCGCTGGCCGTACGAGTACTGCGCGGTCTTCTCGCCCGCGGACGTCATCGAGGAGTACACGCGGCCGGCGCGGCTGGTCGAGGGTGGGCGCGTCGTGGCCCGCGAGGCGCTGTCCGAGGTGGAGCCGGTGGAGTTCCCCGGGGTGGGGACGCTCGAGGCGTTCAACACCGACGGCCTGCGCACTCTCCTGCGGACGATCCAGGCTCCGCGGATGGTCGAGAAGACGTTGCGGTATCCGGGACATGCCGATCGGATGAGGATGCTCCGCGACACCGGGTTCTTCTCCGTCGAGCCGGTCGAGATCGGCGGCATGCGGATCAGACCGATCGATCTCACGGCGAGGCTGCTCTTCCGCAAGTGGAGGCTGCCCGAAGGCGAGGGCGACGTGACGGTGATGCGGGTCGAGGTCGAAGGCGGGCGCGGCGGGAGGGCCGAGCGGCACCGATGGGAGATGGTGGACAGGTGGGATGCCGCCGCCGGGCGCACGTCGATGGCCCGGGCGACGGGGTATCCCGCGGCGATCGCGGCGCGCCTGGTCCTGCGGGGGGAGATCCGCGAGCGGGGCGTCCTGCCGCCGGAGATGCTGGGCCGCGACGAGCGCATCTTCCGCTTCTTCATCGACGAGTTGGCCCTCCGATCGATCGATCTGCGTCTCGACGCTCTTCCCGTCCCCGCGGCCGCCGGATGACGGCGGGGACACCCCCCGGACGCATCGGCGCCGCTCCCGCGGCGTTGCCACGGCCTTCCCTGGGCGCTAGGATGGCCGAAATGCAGGCCCTGACGCTCGATTTCCTGGAGAAGCTCCCGAAGACGGACCTTCACGTCCATCTGGACGGTTCCGTGCGACTCGGCACGATCCTCGAGCTGGCCGACCGGTACGGCGTGCGGCTGCCCGCCCAGACGCCGGAGGGCCTTGCCGAGGCGCTGCACGTCGGGAAGGTGTGCGACTCGCTGGTGTCGTACCTCACGGCGTTCGAGACGACGCTGTCGGTGATGCAGACCGAGGAGGCGCTCTACCGCGTTGCGTACGAGCTGGCCGAGGACGCGGCGCGAGAGAACGTCAGGTACATGGAGGTCCGCTACTCGCCGATACTGCACACGCGCCGCGGGCTGCGGCTGACGGCGGTGGTGGAGGCAGTGACGCAGGCGCTGCGGCAGGCGCAGAAGGACTTCGCGATCGACTCGGGCGTCATCATCTGCGGCATCCGGTCGATCTCGCCGGCCAGCTCGCTGGAGATGGCCCAGCTCGCCGTCGCCTACAAGAACCACGGCGTGGTCGGCTTCGACCTGGCCGGGGCCGAGTACAACTACCCGGCGAAGGCGCACAAGGACGCGTTCCAGCTCATCCTGAAGAACAACATCAACTGCACGGCCCACGCGGGGGAGGCGTACGGTCCCGAAAGCGTCGCGCAGGCGATCCACTACCTCGGGGCGCACAGAATCGGGCACGGCGTGCGCCTGCGCGAGGACGGCAACCTCCTCAACTACGTCAACGACCACCGCATCCCGCTGGAGATCTGCCCGTCGTCGAACATGCAGACCGGAGCCATCCCGTCGATCGACCAACACCCGATCCGCTTCCTCTACAACTTCGGCGTCCGGGTCACGGTGAATACCGACAACAGGTTGATCACGGATACGACCGTGTCGAAGGAGCTGTACCTGCTCCACCGCCACCTCGGGTTCACGCTCGACGAGATCCGCCAGCTCGTGATCTGGGGCTTCAAGAGCGCGTTCCAGCCGTTCCACGTCAAACAGCGGTCGCTGCGATCCATCACCGAGGAGTTGGGCCGGCTCTGCGACGGGACGCTCGCCCGTGGCGGAACGCTGGAGATCGACGGGGACGACGCGGTTGGCACTCGCAGGCCGAAGATCGTCGCGTAGCTCGCGGCGACGGCTGCTCGCCGTCGCCCTCCTCGCGGCATCGACGTGCCGCCCGCCGGACCTGACCGCGTCCGGCGGGTGCCTGCCCGGTTTCGAGCGCCTGACCGCCAGGGCCGATCGCGACGCGACCGGCGACGCACCGGCCGAGGACCTCGACGCGATCTCGGTCGCGGCGGTCGGGGAGGTCCATGCCGCCGGCGTCGAGGAGGCCGAGCCTCCTGTGCTGCGCGTCCGGATCGCCGTCCGGTCGGGCGCCTCTCGTCCGGGCGATTCGCCGGTGCCGCGCGACGATCCGTTCCTCTCGCGTCTCGCCGCCGCCATGGGAACGCGCCCGCTGTTCGAGGCCGATCCCGACGTCGAGGCGCTGGCCGAGCGGCTCGCGAGGCTGTCGGCGCGGCCGGCGGCCCCCGAGGTGGAGGCCGGCGGACGGACGACCGGCCTGGAGCCGTTCCTTGTCGCCACCGTGTCGCTAGAACCCCCGGCGGCCGGCGCCGCCGTCAGGGAACCGACGTACGTCGTCGGGCTGACGCTGGCGACGGAGCGCACCGCGGCCGGGGCCGCACCGCAGGCGCCTCCGGCGGTCCGGTGGGAGCTGGAGTTGCCAGTCAGGGCCGTTCGCTCGGACCGGCTTGTCACGACCGTGGCGCAGGCGATCGAGGCGCGCGCGTCGGTGGAGATCGATCGGACCGTATCGGCGGCGAGGGCGACGCTTGCCGCCGTGGCCGGCGGAACGGCGGAGCCGGACGCCGACGAGGCCCTGTTCCGCGCCGGGCCGGCGGCCTGGGGCGATCTGCTGGCGGCCGTGCGTGACGGAACGGATCCGACGCGGGCCGCGGCGGCGCGCTCGCTGGCCCGCGCGGCCGCCGCGGCGCTGCTGCCGGCGTACCGGGCGTTCAGATCGGAAGAGCGTCGTGTAGGGAAAGAGTGTACGA
>CAMTWF010000276.1:0-4298 GCA_947085355.1 uncultured delta proteobacterium
CCACCATGGGCAACGTCAACCCCGCCAACAAGTTGCGCACCGTCCGCATCCCCGCCGAAATCGATGCCCTACGAATCGCTACCGCGTGTCCCCGACGGCCGTGCATCCCCGGGCGGGCGAGACGCCCGCGGTCCCAGGGTCGGGCGCGGCGCCACGAGGTGGAACATGCCTGGCCTCGCCCTCCCCCACAAATCACGAATGCACCCTCGGTGCGGCGCCCCGTTGACTTCGCCGTCGTGCTCCTGGTATCGGCGCTCGTCGCCGGCCTTGTGGGGGCCGTCACGCGGGCGGCGCGACGGCCGGATCGATCGTGGGGTAGGAGCGGATGTCTCGTCCCGCAACGCTGCGCACATGGATCGCCTTCGTCGCCGGCGCCGGTCTCATAGCGGGCGTGATCGTCATGGTCCGCGCCGACGCCGCGGCCGGCCGGCCCGTCTTCGGCCCGGCCACGATCGCCGTCACCGGCGCGCTCGCCGTGCTCGCCGTAACGATCGGTCTGGCATCGCTGCCCGGGCGCCGCCGATCGAGGGAGGCGGCGGCAACGATCGGCCGAGCGGCGCTGCCGGAGCACCGCCGCTTGACGGAGGCGGCGGACGAGACTCGGGGCGCCTGGTTCCACGTGGTCCGCCCGGCCGTCGTGCTGACGGCGGCCGCCGTCGCCGGCCTCGCCGGCCGCGCCCTGTTGGTCCCCGACAGCTACGGCCGGTTCGGCTACTACCGCGGCGACGCGGTGCGCGAGGCGATGTCCGCGGCCGCACCGAGCCACCAGGGCGTTGCGATCTGCGCTGGCTGCCATCCGAGCGAGGCGGCGCGGCACGCCAAGGACATGCACGGCGGCATCGAGTGCGAGTCCTGCCACGGCGCCGGCGCCGACCACCTCGCCGCCGTGAGCCGCGGCCCGCTGCCGGCCGGCGAGGCGCACGTCTTCGTCCCGGAGACGCGCGAGTCGTGCCTGTGGTGTCACCGCCGACTGGCCGCCCGCCCGTCGGCCTTCCCGCAGATCGATCCCGCCGAGCATTACGGCCTGCTCGGCGTGTCCGACGCGGCGACGCCGTGCATGAAATGCCACGACCCGCACGAACCGCTGTTCCTCGACCGTCCCCTGCGCGAGGCGCGGCTGCACCCGGTGATCCAGCAGTGCCGCGATTGTCACGGGATGCCGCCGGCGCCCGACGCGCCGCGCCCGGACGATCATCCGGTCGTCTTCGAGTGCCGCTACTGCCACTCCGAGGTGGCGGCCGACGCGGCCCGGCGGGATCACGCGGCGGTCGGCTGCCGGCTGTGCCACCAGATCCACCGCGAGTCCGATACGGCGGTGCGGATCGTGATGCACCGCGACCCGCGGTTCTGCCTGCTCTGCCACGGGGCAAGCCCGTTCCGCGGGCCCGGCTCCCCGCCCCTCGTGGAATGGCCGGCCCACCGCGACCGGATGGGCGACGGGCTGCAGTCGGTCAAGTGCATCGATTGCCATCTCGACCGGATTCATCTGCGCACGCCCGATCTGCGCCGGGCGGCCGCGGGAGGTGCGCCGTGAAGAACGACGGACGAGGAACCGGCCCGGCGACGCCCAGCGGGATGCCCGGTGCGGCGCCGGCCGCGGAGCCCGCGGATCGCCGGCGTTTCCTCAAGGTCATCGTGCAGTCCGCCGGAGGGTTCGTCTTTGCCGGCTGCGTGGCCGGCGAGAACGACCTGCGGGCGGACGGCGAGACGGCGACGCCTGGCGGCCTCGCCTACGACTGGAACCGCTACCTCTGGGGTTATGCCGTGGACACGACCAAGTGCATCGGCTGCGGCTCGTGCGTGCGCGCCTGCCGCGCGGAGAACGGCGTGCCCGACGGATACCACCGCACGTGGGTCGAGCGGTACGAGATCGACGCCGCGGGCGCGGCGCACGTGGACGTCGCGTCGGGCAGGTCGGCCGGCTTCGACGGCGACGCCCTCGCGGCGCGCCCGGGACGCAGCAAGGGCTTCTTCGTCCCCAAGCTGTGCAACCACTGTGCCGCATCGGTCTGCAGCCAGGTCTGCCCGGTCGGCGCCTCCTACCGGACGAAGGACGGCGTGATACTGGTGGACGAGGGGCGCTGCATCGGCTGCGGGTACTGCGTCCAGGCATGCCCGTACGGCACGCGCTTCATGAACCCCCGTACGCACCTCGCCGACAAGTGCACGTTCTGCTACCACCGAATCACCGGGGGCATGTCGCCGGCCTGCGTGCTCGTCTGCCCCGTCGGCGCCCGGATGTACGGCAACCTCAAGGACACGCGCGGCGAGTTGCAGCGCATCCTGCGCGAGCGGCGCTACATGCTGCTCAAGCCCGAACTGGGCACGCACCCCAGGTGCTTCTACGTCGGCCTGGATCTGGAGGTGGTCTAGTGGAGGGCTTCGTCTTCCCCAACGAGGCCAACGTGGTCTGGACGGTGATGATCGTCCTGTACCCGTACATCACCGGGCTCGTCGCCGGCGCATTCGTCGTCTCTTCGCTCTACCATGTCTTCGGCCGCGACGAGACGCGCGCCGTCGCCCGCTTCTCGCTCGCCGCCGCCTTCGTCTTCCTCCTCTTCGCTCCCCTCCCCCTCCTCGTCCATCTCGGCCGTCCCGACCGCGCCTTCAACATCATGATCACGCCCAACTTCAGCTCGGCCATGGCCGGCTTCGGATACATCTACCTCGCGTACCTCGTCCTCGTCGCGCTGGAGATCTGGTTCGTCTTCCGCGAGGACTTCATCCGGCGCGCGGCCGGCGGCGGCCTCGCCGGCCGCGTCGCCCGCGTCGTCCTCCTCGGCGACCTCCGATCATCCGCCGCCACGCGGCTCAGCGACCGGCGCGCCATCCGCTTCCTCGCCGGCCTCGGAATCCCCCTCGCATGTCTGCTGCACGGCTACGTCGGCTTCCTCTTCGGCTCGCTCAAGGCGAATCCCTGGTGGTCCACCCCGCTCATGTTCGTCATCTTCATTTTCTCCGCCATCGTCTCCGGCATCGCCGTGCTCATCTTCCACTACATGCTCATCGCCAGGATCAACCGCTGGCGCATCGACCAGGAGTGCATTCGCACGCTGGGCCGCTTCCTCTGGGGTTTCATGATCGTCGCCGTCTCGCTCGAGATCCTCGAGATCCTCTCCATCGCCTACAAGCAGACCGAGGAGTGGGAGATCATCGAGCAGCTCATCGAGAAGAAGCTCCTCCTCTCCTACGTCGTCCTGCAGTTCCTCGTCTTCGCCCTCGCCCCCTTCCTCCTCCTCGGCATCAACACGATCTTCCGCTTCCGCGACGCCGTCTCCAACGCCATCCTCTGGATCGCCTCCGTCATGCTCCTGGCCCAGGTCCTGGTCATGCGCTGGAACGTGGTCATCGGCGGGCAGCTCTTCTCCAAGAGCTACCGCGGCTTCACCAGCTACATGCCGGGGATCCTCGAACGCGAGGGGCTGGCGGCGGCGTTGGCGATCTTCACCATCCCCTTCGGCATCCTGTACGTCTTCCACCGCATCGTCCCGCTCTTCCCGGACGACGCCATGCGCCCGGCCGGCGACCGGGAACGGCCGCCCGCCCCCGCGCCCGCCCGCGGGAACTAGCGCCGCCGCCGCGCGACCAGCGCCGCCGCGCCCGTCACGCCCGCCAGCGCGGCGACCGATGCCATCGCGTGCCCCGGCGGCAGCACGAACAGGTCCCAGAACGCGATCTTGGCCGCCACCAGCACCAGCGCGCACACAGCCACCCACCGCGCCTCCGCCGCCCGCCGCCACAGCGACCACAGAAGCAGCAACCCCACCAGGCTCGCCACGGCGATCGACTGGAACACCGTGAAACCGTCGCCCGAGCCCAGCCAGAGGAACCCCGCCACGCGCACGGCCGCGAATGCAGCCACCAGACCGGCCACGAACGGCGCCAACGCCAGCCGGTCGCGGGCATCCATCTCGCCCAGCAGCCCCGCCGCGGGCGGCGGCCGCAGCCGGCTCCACGCGTACTGCCCGACCGCCGCCACCGCGACCATCAGCCCCGCGGCCACGGCCTCGGCGCCGGCCGGCGGCGGCACGACCCCCGTCGCCCCGCTCCCAACGAGGCGCACCACGACCGCCGCCTGGAACAGATGCGCCAGCACGCGCGGCGTCCGCCACGCGCCCCGCTGCGCCAGCGCCATCAGAGCGGGGCCGCACGCCGCCAGCAGCCCGGCGTGGACCGACGGCCGTGCGACCAGCAGCGGCATCCACCACACCGCGAACACCGCCGCCGCGAACAGCAGCGCGCCCGCCACGCCCGGCGCCGCCCGGTCGCGCAGGCCGCGCAGGATTCCGGCCGCCGCC
>CAMTWF010000277.1:0-8619 GCA_947085355.1 uncultured delta proteobacterium
CGGCCCCGAGCGTCGATGAGCCGGCCCCGAGCGTCGATGAGCCGGCCCCGAGCGTCGATGAGCCGGCCCCGAGCGTCGATGAGCCGGCCGTGGGCGGCGTCCCGGTCGCGCGGGCGGGCGCCACGCTGTCGGTGCGCGCCTCGGTTCCGGCTTC
Source organism: uncultured delta proteobacterium (assembly GCA_947085355.1). Classification (GTDB taxonomy): domain Bacteria; phylum Myxococcota_A; class Polyangia; order DRWM01; family JAAZOP01; genus CAMTWF01. Next base: position 155 of record CAMTWF010000277.1, read on the forward strand.
AACCCTCCCGAGGTTGATGAGGGGATCGGCCGGCAGGCGCCGGGAGGAGGTTCGCGTTCCGCCGATCGACCCCGCTGCGGCCCCGCCCTCCCTTTGAGCGACGCGCGAGGGTTGCGACGCCAAGGCGGTGTGCGATGCGATGATGTTCGAGCCGCTCGTGGCGGACCGCGTCGAGACGCTGGCCGCGCCGACGGCGGACGAGCTTCGCGTTCTGCGGGAGGATATCGACCCGGACCGCGTGGTGATCGGCCGGGCTTGAGGCGGAGTCGGCGGTCGGCGGTCGACTGGAACATGGAGGATGCGATGATGTTCCGAAGTTTGGTGTCCACCCCCCCTCGGGCGACTCGCCTGCCTGCCCTGCCTGCCGGCAGGCAGGCCGCCGAACGTGGACACCAAAATTCGGTCCTGCCGCCGGCGCTTGACACCGCCCGGCGATCCGCGGGAGGTTCCCGCCCGCGTTCGGGGGGGCAACCCGCGTCCCTCCGGGAGCCGTGCCGAAGCATCGACAACCAGCGGGATCGCCACACGCAACAAGGGGGTGGCCATGAAGAAGTCTCTCGTAGTCTGGGTGATCGCGGCGCTGTTCGTGTCGTTCGCGCCCGCATGCAGGAAGAAGCAGCCGTCCGGAGCGCAGCCCGCCGAGCCGTCCGTGCCGGCAGCGCAGACCGAGAAGGCGTCGGGGGCGGAACAGCCCGCAGCCCCGGCGCTCAAGGCCGACCGCGGCGTGGACGTCGCCGCCAAGACGATCCGGATCGGTGCGCTCAACGACGAGAGCGGTCCGGGCGCGGCGATCGGCAAGCCGTTCGCGATCGGCAAGCGGATCCTGGCCCGCCAGGTCAACGCCGGCGCCGGCGGGATCCTGCCGGACGGGTGGAAGGTCGCGTTGATCGAGAAGGACCACGGCTACAACCCGCAGAAGGCCGTCGAGGCGTACAGGGAGATCCAGGACCAGGTGCTGTTCGTCGGCACGAGCTTCGGGACTCCGAACACGCTGCCGCTGCGACCCTTCCTCGAGCGCGACGACGTGATGGCGTTCCCCGCATCGCTGTCCTCGGAACTCGCCTCCCACGCCCATACCCCGCCGCTCGGCCCCTCCTACAAGGTCGAGGCGATGCGGGCGATGGACTGGGTCGTCCAGCAGGCCGGCGGCGCCGCCGGCGTCAAGGCGGGCGTCGTCTACCAGCAGGACGACTACGGGCAGGACGGCCTCGACGGATGGAAGGCCGCGGCCCGCCACCACGGCGTCGCGATCGTCGGCGAGCAGACCGTCACGCCGGGACAGAAGGACATGGCCGCCGTCGTCACCGCGCTCAAGGACGCCGGCGCCACCCACGTGCTGCTCGTGACTCTCCCGAGCGCCACGGGTCCGATCCTGGGCACGGCCGCGCAACTCCAGTTCGCGCCGATCTGGATCGGCAACACGGCCGCGTGGATCGACGGCTTCTTCAGCCCGAGCGTGATCCCGTCGGCGGTCTTCGCGAACTACCACCAGATGAGCGGCCTGCCTTTCTGGGGCGAGGAGGCGCCGGGGATGGACAAGTTCCTCGATGCGTACGAGCGGTTCGGCAAGGACCTCGGCCCGCCGGATTTCTACACGCTCGCCTCCTACATCCAGGGCCTGACGCAGCTCGAAGCCGCGCGGCGGGCGATCGAGTCGGGCGACGTCACCCGCGCGGGATACCGCACCTCCATGCAGTCGATGAAGGACTGGACCGCCGGCGGCCTCATCCAGCCGATTGACCTGACAAGCCTGCCGTACGTCACGTCCACGTGGACCCGGGTGCTCAAGCCGGACTTCGAGAAGCCTGGCTGGCGGCAGGTGGCGGACTGGGCGGTCCCCGCGGCGCTGCACTGAACGGGATCCGCGGCACGCGGCCCCCCGATGATCGAGATCGCCAACCTCGAGGTCGTCTATCATTCGGTGCTCCTCGTCCTGAAAGGCGTGAGCATCACGGTCCCGGACCGCGGCGTCGTCGCGCTGCTGGGCCCGAACGGCGCGGGCAAGACCACCGCACTGCGCGCCCTGACCGGCCTCTTGGCCGTACACGACGGCCGCGTTACCAGGGGGGACGTCCGTTGGGGCGGCGAGAGCCTGGTCGGGCGCACGCCGGACGCGATCGTCCGGAAAGGGATCGCACAGGTCATGGAAGGGCGGCGGGTGCTGGCGGACCTCACCGTGGAGGAGAATCTCCTGGCCGGCGCCTACGCCGCGTCGCGCGCCGCCGCCCGCGAGGCGATCGAACGCGCCTGGGCGCGGTTCCCGGTCCTGCGCGAGCGGCGGCGGCAGCAGGCGGGCTACCTGTCCGGCGGCGAGCAGCAGATGCTCGCGATCGCCAGGGCGCTCATGTCCGGACCCAGGCTGCTCGTCATGGACGAACCGTCGCTCGGCCTTGCCCCGAAGGTCGTCGCCGACGTCGGGAGGATGATCGCCGAGATCCACGAGCGGGACGGAGTGGCGGTGCTGCTGGTCGAGCAGAACGCCGCGATGGCGCTCTCGTTGGCGAGCTACGGATACATCATGGACAACGGCAGGATCGTCCTTGACGGACCCGCCGAGCGGCTCCGGGAGGACCGCGACATACGGGAGTTCTACATGGGGATGGGGCGCGACGGGCACCGGAGCTACCGCGAGGTGAAGCACTACCGGCGCCGCAAGCGATGGCTGTCGTGACATGACCCTCCTCGACGTCGACAGCCTCCACCTCTCCTTCGGCGCCGTGCGCGCGCTCGACGGCGTCTCGCTGGCCGTGCCCCATGGTTCGCTGTTCGCCGTGATCGGGCCCAACGGCGCCGGCAAGACGTCGCTCTTCAACTGCGTCTCGGGGGTCTACCGGCCCGCTTCCGGCCGGATCCGGCTCGCCGGCGCCGACATCACGCGAGTGCGCCCGCACCGCATCGCGGGCCTCGGCGTGGCGCGGACGTTCCAGAACCTGGCCCTGTTCCCCCAGCTGACCGCGCTCGAAAACCTCCTCCTCGGCCGCCACCATCTCTACCGCTCCCGGTGGTGGCACGACGTGCTGTGGACCCGCCGCACCCGCCGGGAGGAGGCGCGCCACCGCGCCCGAACCGAGGAGATCATCGAATTCCTCCACCTCGAACGGTACCGCGATACCCCCGTGGGCATCCTGCCGTACGGCGTCCTCAAGCGGATCGAACTGGGTCGCGCGCTCGCCATGGAACCGAGGCTGCTCCTGCTCGACGAGCCCACCGCGGGGCTCAACCGCGAGGAGACCGAGGACATGGCGCGCTACCTGCTCGACGTCCGCGAGGATCTGCGCATCACGCAGGTCCTGATCGAGCACGACCTGCGCTTCGTCCTCGACCTCGCGGACCGGATCGCCGTCCTGGACTTCGGCCGGAAGATCGCCGAGGGGACCCCGGCGGAGATCGCGCGGGATCCGCGCGTGGCCGAGGCGTACGTGGGTGCGGCGGAAGCGGGAGGGGAAGCGTGAGCGGCCCGGCGGCGTTGCGCGACGACCCGCTCGCCCGAACCCTGCCAGGACGGCTGGCGTGGTGGGCGCGCACGCGCCCGGACGCCGTCGCGATCCGCGAGAAGCGCCTCGGCATCTGGAGGCCGATCTCCTGGAGCGGGTACTGCGCGAGCGTGCGCGCCGCGGCCCGGATGCTGTGGGAGATGGGGTGCCGCCCCGGGGACCACGTGACGATCCTCAGCGACAACCGGCCCGAGTGGCTGTACGTCGATCTGGCGGCGCAGGCGATCGGGGCGCGCAGCGTCGGGATCTACCAGACGAATCCGCCGGCGGACGTCGAGTACGTCCTGCGTGACTGCCGGAGCGGGATCCTGTTCTGCGAGGACCAGGAGCAGGTGGACAAGGCGATCGCGGTCCGCGAGCGCACGCCGGACCTGCGCCACGTCGTCGTCTTCGATGCGCGCGGCACCCGGGGCTACGACGATCCGCGGCTCCGGCCCTGGGACGAGTTCCTGGCGAAGGGGCGGGATCCGGACGCGGCGGAGCCGGGGTGGTTCGAGGCGCGGTTGGCCGAGCGGGATCCGGCCGAGCCGTCGATGGTGGTCTACACGTCCGGCACGACGGGCCCGCCCAAGGGTGCGATGATCTCCGCGAGGAACGCGCTGGCGGCCGCCGACGTCGTCGTCCCGCTGCTCGGGCTGCACGAGCGGGACACGGTCCTGTCGTACCTCCCGCTTTGCCACGTGGCGGAGAAGATCTTCTCGATGTTCATGCCGCTGACGTGCGGCGGCGTCGTCCATTTCGGCGAGGCGATCGAGACCGTGCAGGCCGACCTGCGCGAGGTCTCGCCGACGGTCTTCCTCGGCGTGCCGCGCATCTGGGAGAAGATGCACGCGGCGGTCACGCTGAGGATGGGCGACGCCTCCCTGCTGAAGCGCGCGCTGTTCCGCCTCTTCGTGCGGCGGGGCGAGGCGATCGCGCGCCGCCGCCGCGAAGGCCGATCGGGACCTCTCGACCGCCTCGTCCGGTTCATCGGCGACATCCTGGTCTTCCGGCCGCTGCGCGCCCGCCTCGGCCTCCTGCGCTGCCGGCTCCCGGTCACGGGCGCGGCGCCGATCTCGCCCGATCTCCTCTCGTGGTTCCACGGCGTCGGCGTGCCTGTCCTCGAAGGGTACGGCATGACGGAGAACGCCGGCGTGAGCCACCTCAATACCCCGGATCGCCCCAGGATCGGCGCCGTCGGCCGGCCGATGCCCGGGATCGAGTGCCGCCTGGGGGACGACGGCGAGATCATGGTGCGCGGCCCGATCGTCTTCCACGGGTACCTCAACCGCCCCGACGCGACGCGGGAGACGGTCGACGCCGACGGTTGGCTCCACACGGGAGACGTCGGCGAGGTCGACGCCGACGGATACCTCCGAATCACCGGACGCAAGAAGGAGATCATCATCACCGCGGGCGGGAAGAACCTCTCCCCGGAGAAGATCGAGAACGCCCTCAAGATGAGCCCCTACGTCAAGGAGGCGGTGGCGATCGGCGACCGCAGGCCGTTCGTCTCCGCGCTCGTCCAGATCGACTACGACGCGGTCGGCGCCTGGGCCGCGCGACGCCGGATCCCGTACACGTCCTACGCCGATCTGGCGGCCAGGCCCGAGGTGGTACGGCTCGTGGCGGGGGAGGTCGAGCGTTCCGGCGAGGCGCTTGCGCCCGTCGAGACGCCCCGCGCGTTCCGGATCCTGCCGAAGGAGCTGCACCAGGACGACGGCGAGTTGACGGCGACACAGAAGGTGCGCCGCAAGGCGCTGCCGGCCCTGTACGGCGACCTGATCGAGGGGATGTACGCGGGCGGGCGGGGCGCCGGCGGGCCGGCCGGGGAGTGACGCATCGTGGAAACCTTCCTCCAACTCCTCGTCTCCGGCCTCTCGGTCGGATCCGTCTACGCCCTCGTGGCGCTCGGCTTCGTGGCGATCTACCGCGCCTCGCGGGTCTTCAACTTCGCACAGGGGGAGCTGCTCGCCTTCGGGGCGTACGTGACGACCGCGCTGCTGGGCTGGGGCCTCCCCTGGGGAGTCGCGATTCCGGGCGCCATGGCGGCGACCGGCCTGTTGGCCGCGTCGATCGAGCGCGTCGTGCTGCGCCGTCTGGTGGGGCGTCCCGTCTTCGTCACGATCATCCTGACGATCTTCGTGGGCGTCCTCCTGCGCATCCTGATCGTCGTCGTCTGGAAGGCCGAGACCCGCGGCGTGCCCACGCCGTGGAATCCGATGGCGACCGTGGACGTCGGCGGCGCGCGCGTGCTGGTCAGTTCCCTCGCCGCCGTCGCCGCCGGCGCCCTGGCGCTCGGGGGCTTCTTCCTCATGACCAGGTTCACGCGCATCGGGGTCGCCATGCGCGCCACGAGCAGCGACCAGGAGGTGGCCCAGGGTCTCGGGATCCCCGTCGGTCGCGTCCTCGGCGTCACCTGGTTCATCGCCGGCGCCCTCGCCGCGCTCGGCGGCGCCTTCCTGGGCGTCTTCCCGGGTCACGTGGACGCGAACCTCGGCTACGTGGCTCTCCGCGCCTTCCCCGCGGTGATCGTCGGCGGCCTCGACTCGCCGCTCGGCGCCGTCGTCTCCGGCGTCGCGCTCGGCGTCCTCGAACTGCTCGCCCAGGGCTACGTCAACCCGAGGCTCGGCGAGTTCGGGAAGGGTTTCCACGAGGTCTTCCCGTACGTCGTCATGATCCTGTTCCTGATGGTCCGGCCGTACGGCCTGTTCGGGAGCCGGAAGGTGGAGAGGCTTTAGGCCCGCGATGCCGATGATCCGTCCGCTGCTCGAGCGCTACGAGGACGACCTGCGGTTGTTCCCCCACCCGTGGCACAAGGTGGGCCTCGTCGCCGTCGCGGCGCTCGCCCTGTGGTTTCCGTTCCACGCGGGCGACCACTGGCTCCAGGTCGGGAACCACGCGCTGGTCGCGATCGTCGGCGCGGTGGCGCTGATGATGCTTACCGGGTTCGCGGGGCAGATCAGCCTGGGGCACGCGGCGTTCCTCGCGGTGGGCGCGTACACGGTCGCCGTGCTCGGGGAGCGTTTCGGCGTGCCGTTCTGGCTCGCCCTGCCGGCCGCGGGCCTGGCCTCGACGCTGGTGGGACTCGCCGTGGGGCCGTTCGCCCTGCGGCTCGAGGGGCTCTACCTCGCCATCGTGACGATCGGCCTGTTGTTCCTCGTGAATCACGTCCTCATGACGCTCCGCTCGATCACGCACGGGGCGTCCGGGATCGCGGTCCGGATGCACGCATGGTTCGCCGAGACCGGCCCGAAGGCGTCCGCGATGGGCGACTTCTGGGAGCCGTCGACGATCGCCGGGATCGCGCTGCGCTTCGAGCAGAAGCTCTACTTCGTCTTCCTCGCCGTCGCCGCCCTGGCGGCGCTGGCCGCCAGGAACGTCCGGCGCTCGAACACCGGCCGGGCGATGATGGCGGTGCGCGACCACGACCTCGCCGCGGCGGTGCTTGGAGTGCATCCGGCCGGGACGAAGATCGTCGCCTTCGGCCTGTCGTCGTTCTTCGCCGGCGTGGCCGGGGGGATGTTCGCGTTCCAGGCGGGCTACATCACGGTGTCGCCGCCGTTCAACCTGGACCTGAGCGTGCAGTACATCGCGATGATCGTGCTCGGCGGGATCGGGACGGTCTTCGGCGCCGTCGCCGGCGCCGTCGTCTTCGTGATGCTGAGACCGCTGGCCGAGAAAGCGGGCGGCCTGCTCGGCCTCGGCGCCTACCTGACGTCCGACCAGCAGGCGACGCTCCTGTTCTCCCTGGCGGTCATCGGCTTCCTCCTGTTCGAGCCGTGGGGCCTCGAGGGGATCTGGCGACGGATCAAGCGATACTTCCAGGCTTGGCCGTTCCGGTACGTTGGAAGGTAGTAGATCAGCGGGGCGCGCGGTAGCGGTCGCGCATTTCCGCCAGGCCCGCCGGCTTCATCCCGGCGGCCTTGCCGGCCTGGCCGAAGGCGATCATCCGCTCCTTGCAGACCTCCTTCATCGCGGCGCGCGCGGGTCCCATGTAGGCGCGGGGGTCGAACTCCTCGGGCTTCTCGGCGAACACCTTGCGGATCGCGCCGGTGACGGCAAGGCGGCTGTCCGTGTCGACGTTGATCTTGCGGACGCCGTGGCGGATCCCCCGTTGTATCTCCTCGATCGGGACGCCGAACGTCGGCCTCAGCCTGCCGCCGTAGCGCGTCACCGTGTCGAGCAATTCCTGCGGCAGGCTCGACGAGCCGTGCATCACGAGGTGCGTGCGCGGCAATCGCCGGTGGATCTCCTCGATCAGGCCCATCGCCAGGACGTCCCCGTCCGGCTTGCGGGAGAACTTGTACGCGCCGTGGCTCGTGCCGATCGCCACGGCCAGCGCGTCCACGCCGGTCCGCTCGACGAATTCCGCCGCCTGGTCGGGATCGGTCAGGCTTCCCTTGCCGCCCGCGCCGTGCCCGTCCTCGATGCCGCCGATCGTCCCGATCTCCCCTTCGACCGTGACGCCGCGCTCGTGGGCGATCCGCACCACCTCGGCGGTGGTCCGCACGTTGTAGTCGAAGTCCGACGGCGTCTTGCCGTCCTCCAGCAGCGAGCCGTCCATCATCACCGAGGTGAATCCCATGTCCATCGCGGAGACGCACGCCGCCACGGAGTTGCCGTGGTCCAGGTGCATGACGATCGGCATCTCGGGGTGGAGTTCGGCCGCGGCCAGGATGAGGTGCCGGAGGTAGTTGTCGTTCGAGTACTTCCGCGCCCCGCGGCTGGCCTGGACGATCGCGGGCGAGCCGGTTTCGACGGCGGCCTCCATGATCGCCTGGATCTGTTCCATGTTGTTGACGTTCAGCGCGGCGACCCCGTAACCGCCCTCGGCGGCGGCATCGAGCAGCGGTCTCATCGGCACAAGCGGCATGTTCCGGTCTCCTTCCCGCCGGCCGCTCCCTGCGCCGGCGTCCCGGATGCTAGCCGCCGGCGGGGCGGAACGGAAGGATGAAGCGAAGCCGGGATCCGCGGCGCGAGCCGACCTGC
>CAMTWF010000278.1:0-1834 GCA_947085355.1 uncultured delta proteobacterium
CACACGGCCCTGCAACGACGGCAACGCCTGCACGGTCAACGACGTCTGCTCCGGCGGGGCCTGTTCCGGGACTCCCGTGGTCTGCAACGACGGCAACGTCTGCACGACCGACTCCTGCAACCCGTCCACCGGCTGCGTCTTCGCCAACAACACGGCCGCCTGTGACGACGGCAACCGCTGCACGACGGGCGACGTCTGCTCCGGCGGGTTCTGTTCCGGGACTCCGGTGGTCTGCAGCGACGGCAACGTCTGCACCGACGACTTCTGCGACCCCGCCACCGGCGGCTGCGTCTACATCAACAACACACGGCCCTGCAACGACGGCAACGCCTGCACGGTCAACGACGTCTGCTCCGGCGGGGCCTGTTCCGGGACTCCCGTGGTCTGCAACGACGGCAACGTCTGCACGACCGACTCCTGCAACCCGTCCACCGGCTGCGTCTACACGGCGAACACCGCGCCGTGCGAGGACGGCAACCCCTGCACCACTCCCGACGTCTGCTCGGGCGGCGCGTGCGTGGCCGGGCCCGGCCTGCCCGCCTGGTACCCCGACGCCGACGGCGACGGCTACGGCGCCTCCGCCGGCACGCCGGTCTGCGCGGCCTCCCAGCCGCCCGGGTACGTCGGCAACTCCGGCGACTGCTGCGACAGCAACGCCAACGTACGCCCGAATCAGACCAACTACTTTGCGAGCAGCTACAACTGCGGCAGCGTCGTCGGCTCGTTCGACTACAACTGCGACGGCACGTGGGAGCGCCGCTGGACGGACACCGGGAGATGCTTCTGGATGAGCGGCAGCTGCAACGAGGTGAACGGCTGGCAGGGCGGGACGGCGCCCGGATGCGGGGTGGCCGGTACGTGGATCGACGACTGCGATTCCCTTTGTCAGGCGGTATCGCTGACTCGCGTCCAGGAATGCCGCTGACGGAGGCAACGACCGTCTCCGCCGACGGGACGGGCATGCCCGGTGGAGCTGGAGGTGGAAACATGAGGCGCCTGTGCAACCGGTTTTCGTTTCCTGCGGGCGTCGCGGCGATCGCCCTTGCGGTCGCGGCTTGCGGCGGGGCGGATGGATGGGATCCCGACGCCGACGCCGGCGCGGCGGGCGAGGACGGCGTGGTCGACGGCGAGGCCGACGTCCGCCCCGACGGCGCCGACGTGCCATGCCTCTGCAACGACGGCAACGTCTGCACCGACGACCGCTGCGATCCCGCGACGGGCGGGTGCGTCTTCGTCGCCAACACCGCTCCGTGCAACGACGGCAGCCGCTGCACGACGGGGGACGCGTGCCGCGACGGATCCTGCTCGGGCGCGCTGGTGGCGTGCAGCGACGGCAACATCTGCACCGACGACCTCTGCGACCCCGCGAGCGGATGCGTGTTCCGGCCCAATGCCGCGCCGTGCAACGACGGCAACTCCTGCACCACCGGCGACCGCTGCTCGGGCGGCGCGTGCACCGGCACGCCGCTCTGCAACGACGGCAACGCCTGCACCGACGACACATGCGACCCGGGCAGCGGACGCTGCGTCTTCACGGCGAACACCGCTCCGTGCGAGGACGGCAACCCGTGCACCACCGGCGACCGGTGCTCGGGCGGGGCCTGCGTCGCCGGTACGGGCCTGCCCGCCTGGTACCGCGACGCCGACCGCGACGGCTACGGCGCCTCCGCCGGCACGCCGGTCTGCTCGACCACGGCGCCGCCGGACCACGTGGGCAACGCCTCGGACTGCTGCGACAGCAACGCCAACGTACGCCCGAATCAGACCAGCTACTTTGCGAGCAGCTACGACTGCGGCAGCGTCGTCGGCTCGTTCGACTACAACTGCGACGGCG
>CAMTWF010000279.1:0-7824 GCA_947085355.1 uncultured delta proteobacterium
ACCACCGGCGGGCGGGACGCCCGCGGTCCCAGGGCTCATGCCCGACGGCCATGCACACCACCGGCGGGCGGGACGCCCGCGGTCCCACACGAGAGGGTACCCCTGCCGGCTGGGGGCCCGACGGGCCATCTGATCTCGATCTCCAGCTCCGCCACGCCCGTTTCGATCTCGAACTCCGTCTCCACGATGAGCCGGTCTGGAAGTCGAACGGCGCGGCTGCCGACCCGCACTGGCCGGCCGGCGCGGATCCGCGCCGCCCAGCCCTCGAGCCGGCGTGCCAGCATCTCGCGGCTCATCACCCGTTTGCGTCTCATCACCCGCTTGCGCTTCATCACGTGCCTCCTTCCCCCATCCCGGCGGCGTCGCCGCGCGGTCCCGCGGCGCGCCGCAGCCTGTCGGCGACGGCCAGGCCCAGCCCTTCCTCGGCCGGGACCGAAGCGACGATGGCATCGCATCCTTGGGCGTCCAGGTCCCGCAGCGCGGCGTACAGCCCCCGCGCGGCCTCCCGCGACGACGACGACAGCACCAGCACGCTCGCTTTGCGGCCGTCCGCGGCCAGCGCCCGGAGGGATTCCGCCTGCTCGGCGGCGCCGGCCAGGACGACGAGCGCCTTCGGAGCGTAGTGCGACGGCGGCATCCCGGGCGCGCGGACCGGCCCCCCGACGCGGAGCGGGACCGCCCGTCCCAGCTCGGCCTCGATATCCTCGCGCGGAACCCCGCCCGGCCGCAGGATCGCGGGCTCGTGGCCGGACAGGTCCACGATGGTCGATTCGATCCCGACGGCGCACGGTCCGCCGTCGACGATCATGTCCACCGCGTCGCCGAGGTCCTCGCGAACGTGCGCGGCGGTCGTGGGGCTGACGCGCCCGAACCGGTTGGCCGACGGGGCCGCCACGCCGCCTCCGAACCGGCGCAGCAGTTCGAGCGCCACGGGGTGCGCGGGGACCCGCAGCCCCACGGTGTCCTGTCCGCCGGTGACCTCGGGTCGAACGCGCCCGCTCCGCCGCAGCACGATCGTCAGCGGTCCTGGCCAGAACCGCGCGGCGAGGCGGCTCGCCGTCTCCGGCACGTCCGCCGCCCAGTCGACGATCGCCGCCGCGTCGCCCAGGTGGACGATCAGCGGATGCCCTTCGGGGCGCCCCTTGGCGGCGAAGATGCGCCGCACGGCGGCCGGGTTGTCGGCGTCGGCGCCGAGGCCGTACACCGTCTCCGTCGGGAAGGCGACGAGCCCGCCCGATCGAAGGACGGCGACGGCCCGCCGGATGTCGTCCGAGTCGTTCATTCTGGCGCCGTCCACCGGAAGCAAGCCGACGACGACCGGTCGGCTTGGCAAACCGGACTGCCGGAGTATACTATCCCCTGCCATGCGGTTCGTTCTTCCGGGCGTGTTGCTGCTTGCCGGGTGCGCCGGCGTCGAGAATGACCAGATCACCCCCCGGGACGTGGGAGCGGAGGATCGGGAGGCGGCGCCCCCGGACGTCGACCGCGATGCGCGGACGGACGGCCTGGCGCTCGATTTCTCGTTGCCCGACGGGTACGGAACCGAGGTTGCCGAGGCGTCCGACGGGTGCGGGATCCGGAACAGTTGCGGCGGGTGCCTGAGGCTTCGGGCGGAGCCGAGGACGGCGTGCGGCGGCTGCGGCGGGCAGTACGAGTGCAACGGCCCCGATTCGGTGGTATGCGTGGGCGGCTGCAGCCCTATCGGCTGTTCCGACGGCCTGCGCGAGGGGTTCGTTTCGGTGGACGACTACCCGGAGATTGCCGCTTGCGCCGGGGGGTTCGGCGTGGCGGGGATCCTCTGGAGCGAGCCGATGTGCACGCGCCGTGCGGGCGACGATTCGAGCAACCCCAACGGCACGGGGTGTTCGCTGTCCGATCTGTGCGCCGAGGGGTGGCGGCCGTGCGCCTCGCCGGCGGAGGTGCGGGACCGGACCGACGACCGGGGGTGCGAGGTCGAGTGGCCCGCCGGCTCGTTCTTCGCGGCGGCGGTGAGCGGCGCGGGGTCGAACCGGTGCGGGATCGGCGAGGACGACTTCTTCGGGTGCGGATCGGCGGGGCGATCGCCCGACCGCGGCACGTGCGCCCCGCTGAACCGGTCGTCCGGGGAGAAGTGCCGCGACATCCCGCCGCCGTGGCAGTGCGAGGACAGGGGCGTGACGTCGCAGTTCGACGAAGCGGTGAGAGCGGTGAAGTCCGGACCGGCGGCCGGCGGAGTGCTGTGCTGCCTCGGACCGGGCTGACGACGGCCCCGGACGCGGGGACGAGGAGGGTGCGATGACCAGGCGCAGATACCTGCCGATCCCGATCGTGGCCGTCGCGGCCGCGGTTGCGCTCGCGTCGCCGCCCGCACGCGCCGCGATCCCCGGCGAGTCCAGGTCCGACGTCCACTACGAATACCGGAAGGAGATCTGCGATTTCGGGACGGTGTGGGACACCGGCTGGGTCCCCAGCGGCGGCGACATCCAGATCCGCGTCACGCTCAGGATCGACTGCGAGTTCGCCGCGATGCTCGACGGCGAAGGCGTGATGGTGTGGCCGCCGTCGATGCAGCTCTACTTCCTGGGCGACCGGCGCGGAGGGCGGTTCACCGAGAGCATCGGCATCTTCTTCGAGGCCCGGATCAGGTGGGACCTCGATATCGGCGGCTCGGGCGAGGCCCCCATCCCGTTCGTCCCCCGCGTGGACCTCGGGTGCCTCGACCGCCGGGTCGACTTCACGCCGTTCCTTCTCTCCGGAAATCCCTCGCGTCCGGCCCGGATCGCCTGCGCGCTGCCGCGGATCACCCTCTTCGAGGACAACGTCCTGCGGTGGGTCGGCATCCCCGATCTAGTGCGCGGCATCGTCAAGATAGACATGGGCGTCAACGTGAACAGCTACTTCCAGGGCAACCGGATCGAGGTGGACGAGCACGACCAGCGGATCACCGAGGAGTACGGCCGCGCCTACGTCTACCCGCGCACGTCGCCCGCGATGGAGATGACGGCCCGGTACGTCGCCGATCTGTCGCACCAGATCATCGTCACGTTCTACCCGGAGATCAGGTTCGAGGTCGGGTTCTGCCCCCTCTGCTTCACCTACACGATCGACATCGTGGACATCCCGGTCAGGATCCCCGAGTCCACCGACCAGTGGGTCTTCAATCCGTCGACGATGGCGTTCGAGTTCCCCGATATAGACGTCCAAGACCTGCTCGACTTCGGCCGCACCATGGTCGATCGCCCGAGGTTGCTGCGGCTCGAAGTGCAAAACGTCGGCCTCCAGCGCCTCTTCGCGCGCCCGCGCACCGCCCTGCCCTTCGGCGTGGACGAGACCGTGACGCTCGACATCGACGCCCCCGGCAGGGACGACATGGTCGTCTCCTTCGATCCGGGCGGGGGAGTCGGCCGGGCCGCCGGAGTGCTGCGGCTCCAGACGAACGATCCCGACGAGCCGTGGGTCGACGTGCGGCTGATCGGAGAGGCCACGACCGAGTACGTGCCCGAGCCCGACGCGGGCTGCGAGGGCGATGCGTGTCCCGACGAGGGACACGGCTACTTCGACGCGGGGCCGGGCTGCGGGTGCGCCGTGCCGGGCGGACGTCCGGTCGCCGGCCTGGCCGCGCTGGCCGTGTTCCTCTGCGCCATTGCATTTCGGCGGCGGCGCTAGCCGCGCCAATCACGAGCGCGGGCGGCGGATGCTTTCCGATTCGCGGCGCGACGCGGGACATTCCGGTCCGCCGCGGGTCGAGGTCGTCGATCTCGACCGCACGCATCTGGCGGGGCTGATGGCCGCGTCGATCCTTCGGCGCAACCTGGCGCGCCCGCGCGGCGCCGCGCTCGCGGGCCGCCTGCGCGGTGTCGTCGCCGTGGACGCCGGCGGGATGCGCTTCGCGATCGAGTTCGGCGACGACGCCGTGCGCATCCGGGTCGGCGACTGTGAGCGGCCCCGCCTGCGGGTCCGCGCCACGCTCGGCGCCCTCCTCGACGCCGCGTTGGGACGTGGCGTCGCGGTCGCCTTCCTCCGCGGGCGCCTCCGCATGCGCGGCAATCCGTTGCTGGCCCTGCGCCTCCTGCCGCTGCTGAGGGCCGACGGATGAGCCTGCGCGCCGCGTTCGCGGGCGCCCTGCCGGCGCACCGCGTTTTCGACGACGAGCCGACTCTGGACTGCTTCGCCGACGACCTCACCGAGGAGGAGCCGTCTCGGCCCGGCATCGTCCTCTTCCCCGAGACGGTCGAGGAGGTGCGGGCGATCGTCCTGGCCGCCGGGCGCGCCCGCGCGCCGCTCACCGTGCGCGCCGCGGGAACGAACGTCGCGGGTCTGGCGATCCCGTCGCCGGGCGGGGCCGTGGTCGATCTGTCGCGCATGGACCGGATCGTCGAGATCGATGCGGCCGAGATGTACGCCGTGATCGAGCCCGGCGTTACGTGGGCCGCGATGAAGATCGCGCTCGATGCGATCGACCCGCCGCTGCGCCTCGGCTACCCGCTCTCGCCGCCGCACACCGGGGTGCTGGCCAACTGCCTCCTGGACGGCCTGGGCAACCTGTCGCTCCGGCACGGCTCGATGGGCGAATGGCTCGCCGGCGTCGAGGCGGTGCTGCCGGACGGGACGATCGTGCGGACCGGCTCGGCCGCCGCGTCGGCGTCGTGGTGCTCGCGCGGGCCGCTGCCGGACCTCACCGGCCTCTTCGTCGGCTGGCAGGGCGCCACCGGGATCGCGACCAAGGGCGCCGTCCGGCTGTGGCCCGCGCCGCCGCTGCGCGAGCGGAGCTTCATCCTGGCGGGCGACCGCGGGTCGGCGTTCCAGGCGATGCGGCTCCTGGCCCGCACGACGTTGTGCGACGACATCGGCGGCCTGTCGTGGCCCACGGGGAGGATGCTCTTCGGGGCCGCGAGGCCGACCGGGCGCGATTCGAACGAGCCCGAGTTCTTCGTGTACGTCGACCTGACGGCCGAGACGGAGCGCGAGTTGGACCTCAAGCGGCGCCGCCTGCACGGGCTGCTCGACGGGCTGCGGGCCGCCGGCCGGCGGCTGGAGCGCCCGCTGCCGGTGGCCGACCTCGTGCGGCTCGAGCCGGCGTTCTCGCGCTTCGCCGACTTCCCGATGGCGCTCGATTTCCTGTACCGCCATCCCGGCGGCGGCCTCACGTGGGTCGGCACGTACGGCCCGTGCTCGCGGTTCGAGGAGGCGGCGGACCGGGTGGCGCCGCTGATGGATGCCGCCGGGTTCCCGCCGGCGCTGGTGTCGCGCCCGATGGCGGGGGGGCACTTCGGCGTCCTGCGGATGCTGGCCAGGTTCGACCGCGGGGATCCGGCCGAGCGCCGCCGCGTGCGCGAGATGAACCGCAGCGTCCTCGCCGCCGTCCTGCCGCTCGGGTTTCTTCCCTACAAATGCCCGCCGTGGGCGCTGCCGCTCCTGCGGGAGGCGCTCGACCCGGGCTTCGCGGCCCTGCTCGAACGCGTCCGCGCGGCGATCGATCCCGCCGGCATCATGAGCCCGCGCTGCTGGCGATTCTGACCTGCTGCTATCGACTCTCGACCGTGGACTCGCTAGTGCGGCCTCTCCGGGAAGGGCGCCGGCTGCGGGGGGGCATCCTCGCGGGCCTGCACGAGCGGCCGGCGCTGGGTCTTCGGGTAGTCCTTGCGCAGCGGGAAGCCCTCGAACTCGTCGTACAGCAGGATCCGCCGCAGGTCCGGGTGCCCGTCGAATCGCACGCCGTACATGTCGTACGCCTCGCGCTCGAACCAGTCCGCCGCCCTGTAGATGCCCGCCAGCGACGGGCAGACGCAGTCGCCTTCCGGGACGGGGACCTTGACCCTGATGCGGTGCCCCTGCGGGTGGGACTTGAGGTGGATCACGACGTCGAAGCGCGGCTCGCGGCCCGGCCAGTCGACGCACGTGAGATCCACGAAGAAGTCCATCGCGGCGCCCGGCGTATCCTTCAGGAACCGGACGACCTCCAGGAGCCGCTCGCGCGGCACGACGATGGTCTCGTCGCCGCGATAGTCGTGCGAGGAGAGCACGGCGTCCGGGAAGCGGGTCTTGACCAGATCGACGACGGCCTTCGACACGGCGCCGCTCCTCCCCTACCCCGCCTTCCGCACGTCGCCGGCGGCGGCCTGCTGGTGCAGCGAGGGGTCGCCGCGGCCGATCTTCTCCTGCAGGAGCATCAGGCCGTCCAGGACCGCCTCGGGCCGCGGCGGGCAGCCGGGGATGTAGACGTCGCAGGGGATGATCTTGTCGATCCCCTGGAGCGTCGCGTAGTTGTCGTAGAAGCCGCCGACGGCTGCGCAGGTCCCGAACGCGACGACCCACTTGGGCTCGCACATCTGGTCGTGGATCCGCTTGAGCACCGGCGCCTGCTTGTGGGTGATCGTCCCGACGACCCAGAGCACGTCTGCCTGGCGCGGCGACCAGCGCGGGATCTCCGCGCCGAACCGCGACATGTCGAAGTGCGAACACATCGCCGACATGAACTCCATCGCGCAGCACGCCGTGACGAACGGGTACTGGAACACCGACCACTTGCGGGCCCAGGCGAAGAGTTGGTCGGCCTTGAGCGCCAGGACGCCGGCGGGCGGCGCCTTGCCCTGGTCGCCGCCGCCCCCGGTCATTCCTCCCATCGCAGCGCCCCCTTCCGCAGGACGTACGCCAGGGCCACGGCGAGGACGGTCAGGAAGCCGAGCATTGCCACGAGACCCCGCGTGCCGAGCGCCCCGAGCCTGGCGGCCCAGGGGTAGAGGAAGACGATCTCGATATCGAACACGACGAACAGGATCGCGGTGACGAAGAACTTCGCCGACAGACGCACGCCGGCGGTCCCGGTCGTCTCCGAGCCGCACTCGTACGGGATCATCTTCTCGCGGGTCCAGTTCTTCGGGCCGGTGAAGTGGCCGAGCGCGAAGAGAACCGCGGCCAAGCCGAGGCCCACCAGGATCGCGAGCAGGATGGGGAAATACGCCGCGACCATCCGAGTCTCCGACGCCGGTGTGGATACCGGACGTTTCCCGGGAAGTCAACCCGGCCCCGAGCCGAGCGCCGATGGTGCGAACCGAACGCCCGGCTTGCCTCTGGACCGGCGCGTGCTAGGCTTCGCCCTGTCCGGGGGGTGGCAGGGGGTGCGAGATGCGATCGGCGTCGTGGAACCGCCCGCGCAGGGCATTGCTGGGAATCGCCTCGGCCGGCATGGCCGTGGCCGCCGTGGCGACGGGATGCGGCGCCCACGGAATCGGGATCGGATCCACCGTCGTGGCGCTGGCCGCCGGCGTCATCTACCTGCTCCTGGCGGCGGGACCGACGTCGGGGTGCTACGGGGACTCTGTCTGCCTCACGTTGCGGCCGGACAGGCCTGATCTGGACGGAGACGCCGAGGTTGATGGGGACGGAGACGTCGAGGCGCGGCAGGAGGCCTGCCTCTCGCCGCCGTGGGATGTCTGCCTGAGCGATCCCGGGGCTGGAGAAGACGCCGAACCGCCGCGGGACGCCTGCCTCGAGCCGCCATGGGATGTCTGCCTCACGCCGGAGCCGCCGGACGCGCGGGATACGGACGGCGATGCGCTGCCTCCGTGCCCGCCCGAGATGTGCGACATCTGCCTGTTCGTCGAGCCGGACTGGTGCATCCTGGAGTGCCCGGTGGACGGGGGCGACTCCGCGTCGGCGGACCCGCCCCGGGACGCCGCCTCGCGGCTCGCCTCGGCCGGCGTGCTCACGCGCGACCAGGCTCGCCGGCTCGCCCGGCTCCGCGGCGGCAGGACGTAGGTCCGTACGGCGGAACGCCGGGGCGCTTTCGCCGCAGCGCGGCCGCGCAGGCGAGGGCGAGCGCCGCGGCGGCGCCCGCCAGATCGG
>CAMTWF010000280.1:0-3585 GCA_947085355.1 uncultured delta proteobacterium
CCAAGACGCAGTTCCTCGCATCGGTGAGCCACGACCTCAAGGGGCCGCTCAACTCGATCCTCGGCTTCTCGGAACTGCTCCTGCGCGGCATGGAAGGGCCGCTACAGCCGCCCCAGCGGCAGGACGTCGGGCTGATCCACCGCGCGGCCGAGGACCTGCTGCGGATCATCAACGGCATACTCGACTCGGCGAAGCTGGAGGCCGGCCGGATCGATCTGGCGCGCGACTGGGTGCCGCCGGTGGAGCTGGTGTCCGATGCGGTGCGCCACGGCAGGTCGCTCGTGGGCGACAAGGAGGTATCCATCCAGACCGAAGTGCAGCCGGGGATGCCGCCCGTGCTGGTCGACCGCTACAGGGTCGTGCAGGCGCTGGAGTGCCTCGTCTCCAACGCCGTCAAGTTCACGGATCGGGGGGTGGTCGCCGTGCGGGTGCGCATCGAGTCGGGCCCGCCCGGCCTTGCGGGCGAGCACCTCCGGATCGATGTTTCCGACCAGGGGCGGGGGATCCCGCCGCAGGAGCGGGATCGCATGTTCGAGCCGTTCCACCAGGCGGACGCGTCCAGCTCGCGCAGCGCCGGCGGTACGGGCCTGGGCCTGTACCTGGCGAAGTCGCTGGTCGATCTGCACGGCGGGCGTATATGGTTCGACAGCCGCGTCGGCCGCGGGTCGGTGTTCTCGATCGCGCTGCCGATCGAGCCGCCGGAACAACGGATCCGAGCGGGAGGCAAGGGATGACGAGATCAAAGGTGGCGATCCTGAGAACGACGCCGGAGACGGTGGTCGCGGATCACGCGAGGCTCTTCGAGCTGGCCGACGGCCCGCGCTTCCTCGATCCGAAGGCGACGACGATCCTCAAGGACAACATCTCGTGGCACCTGCCGATGCCCGGCGCCAACACGACGCCCTGGCAGCTCGAAGGCTCCATCCGCGCGTTGCGCGGCGCGGGGCTGGGGGACCTGGTCTGCGTCGAGAACGTGACCGTCGTCACCAACGCGCACAGGGGCGAGCGGCTCAACCGCTACAGGGGCGTGCTCAACGAGCACCGCGTGCCGATCCTCTACAACTTCTACGAGGAGGACATGCGGTGGGAGATCCACGAGCCGCGCGCCGAGATGCTCGTGCTGCGCGACATCTTCCCCGGCGGCATCCGGCTGCCCGACTACTTCCACGGCAAGAACGTCGTCCACCTGCCGACCGTCAAGACCCACATCTACACGACGACCACCGGCGCCATGAAAAACGCCTTCGGGGGCCTCTTGTCCACGAACCGGCACTACACCCACTCCTGGATCCACGAGACCCTCGTCGACCTTTTGGCGATCCAGAAGGAGATCCACGCCGGCATCTTCGCGTTCATGGACGGCACGACCGCCGGCGACGGCCCGGGACCCCGGACGCTGCGCCCCGTCGAGAAGGACGTCATCCTCGCCTCCGGCGACTGCGTCGCCATCGACGCCGTCGCGGCAAAGCTCATGGGCTTCGACCCGATGTCGCTGGGCTACATCTCGATCGCCCACCAGCGCGGCCTCGGGACCGGAGACCCGCGGGAGATAGAGATCGTCGGCGACGTCGATGTCGCCTCCGAGAGCTGGGGCTTCTCCGTCGGCGACAACCTCGCCAGCCGCTTCGGCGACGCCCTGTGGTTCGGCCCGCTGCGCGCCGTCCAGAAGGTCTTCTTCCGCACCTCGATGGTGCAGGCGTTCGTGACCGGATCCGACGTGTACCACGACCACTACTGGTGGCCGATGCACGGCACGGCGATCTTCGAGCAGTGGCGCAAGGGGAAATGGGGCAGGTTGTTCGAGAAGTACAGGTAGGGAACCTTCTGCTCCCGCTCCCGTTGCCGCACCGGGCGAGGAGGCTCGCGCTACGTTCGGCTCCCATACCGATCGGCCGGCCGCCTGCAGATCGCCCGCATGATGATCTTCTCGATCAGCGGCGGGATGTCGGGCTGGAAGCGGCTGGGCGGCGCGTACGGCTCGCACCTCATCCGCTCGGCGTACCGCTCGGCCCAGATCTGGTCCACCTTGCGCTCGCGATAGGGGAAGCGGCCGGCGAGGGCGCGGTAGAGGATCATGCCGCAGGCGAAGATGTCGGCGCGGACGTCGAGCTCGCAGTCGAGGAACAGCTCGGGGGCGACGTAGGCGGCGCGGCCGAGCATCGAGCCGGGCCGGGTGACGCCTGTGTCGACGTGCGAGCCGCCGAAGCTCTTGGCCAGGCCGAAGTCCAGGATCTTCACGCGCGGGACGGCATGGGGCGAGCCGACGAGGAAGATGTTGGCCGGGCTCAGGTCGCGGTGGACGATACCGATGGCATGCACCGCGGCGACGCCGTCGAGCACCTGGAGCATGATGCGGGTGAGCAGCGCCGCGGGCAGCCGCGACTCGCGCCGCAGCACGTCCTGCAACGACTCGCCCTCCAGATGCTCCATCACCACCCAGGCCAGCGGCCGACGGCCCGGCGCGGCGACGCTCCAGTCGAAGACGTCGACGATGTTCGGGTGCCGCAGCCCGCGCAGCACCGCCACCTCGCGGGCGAACCGCGCGCAGTACGATTCGTCCGCCATCGCGTGCTCGTGGATGAACTTCACCGCGAACCGCTCGTAGGTCGCCAGCTTCTCGCACAGCCACACCGCGCCCATCCCGCCGACGCCGATCCGGCGGACCAGCTACGAATCCGGCGGGAGTTGTACTAACGAGACGGGGATGGCGCCGGGAGCCGGCTTGCTGAAGGACCTCGGACGCGCGGTCGGCGAGGCGGCGGTCTCGACCGACGCGGCGGACCTGCTGGCGTACTCGCGCGACCTGTGGCCCCGCGCACTGATCCTGCTGCGGTCGGGCCGGCCGGCGGCGCACCCGCCGGACGCGATCGTGTGGCCGTCCACCGTCGAGCAGGTCCGGAAGGTGGTGAGGGTGCTGGCGTCGGCCGGCGTGCCGATCGTCCCGTTCGGCGCCGGGTCGGGCGTGTGCGGCGGCACGGTGCCGGTGCGCGGCGGCGTCGTCGTGGACATGAAAAGGCTCTCGCGGATCCGGTCGGTCGATCCCGAGGCGCGCCTGGCCGACGTCGAGGCCGGGATCATCGGCGAGGACCTCGAACGCTCCCTCGCCCGCTCGGGCTTCACCCTCGGCCACTTCCCCTCGTCGATGTACTGCTCGTCGCTGGGCGGCTGGATCGCCACCCGCTCGGCCGGCCAGACCTCGACGATGTACGGGAAGATCGAGGACATGGTGTCGGAAATCGGCTTCGTCGCGGCCGACGGCGAAACCCTCGTCGTACGCGGCCGGCCCGGACGGGGCCAGGGACCGGGGCTCTGCCAGCTCCTCGTCGGCACCGAGGGAACCTGCGCGCTGATCACCGACGCGCGGCTGCGCATCCGGCCGGCGCCCGAGGCGCGCCGCTTCCGGGCGCTGCGGTTCGCCGACCTGGAACGCGGCGTGGACGGCGTGCGCAAGCTCATGCAGGCCGGCGTGCGCCCCGCCGTCGTGCGCCTCTACGACGCGCTCGACAGCGTGCTCCTGCGCTCCGGACCGGTCGGAGACGGCGCGGCGGACGCGCCCGGCCTGTTGCGGTCGGCCGCGCGCGCGGC
>CAMTWF010000281.1:0-14288 GCA_947085355.1 uncultured delta proteobacterium
ACGCCCAGTCCTTCCGGCGAAAGCCCGGGGGGTAACCTCGGGGCTCGGCCGCGTGGTGCCGCGGGGGTCCGGGGGGCGGTGAGGCGCGAAGCGCCGAACAGCCCCCCGGCGAGGCGGAACCTCGCGGCTCTGCCGCGAGGTTCCGCGGGGGTCCGGGGGGCGGTGAGGCGCGAAGCGCCGAACAGCCCCCCGGCGAGATGGATCCGTCCCGGTGCGTCCACTCCATCGTCGAGCGCGTGTGCAGCGAGACGTACGGCGTGATCCTGTACCAGGAGCAGGTCATGAGCATCGCCGTGCTGATGGCGGGCTACTCGCTCGGACAGGCCGACAACCTCCGCAAGGCGATGGGCAAGAAGAGCAGGGAGGTGATGCAGGAGAACCGGGAGCCGTTCGTCGAGGGGGCGATGGCGAGAGGGACCGACGCCGGAATCGCCGCGCGGGTGTTCGAGCAGATCGCGGAGTTCGCGGAGTACGCCTTCAACAAGAGCCACTCGGCGGCCTACGCGGTGCTGGCCTACCAGACCGCGTACCTCAAGGTGCACCACCCGGTCGAGTTCCTCGCAGCCCTGCTCACCTGCGACCGCGACGACACCGACCGCGTCGTGCGCTACATCTCGGAGGCGAGATCGTCCGGGATCGAGGTGCTCGGGCCGGACATCAACGAATCGCAGGCCGACTTCACGGTCGTGGAGCGGCCGGGTGTCGGCGGTCGGCGGTCGCCGGTCGCCGGGGCGATCCGGTTCGGCCTCAGCGCCGTCAAGGGCGTCGGCGGCGCGGCGATCGATGCGATCGTCGAGGCGCGCACCGAGGGCCCCTTCACCGATCTCTTCGACTTCTGCGGCCGCGTGGACATGCGCAGGGTCAACCGCTCGGTGCTCGAAGCGCTGATCAAGGCCGGCGCCTTCGACGGGACGTCCGTCCCGGTCGGCGTCTCGCGCGCCACCCTGCTGGCCAACCTCGACCGCGCGATCGAGTTCGGCCGCGCCCGCCGGAGGGACCGCGAGGCCGGCCAGCAGGGCCTCTTCGACCTGCTCGACGGCGGCGGCTCCGCGCCCGCGGGCGGTTCCGCGGCCGCCTTCGCGCAGTCCGACGAATGGGACGAGATGAAGCTGCTGCGCCTGGAGCGCGACTCGATCGGCGCGTACCTCTCCGGGCACCCGCTGCACAGGTACGAGGATGACGTGCGGCGCTACGCATCGGCCGTCGCTGCGGAGGTCGAGGACAAGCCGATCGGGACCACGGTCTGCGTCGGCGGCATGGTGGAAGGCCTCCAGGAACGCCTGAGCCGGAAGACCGGCAGGCGTACCGCGGTCTTCCACCTGGAGGACCTGACCGGCGCCGTCGAGACGTTCGTTCCGCCGCAGGCGCTGGATCGCTTCGAGGCGGTCCTGCGATCGGGGCGGCCGGTGCTGTGCACCGGCAAGGTGGAGTCATCCGTCTTCCGCGACGCCGCCGGCGGCCAGGACGGCGACGACGAGTCCGTCCGGTTCGTCCTCACCGAGGCGCGGACGTTCGCCGAAGTCCGGCAGGAACGCACGCGCGTCGTCCGGATCCGCGTCGACGCCGCATCACTGGACGACCGCGGCCTCGCGCGCCTGCGCTCCACGCTGGAGGCCAACCGCGGGCCGTGTCCCGCCTACCTGCACATCACGGTGCCCAACCGCGGCGAAACCGTCGTGGCGCTCCCGGAACGCTGCCGCGTCGACCCCACCGACGACCTCATCGCCGCCGTCGCCCGCGACTTCGGACCGGGACGGATCGAACTGGCGTGACGGTGAAGTCCAAAGTCGACTCCCGCCGCTACGCCTCCCAGAACGCCTCGACGAACTCCATGTTGAGGGCGACGAACGACAGCGCGGCGGGCCGGCGAGCCCCGGTGGAGAGATCCTCGATCGAGACGCCCGTCACGGCGACGAACGGCTCGTCGGCCGTGCGCACGGTGAGGCGCCTGACGCCGCCGCGCACCTTGCCGACCAGCCTGTGCCGGGTGCGGGTCAGGATCACGAGCGGCTCCTCCTCGAGGGCCAGACGCTTCTCGTAGGTCGCCTGCGGTCCGATGCTGTCCCGCTTGGCCGGCCCCTCGTCGAACGCGACCACCACGGCACGCACCGCGACCGAGACGCTCGGCGACCGCACCGCGACCTTCTCGTCCCCGCGGTAGACGGTGACGTCCGCGTCGTCCAGGTGCAGCATAGGGACGGCCTTCGCGGGGAGACCCTGGCGGCCGCGCGCCTGGGCGTTGAGGAAGTCGAGCAGCCTGGGCTTGGCCGCTCCAGGCGCCTCGGAGTACCGGAGGGCGCCGTGATAGTAGGCGCCCCTCGTGAGCAGGTGGACCTTCATCTCATCGAGAGCCATTGCCCCGCCTCCGGCGGCGATCCTATCACGGCGCTCCGCGGCCCGCGAGAAAC
The DNA here is from genome assembly GCA_947085355.1 of uncultured delta proteobacterium. Taxonomy (GTDB): domain Bacteria; phylum Myxococcota_A; class Polyangia; order DRWM01; family JAAZOP01; genus CAMTWF01. The sequence continues at coordinate 2,409 of CAMTWF010000281.1, forward strand.
GCGCCGTCCCGGATCGCCCGCGACGGGCGTTCCCCGTGGCGTTGACACCATCGCCGTCGCCGGTAGTATCCGGCGCGCATGGAGAGCGCGGAGATCCCGGCGGCCGCGGCGGGCGACGTGGCGATGCTTTGCACCGGGGGGCAGTCCGCCGCTTCGCGGCTTGACGCCCCCCGGACCCCCGCGGACCCTCGCGGCAAAGCCGCGAGGGTCCTTTGCACCGGGGGGCAGTCCGCCGCTTCGCGGCTTGACGCCCCCCGGACCCCCGCGGACCCTCGCGGCAAAGCCGCGAGGGTCCTTTTCGACGAGATCGATCTTCCGCCGGGGCTGGTGGACGTACGCGAGCGGCTCGGGTGTTCTCGGCCGGCGGATCTCGACGTCGGGTTCGGCAAGGGGTTGTCGCTGCGGGAATGGGCCGCGGCTCGTACGGACGGCACGCTGCTCGGGATCGAGAAGCGCCGGGGCTTCGCGCTGTACGCCGCGGCGCGGCTGGACGCGCCGGCGCGGGCGCGCGTCCGAGTGCTCCGCGGCGATTTCCGGGCCCTCGCGCCGCGGCTGCGGCCGGACGGGTTCTTCCGCGCCTGCTCGATCAACTTCCCGGACCCGTGGTGGAAGCGGCGCCATCAGAAGCGGCAGGTGATCTGCCCGGCGATGGTCGACGAGATCGCCAGACTTCTCGAGCCGGGCGGGGAACTCCTCCTGCAGACCGACGTGGTCGATCGCGCCGAACGGTTCCGGGAGTCGTTCGCCGCGTCCGGGCTGTTCGACGACGCCGCGGGCCCGACCCGCTACCTGCCCGCAAACCCGACCGGGGTGCGCTCGGACAGGGAGGTGCGGTGCGAGCGGGAGGGGCTTGTGGTGTACAGGTTGGTCTTCCGCAGGCTGCCGGTTCGGCCGTCGGAGGCGTGTCGCGGGGCGTGATCGCCGCGGGGCGGCGATCGGACGCCCGCAAGGAGGTCGCGATGGTTCGTCTGTACGTCAACATCGATCACGTGGCGACTCTGAGGCAGGCGCGGGAAACGCGCTACCCGGATCCCGTCACGGCGGCCGGCATCGTCGAGATGGCCGGCGCCGACGGGATCACCGTCCACCTGCGCGAGGACCGCAGGCACATCAGCGACCGCGACGTGCGGGTCCTGCGCGAGGTCGTCCAGACGGTCTTCAACCTCGAGATGGCCGCCACGCCCGAGATGGCCCGCATCGCGGCGGAGACGAAGCCGGACATGGTGACGCTGGTCCCCGAGAAGCGCGAGGAGCGGACGACCGAGGGGGGCCTCGACGTCGCGGCGGCGGCCGACGCGATCCGCAGGACCGCGGACGCCGTCGGCCCGCTCGGCGTGCGCGTCAGCCTCTTCGTCGGACCCGATCCGGCCTTGCTGGAGGCGGTAGCGAAGCTCGGCGTGGCGGACACGGTCGAGTTGCACACGGGGACGTACGCCGGGCGCGCCGACGAGGACTCGCGCAAGGGCGAACTCCTGACGCTGCGGGCGGCGGCCCGCAGGGCGGAGGAACTCGGCCTCAGGGTTTCGGCCGGCCATGGCCTGCACCACGACAACGTCGCCCCGGTGGCGGCGATCCCCGGCCTGGAGGAACTCAACATCGGCCACGCGATCGTCGCCCGGGCGGTGCTCGTGGGCCTGGATGCGTCGGTGCGGGAGATGATCGCGCGGATCCGGGCGGCGGTCTCGATGTGATCCTCCTCACGCGGCGGCAGATCCGGCGGTACGACGAGGTCGCCCAGGAGCGGTACGGCATCCCCGGGATCGTGCTCATGGAGAACGCCGGCCGCGGGGCGGCCGACGCGATCCGGCGGATCGCCGACGGGTTGCCGAGCGGGCCTGGCGGCGGCCGGCCGCGCGTCGGAATCGTCTGCGGGCCCGGCAACAACGGCGGCGACGGCCTCGTCGTCGCCCGCCACCTTGCGAACGCCGGCGTGCGCGTCCGCATCTACCTCGCCGCGCCGCCCGACCGGATCCGGGGCGACGCGGGCGTCAACCTCGCCATCGCCCGGGCCAGGCGGCACGACAACGTCGACTGCGCGGGGGAGGAAGGGCAGCGGGACCTCGCGGCTCCGCCGCGAGGTTCCGCGGGGGTCCGGGGGGCGGTGAGGCGCGAAGCGCCGAACAGCCCCCCGGCGCAGCGTATCGCGCGCTCGCTGCTGCACGACGCCGTCGTGGTCGATGCCCTGTTCGGCACGGGCCTCGACCGCGGGATTGCAGGGCCGATCGCCGCGATCGTCGACGCGATCAACGCCGCCCCGGGCGTCAAGGCGGCGCTCGACATCCCCTCCGGCCTCGATTGCGACACCGGCAGGCCGCTCGGCGTCTGCGTCCGGGCCGATCGCACGCTGACGTTCGGCGAGATGAAGGTCGGCCTGGCCCTGCACCCCGGCGTCGATCTCGCCGGCGAGGTGACCGTCCTCCCGATCGGCGCGCCCGCGACGCTGGGGGAGGAGGTCGGCTTCGAGGCCCGCCTGCTGACGCCCTGCTTCATCGCATCGATCCTCCCGGTTCGCCGCCGGGACGCGCACAAGGGGACGTTCGGCCACTTGGCGCTCGTGGCCGGCACGCCCGGCAAGAGCGGCGCGGCGGTGCTCGGCGCCGAGGCCGCCGTGCGGGCCGGGGCCGGCCTCGTGACGGTCGTGACAACCGCCGACGCGCGCCCGTCGATCGAGGCCCGCGTTCGGGAGGCGATGGTCGAGACGCTGCTCGACGGCGCCGGCGCGCCGTTGCGACGCGAGGACGAGCGTCGCTGGAAGAAGCTCGCCGCGGGGAAGACCGCGATCGCGATCGGCCCCGGCTGCGGCGTCGGCCCGGGTATCGCGGCGCTCGTCGAACGGATCGTCCGCCGCGCCGCGGTCCCGGTCGTGCTCGATGCCGATGCGCTCAACGCGCTCGCCGGCAGGACCGATCTGTTGCGGGACGCCCCGGCGCCGCGCCTGCTGACGCCGCACCCCGGCGAGATGGCGCGGCTGGCCGGCATCTCGACCGCCGACGTACAGGCGGATCGGATCGGCGTCGCCCGCCGTCTTGCCGCCGATTGCGGCGCCGTCGTGGCGCTCAAGGGCGCCCGAACGGTGGTGGCGTCGCCCGACGGGCGCGTCTTCGTCAACCCGACGGGGAACCCGGGGATGGCATCGGGAGGTTCCGGCGATGTGCTGACCGGCATCGCCGGCGCCTTCCTGGCGCAGGGTCTCGGAGCCGTCGAGGCCGCCTGCGCCGCCGTATTCATCCACGGCGCCGCGGCCGACCGCGCTGCGAACGGCGGCGACGGGCGGGGCCTGGCGGCGCGCGACATCGTGCGGTCGCTGCCGGCGGCCTTGCGCGCAGTCAGTGGTCAGTGGTCAGTGGTCAGTGGTCAGTAGTCAGTGGTCAGTGGTCAGTGGTCGGTGGTCAGTAGTCAGTGGTCAGTGGTCAGTGGTCGGTGGTGGGTGCTCGGTGCTCGGTGTTCGGCGAGTCAGATCGGCGCCCAAGAACTGACCACTGACCACTGCCCACTGCCCACTGCCCCCTGCCCCCTGTCGGTGCCTCTCCTACTCCGTCGTATGATCCGCTTGTCATGCTCCGGGCCGTCTTTCTCAACCGGTGCGACCCGTCTGCGGCGCACCGGGGGCGGCTCCGGTTCGGCCGTTTGGGGCGGGATTCCAGGGAGATGGCGGGCGGCCCATCGGTCTGCCGACCGTGGAACCGAAATTGCACCAATTCGCGCCGATGTGTCGCATCGCCCAGGCGGCTGCTTTGGGACGTCGTTCGGCGTTCGGGGAGGTCACCCGCCTGAACTACGAGGGCGTGCTTCGGTTCGCGCTGCGCCTGACGCGCCATCCCCAGGACGCGGAGGATCTCTGCCAGGAGACGTTCCTCCTCGGCTGGCGTCGGTTCGACCAGCTCGAGAGTCCCGACTCGGCGCGTCCGTGGCTGCTGCGCATCGCCACGAACGCCTTCATCGGCCTGTATCGCAAGGCGCGACGGCGCGACGAGCGGGTGTGGTCTCGGGACGCGGTGGCGCGGCGCGCCGACTCGGCCGTCGCCGCGGCGATCCCCGAGGCGCCCTCGCCGGTGGCGGTGCACGGCGAGGTGCTGGCGGCGATCGAGACGTTGCCGGTGCAGTTCCGCGAGGCGGTCACGATCGTCGACCTGGGCGATGCCGACTACGCCGAGGCTTCCCGGATCCTGGCCGTGCCGATCGGCACGGTGATGTCGCGTCTGCACCGGGGCCGGGCGATGCTCCGGCCGCGCCTGTCCGCCTACGCCGCCGGTCTCGGCCTGGCCGCCGCCGCGTGACCCCGGCCCCCGGTTTTCCCGTGAACTCGGGCGCGGGGTTGACAACCCCGGATCCGGCTCGTATGCTCCGGGCGTTTTGAGGTCGGAGGCGCGCGGACGGCTTCGTGCGACCGCGCGGATGGTTCGCAACGGAAGAGGAGGAGATTCGATGGCAAGTAGAATGTGGATTGTTCTGGCCGTCCTGGCGGCGCTCGGGGGGTCCGGCGGCTGCGATGGAGACGACACGCCGCCCCGCCCCGACGACGCCCGGACCGACGATGCAGGCGCCGACGCCGACGCCGACGCCGACGCCGACGCGGATGCCGACGCCGAGGCCGAGGCCGACGTCCCTGACGAGGCCGACATCCCGGACGTACCCCCCGAGTGTTTCTCCCCGGCGTGTCCGAACGACCCGCCGGATCCGCCGGCCGGCGGTCCCGGGTCGCCGTGCACGGCCGACGAGGACTGCGAGCCGGGCTATCGTTGCATCCCCGAGGAAGTCGAGATCTTCAACGGCGAGGAGTATCGGAGCTGGCACGGCGGGTACTGCATCTTCTCCGCGACCGGCGCACCGGCGTGCGATCCGGACAATCCGGAGCTGGTTTGCGGTCCGGGATCGGCCTGCCTCTACGGCGGGCAGGACACGTCCGGCCGCCGCTACTACATCTGCGTCGACTCATGCGCCGTGGCGGACAGGCTGCTCAACCCGCACACGAGCAACTGCGACTGCCGTGACGGCTACGAGTGCTCGCTGACGGCAGAGGCGTGCTTCCCGGGCTGCTCCAACAACCGCGAGTGCTGCGAGATCTGGCGCGACGGCGACAGGAACGGCAACACGGTGCTCGACACGGGCGAGACCGGCGACGGCATCCGGCAGACCGGCGAGGTGACGGAGCTACCGCGTCCGGCCGAGTGCACCGACACCTGCGATCTTTGCTGGACCTACCAGTGCAGCATGGACGGCTGTCCCGGCGGACTCTGCCGGATCGGCGGCATGTGCGAGCACGAGTCCGACTGCCCGGCCGACACGCGGTGCCTGAGCGAATGGAACTACGACTTCGACGGCGGCTACTGCCTCAAGGACAGGTGCGACCTGAACGGCCGCGACTGCCCCATCGGCTCCGGCTGCGCCGAACTCGGGACCGACTTCCAGGCATGCGTTCCCATCTGCGAGATCGGCACTCAGCCCGGCGACACCGGGTACCCGTGCCGCGACGTGGGCGTCGTCGGGGTCCCCGACACGGGCGACCACGCGTGCAGCCCGATCAGCTACACCGACGGAACCACCGCCACGGGCTTCTGCTGGTTCGGGAACTTCGCCGGCGGCACGGTGGGCCTGAACCAGCCGTGCACCGACGATCCGGAGTGCAACTCGCCGCTCGGCCTCGGCTCCTGCTTCAGCTTCAACGAGCAGCCGCCGAATTTCTGCAGCGTCTCCTGCCCCGTGGATCCTGCCATTCCGAATAGGCAGGCGCTTGCTGCCCAGTTGTGCGGCGCTCCGGCCATCCCGACCGACCCGGCCCCGGCCGCGTGCGTCGGCGGTCTGTGCGTCGCGACCTGCGACCTCCCCGGCGCGCCGCTCGGATCCAACGGCTGCCCGGCCAACATGGCCTGCTATTCCTTCGCCGGGTTCCTCTATGGCACGGTCATCGCCCCGGACGCCGCGGCGCCGCGCGGTCTCTGCTGGCCCAGGTGCCCCGCGGTCGGCGGCAACGCCTGGTGCACCGACATCTTCCAGCGGCAGCCGGGCTTCACCGTCTGCAGCACGTCGACCGGGGTCTGCGGCGGGTAGGCGCCCCGGCTTCTCCGCGATCGGCCCGCGGGCGGCGCCTCTACGGCGTCGCCCGCGGCTCCTCGAAAAGACCCCCGACCAGGAGACTGAGCGACCATGTTCATCTGGCGCAAACGACCGAAGAAGATCAACCGCAAGCGCTCCGTCCGCCACAAGGCCAAGCTGGCGGCCAAGAACCGCTCGCGCATCGCCCGCGCGGCCGGCAAGAGGCGCTGAAGGCGCCCGGCAGTCCGGCGAACGTCCCCGATCGCGGCGGGAAAACCGGCGCCTGCCCCGAATTCGGACGCGCATTGCATCCTTGTCAGTCGGAACCGCCGGTGGTAGGGTCCTGCCGCCATGGACTACCGGGATCTCGAGCTTCACCACCGGCGCCTGACAGAGAATCCGACCGACCCCGCCGCTTTCGGCGCGTTGCGGGAATTCTTCGAGCAGCAGCGCCAAAACGCGCAGCTCGCGGAACTCTACGAGTTCCGCGCGCAGCACCTGGCCGACGCCCGCGAGCGGGCCCAGCACCTGCTGTACGCAGCATCGATCTGGCTGGACCGCGAGAACGACGCGGCGAAGGGGATGCGCGACTTGCAGGAGGCGTTCCGGGCGGATGCGCTGAACGAGCAGGTCGGCGACCGGCTGGAGGCCGCGTACCGGGACGCCCAGGACTTCGCGGGGCTGACGGCGCTTCTGACCGAGCGCATCGTTTCGGTCGAGCGTCTGGGCGACGTTCCGGAAACCGCACGGCTCCGGTCGCGGCTCTACCAGAACCTCGGCGAGATCAAGGAGAAGGTCGACGGCGACGTCAAGGAGGCGATCCGCTACTACAAGCGGGCCTACACCGTCGACCCGACCAACGTCCTGGCGCTCTACCTGGCCCGCGAGATCTACCGCCGCGCGGGCGATGCGCGCAGCGCCGCGAAGCTGTGCGAGCTGGAGGTGAAGGCCGAGACTTCGGCCGAGCGCAAGGCGCAGCTCCTGCGGGAACTCGCGCTGCTCCGCGCCGACTCGCTCGGGGACACCGACGGGGCCGTGAGGGCGCTGGAAGAGGCCGTCGCCGTCGCCCCCGGCGACGCGGACGCCCTCTACGATCTGGCGATGATGCTCGCCAAGCGGTCGCAGGGTTCTTCGGCCAGGCCGGACGACGCCGCGCGCGCCGCCGACAGGCTCTTCCATCTCTCCAGGATCGGCAACCCCGCCCAGACGATCGACTACCTCGAGTACGCCATCGACCTCGCCCCGGCGCACGAGGAAGCGCTCGAATCGTACGCCCGGCTCGCCGCCGACACGGGACAGATCGAGCGGGCCGCGGAGCGCCTTCGCCGCTGCATGGAAGGCCGCCCGTTCGAGTCCGCGCCCGTCCCCCTGCTGAGGGCGATCGGGCGCATCGAGTGGGACTACCTGCGCAACGCGGACGCGGCCAGGCCGATCTTCGCGGCGCTCGCCCGCCGCGGGGACCAGTTCGGGATCGCCAAGCTCCAGGAGACCGGCGGCGGCATCCCGCTGCACGCAAGGGGCGGGGAGCCGGTCGCGGTGCCGGAGTTCGTCCGGCCCGCGGCGCCCGCGGCGCCCGCCGGGGATCTCGGCGCGCTGTTCGGGGACGAGGGCGGGGGGGAGGCGTTCGCGCCCGTCGCGCCGCCGGAGCGGGCGGCTCCGGCCGGCGAGCCTCCCACGCGAATGGTCCCGCCGGATCTGGCGGAGGCGCTCGCGACCGCCGCCGACGCCGACGCCGCCGCCGCGGAATCGCCGGCGCCGTCGGACATCGAGCGGCTCCGGCTGGAGGCGCAGCGTCTCAAGATGGGGGGCAAGGAGGACAAGGTCGAGGCGATCATGGAGCGGATCGTCGAGGCCCTTCCCGGGGATCCGGAGGCGGTGGCGTATCTGGAGCGTCGCTACCGCGCCAAGGGGAACTTCCCCTCGCTGCACCGGATGCTGATGGGCGCCGGCCTCAACACCGGTCTGCCGCCCAGCGTCCGAATCATGCGGCTCAAGGAGGCCGCCGCGCTTGCCGAAGGGAGGCTCGGCGACGCCGACGCCGCGGTCGCGGCCTGGCAGCGCGTCCTGGCGATCGATCCGACGCACGGCGACGCACGCAGGTCGCTCGAACGGCTGCTGCGCAAGCTCGAACGATGGGCGGATCTGGTCGAACTGATGGAGCAGCTCGTGCAGCTCGCCGAGGACGACGCGGGAAGGCTCGCCCTCCTCGTGCGCATCGTAGGCATCCAGGAGACGTCGCTCAAGGACTACTCCGCCACGCTCGACACGATGTGGCGCGTCCAGGCGGTCGACGAGACCAACCCCAAGCACCTCAAGAAGATCGAGGCGCTGTCCGAGCATACGAAGCGGTGGGAGGACCTCGCACGGGTCCTGCGCGAGCAGGCGGATCGGGCCGAGTCCTCGGTCGAGCGACTGCGGGCGAGGGAGAAGCTGCTGCTGGTCCAGCACGAGCGGCTGCACGCCTACCCCGAGGCGCTCGAGACGGTGGATGCGATCCTCTCCGAGAATCCGGGCCACGTCGCGACCCTCCGGAGGCAGATCGACCTGTTCGAGGCGACCGGCTCATGGGAGGCCGCGGCCGACGCCGTCGACGCCCTGGTCGCCAGGCTGGCGGACAAGGAGAAGCCCGTCGCGTTGCGCCGCCTGGCGGCGCTGGCCCGCACGCAGCTCGGCGATCTGTCGCGCGCCGCCGACGCGCTGCGCCGGGCCCTGGCGATCGACGCCGTCAACGATGAGGTGCGCGACGAGCTGCACCGGATGTACGAGGAACTCGGGCAGCACGCCGAGATCGCGGCCTCGTTCGAGGAGTGGGCCAAGGCGGTGCGGGACGTGGCCCGCCGCAAGACGCTGATTCGCAAGGCGGCCCAGGTGCTCGACCAGCAGGTCGGCGACCTGGAGGCGGCGTGCGAGCGGTACGCGACGATCCTGCGCGACGGCGACGACCCCGAGGCGCTCGAGGCGTTCGGCCGCCTGCACGAGACGAAGGGCGACTGGGCCGCGCTGGTGGACAACACGGTTCGCAGGGCGAACATCGCGCCGGAGGCCGAAGCCAAGGCCGGGCTGCTGACCGAGGCCGCAAGGCTCCTGGACGAGCAGCTCGAACAGCCCGCCAAGGCCGCCCTGGTGCTGCGCCGCATCCTCGACGAGGTCGCGCCCGACCATCACGAGACGCTTCGCAAGATAGTCGACGTCCAGGTCCGCGCCGGCAACCACCTGGCCGCGGCGGAGGCGCTGGAGCGCCTCCGCGAGCTGACGGACGATCCCGACGAGGCGATCCGCCACTCCGAGACGCTGGGCGAGTGGTACCGGGGCCCGCTGGAGGCCCCGCAGCTCGCGATCGAGACCTACGAGCGGATCCGCTCCAAGGAGCCGCTGCACGCCGGGGCGCTCGCGGCGCTGTCCGAACTGTACGACCAGGTCGGCGACTTCGAGAAGCTGCTCAAGGTGCTGCGCGCCAGGTCGAAGGCCGCAGACCTGCCGCTCGACCAGGCCCAGTTGCTGATCGAGGGCGCGCGCATCGCCGAAACCAGGCTCAAGGACCTCGAACGCGCCTGGGGCTGGTTCCAGGAGGCGCTCCAGCGCACGCCCGGTGAAACGGAGATATTCGACGCCGTGTGCGAGGCCGGACGCAGGCTCGAACGATGGGAGTCGCTCGCCGGCGTGTACGAAGCCGCCGCCGCCAGACAGGCGCCCGAGGAGGACCGGGTGCGTTTCCTCCGCGAGGCCGCCAGGGTGTGGGAGCAGGACGCCAAGGCGCCGCTCCACGCCCTGGAGGACATGGTCGAGGCCGTCCGGACCGTGCCCACGGACGACACGCTGCTGGCGGAGTGCGACCGCATCGCACGTATCGGCGCCCACTGGGAGATCCTCGGCAAGGCCTACGACATCATGCTCCGCCGGGCCGACCTGTCCGACGACCGCGTGGCAATGCTGCGCAGGTTCGCCTCGGTCGTGCTGGACGACGGGCGCAAACCGGAGTTCGCGCTCGGACCGCTCGTCCACGCCATGGAGGAGCGCCCCGACGACGAGGAGTTGTTCGACCTCTACGACCGCGCCGCGCGCAGCGCCGCCTGCTGGGACGATCTGCTCCGCGCTCTGGACAAACGCTGCCGCTCGGCCGCCGACCAGGGCCGCAGGGCCGAACTGATGCTGCGGGCCGCCGAGGTGTACGGCCTGAACATGGGCCACGTCGACAAGGCGCTCAACGTCGTCAGCCGCGCGATAGGCCAGGACCCGTTCTCCGACGAGCTGGCCGAGCACGCCATCCGCAGCGTCCGCGCCATGGAGGAGAAGCTCCCGGACTCCGGGAAGGGGCAAGGCTGGGACTGGCTCGTCCGGACGTACCAGAAGCTCGGCGCCTCCTACGACCACGCGGACCCGTCGCGACTCGTGTTCCACCGGCGCATCGTCGCCGTCCACCTCGACGGCGCCGGAGAGCCGGCCTCGGCCTTCGCGGCCATGAAGGCAGCCCACCTGGAGGCCCCCACCGACGAGATGCTCGTACAGGATCTCGAAAAGCTCGCACGCGAACACGGCTTCCTGGAGGCGCTCGCCGACCACTACGCCGAGGCCCTTCAGATGTCGGTGCGCGTCGACATGGCGAAGGACCTCCACCGACGACGCTCGACCATCCTCGAGGCCGACCTCGGCCGGGCCGAGGAGGCCGCGGACCACTACTGGCAGCTCCTCCAACTCGACCCGGACGACGACGACGCCCGCACCAGGCTCGCCGGCTTCTACGAAAAGGTCGGCCGCTGGAACGACCTCGTCGTCATCCTCGAGGACCAACTGTCCAAGGCCTACGGCGACGACGAACGCGTTGATCTGCTGACCAGGATCGCCGGCATCTGGGAGGACAAGATCGGCAACCGGTATGAGGCGATCGACGTGTACCGGAAGCTCCAGCGGCTGCGCCCGGACGACGACGAGATCCCCGCCAAGATCAAGCGGCTCGCCGCCCCGCGTCTCGCCGGGGCCGACGAAGAGGACTCCTCGCCGGACGTTTTCGAGCCGCCTGTCATGCCGCCGGACTTCGACGCCGAGCCGGAGGCGCCGCTGGGCGCCGAAGATGTCGACGCCGGCGCGACAGGCCGCGAGGATCTCATCGAGGAGACCGTGACGCCGCCGGCCGAGGGCGCGGACGCCGCCGGCGAGACCGGCGACGACGCCCCGCCGGACGCGGCGGAACCCCCGACCGACGAGGCTGCGGACGCGCCCGAGACGGTCGGCGACGCTCCCGCCCAGGCCGCCGTCGCGGCGCCGGAGCGCCCTGCGGCGCCCCAGGAGCCGCCGTTCCTGCCTACGTGGGACGACGGCGACGACTCCGCGAAGCTGTCGGCCGACCAACTCGCATGGATGGCGGCAGCCAGGCAGCCGGCCTCCCCGGTCGCGCTGCAGGAAGGCGACGCCCCGCCCGAGCCGGCCGGCGATTCAGGCGCAATAGCGGTGACCGTGGACGACGTCCTGGAAAGCTCCGACATCACCGGTGAGTTGGGCGCCGGGGACATCGACACGCTGGAACCGGCCCCGGCCCCGCCGCCGCCGCCGCCCCCGCCGGAACCGGCGCGATCCGGACGGCGCAGAACGTCCGTGCCGCCGCCCGAACCGCCGAAGAAGCGCAGGTGACCGGCTGTCGGCGGTCCGGCGGGCTTGGCGCCTTCGGCGCCTACGCCTCGCCGCTACACTATTGATCTACTACCCCCGAACTTCGTCGCACGGCGCGACGATATTGGTCACCGCGGAGCACGCAGAGAACACAGAGACCATTCTCTGCGCCCTCTGCGGTCTCTGCGGTGATTCATCGTTTGGTTGCGGCGCCTGCCTGCCGGCAGGCAGGCCGCCGCGCTA
>CAMTWF010000282.1:0-5574 GCA_947085355.1 uncultured delta proteobacterium
CGGTCGACAGGCCCCGCGCGCCGACGCCCAGAGTCGACGTTACACTGATCCCGCCGGCGCCGGAGGCGGCCGGCGTCACGCCCGCGCCCGCGGCACGTCCGGCGGCGCCCGTGCCGACTCCGCCGCCGATCATGCCGGTCTCCGGGCCCATGGCCGGCGCCGTTGCAAGGAAACCGGACGCCGCCCCCCACCCGCCGACCGCCTGCCTGCCGGCAGGCACGGCCGACCGCCGGCCGCCGAGCATGCCCGCATCTGAGCCGACGAAGCCGTTCCCGATCCTCCCGCCGGCGACGCGCGAGTCCCGTACGGCAGTGGCGGCGCCCGGCCGGGAGCGGAAGGCGACGCCGAGAATGGGTGGAGGACCTGCTTTCGCGTCCGCGACGCCGGCCGCGGCCCCGGTTCCGCCGGCGGCGCCGAAGGCCGCGTCGGCGTCGAAGCCGGAGCCGATCGACGTTTCGGCCGCGCAGCCCGCTCCGACGCCTCCGGCCCCGCCCGCGCCTGCCCCCGCCCCTGGGTTCTCGGAGTGGACGGTCGAGTTGGTCCGCGAGTCGATCCGCGCCATCCACGAACAGGACGGCGTGATCGACGCGACGCTCGGGATCATCGAGGAAGCGATCGGCCCGGCCGCGTTCCTGACGCGTCGTGACGGGGTCTACGCGGTCCACCAGGCGGGCGCGGCGTTTCGCGCCCTGTTCGGCGAGTCGGATCTCGCCGCGCGGCCCGGCTGCAACGGCGTCTTCGATCGAGGGTTCGCCGGCGCCGACCCCCAGGCGGGACCCTCGGCCGCCGGACCGGAGCCGCTGCGTCCGACGGGCGGCGGGAGGATGCCGGAGCGCGCCGTGACGATCCCGATCCCGGTGCTCGGCCGCGCCGTCGGAGCCATCGTGGCGCTCTCCGACGCGCCACCCGGGACGCTCGGCGCGGCGATCCCGGACTGCCGGGTGCTTGCGACCGCGATCGGCGAGAAACTGCTGGCCATCATCAAGAGGAAGAAAACCGGGTAGGGGCGCACCTGCGTGTGCGCTCCGCCCCGCGCCATGGGAACGAACCGCAATGTCCGACGCTGCCGAGTTCCGGAACCGCCTGACGAAATGGGAAGCCTCGCTGGCCAAGGCCGAGGCGAAGTCGCCGCCGCGCAGACGCGCGCCGGCGCTCGCCGGCGCCGAGGATGCCGCGACCCTGTACACCCACCTGGATGTCGAGCGTCTCGATCCGCTTGCCGACCTCGGCTTCCCGGGCGAGCCGCCGTTCACCCGAGGCGTGCAGCCGAACTTGTACCGCGGCCGACTGTGGACGATGCGGCAGTACGCCGGTTTCGGCACGGCGCGCGAGACGAACGAGCGGTTCCGCTACCTGCTTCAGCAGGGCCAGACGGGGCTGTCGGTCGCCTTCGACCTCCCGACGCAGACCGGGTACGACTCGGACGATCCGCGCGCCGAGGGCGAGGTCGGCCGCGTGGGCGTGGCGATCGACACCGTCGAGGACATGGACCTGCTGCTTGGAGGCATGCCGCTCGACAAGGTCACCACGTCGATGACGATCAACTCCACCGCGGCCGCGCTGCTGGCGATGTACGTCGCGGTCGCGCGCCGTCGCGGCGTCCCCGCCGAGGCGCTCGGAGGCACGATCCAGAACGACGTGCTCAAGGAGTACGTCGCCCGCGGGACGTACATCCACCCGCCGGGCCCGTCGATGCGGATCGTCACCGACATCTTCGCCTGGTGCGGGCGGCACGTGCCCAAGTGGAACGTGATCTCGATCTCCGGCTACCACATGCGGGAGGCCGGGTGCGATGCCGTCCAGGAGGTGGCCTTCACGCTGGCCAACGGCCTGGCGTACGTGCGCGCCGCGATCGACGCCGGGCTCGACGTCGAGTCCTTCGGCGAGAGGCTGTCGTTCTTCTTCAACGCGCACTCCAACCTGCTCGAGGAGGTGGCCAAGTACCGCGCGGCCCGCAGGCTGTGGGCGCGCCTGCTTTCCGAGCGGTTCGGCGTGCGCAACCCGCGCGCGCTCGCCCTGCGGTTCCACACGCAGACCGCCGGCTGCACCCTCACCGCCCAACAGCCCCTCAACAACGCCGTCCGCGTCGCATTCCAGGCGCTCGCCGCCGTCCTCGGCGGCACCCAGTCGCTTCACACCAACTCCTTCGACGAGGCGCTCGCACTCCCCTCCCAGGACGCCGTCACCCTCGCGCTCCGGACGCAGCAGATCGTCGCCCACGAGACCGGCGCCGCCGACCTGGTCGACCCGCTCGGAGGCTCCTACTTCGTCGAGGCGCTCACCGACGGGATCGAGCGGCGGGCGCGGCAGTACATCGAGCGGATCGACGCGATGGGCGGCGTCGTCGCCGCCATCGAGGCCGGGTTCATCCAGCGCGAGATCCAGAACACCAGCTACGCCTGGCAGATCGAGGTCGAGAAGAAACTGCGCACGATCGTCGGGGTCAATGAATTCACCTCGGACTCGCCGCGCCCGGGAACGCTCAAGCTCGACCCGCGGATCGAACGGGACCAGGTGCAGCGGGTCCGGGACGTGCGCGCACGGCGGGACGAACGGAAGTGGACCGACGCGATGCGGAGCCTCGAGGCCGCCGCGCTCGACCCCAAGGGCGAGTTGATGCCCCGCGTGCTCGACTGCGTCGAGGCGCTCGCAACGGTGGGAGAGATCTCCGGTACGCTGCGCAAGGTCTTCGGCGAGTACCGCGAAGTCGTCACCGTGTAGGTCCCGCCGATGCCTCGCCTGAAGCTCGCCGCCGTCGCCCTCGGCGTCTTCGGACTCGGGTACTTCGTCTGCCGGGTGGGAGACGGCCTGGTCTACTCGGACGAGGAGCGCGTCGCGGACCGGTTCCACGCCGCGGCCGAGGCGGCGCGGGCGCGCAGGTTCTCCGATCTGCCCGGGTTCGCGAAGCTCGCCGAGTTCGGCCTCTCCGCCTCGGGCTACGGCAGCCGGCACTCCTTCGGAGCCGGGGACGAGGCGAAGGTGGCCGAGCGCGCCGCGGATGCGGCCCGGCACGCCGCCGTCGAGACGATGACCACGACCGCGTCCGAGGACGACGTCCGCGTGGAGAACGGGCGCGCCATGCTGCGCACGATGCTGCTGTTCACCGAGGGCGGCCAACGGTACCGGCAGCCCGTGCGAGTGCTGTTCCGGAAATCGGGCGACGAGTGGTTCATCGCCGAGATCGATCTGGCCGGCGCCGAGGAGGCGTTCAGGTTCTAAAGGTACCAAAGGTACGTTCGATCGACCGGTCGGGGGACGGGCGGCTCCGGACTTGCCGGCCGCGTCCGGCCGCGCCTATCGTTCCCCGCACGGAACGGGAGGAACACCAATGCCGCTCACCCCACGCCCCCTGGTCCTTCTCCTGACCCTGTCGCCGCTCGTCGCCGCAGCCTGCCCGCGCGACCGGTCGATCGCGGAGACGACGCCGCCTCCGACGGCAAGCGCGCGGCCGCCGGCGGCCGACGCGGCGCCGCTCGATCGCTCACGGCCGCCGCCGTGTTTCGAGATCGGCCGGGCGGAATCGCCCGAAGCGGACGGACTGCAGGCCGAGATCCTCGTCTTCGCCTGCGCCGACATGCCGGCATCCGAACGGCTGCTGAACGCGCGGGTGATCAACCGCTCCGCCGCGCCGATCCGTTTCTTCCGCATGCCGACGCGGTATCCGATGCTCGTCTTCGAACTCCGGCGGGCGGACGGCACGGACGTGCCCGGCGGTCCGCCGCCCGTGCCCCCCGAGGATAATCCGAGCTGGTGGCTGGATCTGGCGCCGAACGCGGACTACTCGTTCGACGCCGCCCTCATGCAGGTCGTGGCGACGGAACTGCCGCCCGGAGCGTACGAGATCCGCTTCGCGTACGAGAGCCGCGCCGAAGGCGCCTGGATGGGACGGTTGGAGACGGCGTGGGTCCGGTTCGATCTGCCGCGCGCGCCGTAGCGCCGCGGCGCGAACCCCTCGGGCGGCAGTCGTCGTGCACCGCCGTTCACGCTGTCGCCGGGAAAAGACACTGGCGGGGTGATCGAGCGATGCCCGGGCATCGCTCATCGTCTCGGCCAATCCGACGCTGCCGAAACGACGGTCAACGCCCTGCCCGGCGACGCCTAACCACGAAATTCATCAGTGTATATGCACACATGCAACGTGGAGCCACGAACCTTCTAGAGGTTCGTCGTTGAACCTCCGAGGTTCGTCGTCGAGCCTCCGAGGGTGCCCGAGCACCCGGCGGGCACATCGCTTGCGTCGATGCATCCCGGAGCAGTGAAGGGAGGGTCCGATGCGGCGCAACGTCTCCAGCCCGTTCCCCCTGGCATTGGTCGCAGCCGTCGCGATGTGCGCGACGCCCGCGGTCGCCGGCGAGGCCGGCACCCACCTGATAGCCGAGCTGAACCTGGGCCTGGGCATTCCGCCGGTCGGCCACCTCGGCCCCGGGCCGGCCTACGGCGGGCTCATCGGAATAGGCGGCAAGTTCAAGGACTTTCCCCCCAGGTTCTACTTCGTCGCGGGAGCCTCGTCCGGAGTCTTCGCCGGCAGCGGGACGCACCCCGAAGCCGGCGTCGGTTTCGAGGCCGAGCGCACCTACGTCGACCTTCTCGGCGGCCTGCGGGTAGTGATCCCCGTGTACGACATGATCCGCGTCTACGTCGACGTGCTCGGTGGGGCGCTGTATGTCGACGGTTCCGTGGTTCGTCGGGACGGCGCCGCCGTGTCCAAGCAGGACTGGTCGGCGCAGTGGGCCGCCGCAGTCGGCCTGGACTACCGCTGGCACTTCCATGCGTCGACCGGCATCCGGCTGGAAGGCGTGTTCGGGGGCGGTGACGTCGAACTGCTCGATGTCTTCGCGGGCGACCGGGAGCCGGGTTGGGCCCGGATCAACCTCCTGGTGTCGCAGACATGGCACCTGTGAAGCCGCGCCGGCGTCGCCGGGGCTGGGCCGCAATCGCGGCGCTGGCCGCGTGTCACGTCGGCTGCAACAGCGGCGATCTTCCGGCCGAGGTCGAGGGGACTCTGTACGACGAGATCGTGATCTGCCGCGACGGGGGCTCTTCGTGCGTGTCGGCGGCATCCGGCGCAGCCGTCACCGGCGAACCGCTCGCCGTCACCGGCATCATGTCCGGCGGCGCCTCGCGCTGGGCCCCGGGGATCTACCTCTACGCCTCCGCCGTGCGCCCCGGCGGCGTCTTCGCCGAACTGGAGATCGACCTGCCCGCCGACATGGGGTCCGGGATGCGCGACGTCGACTCGGCATACCGCGAGTATCGGGACGGCGCGGCCGTCTTCGCCGCCCAGGCCGTGTCCGGCTGGATCTCGGTGGCCGCGCCCACGGGGACGGACGCTCCGTTCACCGGCTATTTCGAACTCGACTACGTGGATCCCGGTCCGGACGGCATTGCGGGAACGCCGGACGATTCGGCGCGCTCGCTGCGCTCCGCCGCATTCTCCGTCCACGGCTACGAGCCCGACGAGCCGCCCAGGCCGCCGGCGGAATCGACGATCGGCGTGCACGTGGAGGTGGGCGTGGACCTGAGCGTCGTATCGCCCGACGGGTGGGGTTCGGACGGGTGCGAGGGCGATTCCGC
>CAMTWF010000283.1:0-7888 GCA_947085355.1 uncultured delta proteobacterium
ATCAGGCGCGGATCGTCGCCGTCGACGAACCTGCGCGGTTCGAGGCGCTCCGAACCGGTCCCGGTCCGCCGGGTTCGCGGCGCCTCGTCCATCCCGCGCTGGAACTCCGGCTCGGGCCAGCAGCGACGCGGCTCGGGATAGGCGATCACATCCAGCGGCGCCTCCACGAACATCGACTTGGCAAAGAGACCGAACGGGAACTTCGTGCGGACCTCGTATCCCCGGAAACGGTAGGCCCCCCGCGCGGGGAACGAGAACGGATACGTCGTCGCCTGCTCGCGGCCCGGCGAGACCTTGAGGTAGAAGCAGCGGCGCATCGTCTGGTGCCCCTCGATCAGGTCCTCCACCTCGACGGCGTACGACGGATACCGCTTGTGGTTGCGCACGCGGATCTCGATCGGCGTCCTGCGGCGCGCGAAGACGGAGGGCGGCACCCCGCGGTTCACCTCCAGCCCGCGCAGCATCGCCTCCGCCAGGATGCCGGACAGGACGATCGCCGAGACCATCAGCGACAGCAGCAGGTACAGGAGGTTGTTCTGCGTGTTGATCGCGCCGAAGCCGATGCAGAACGTGACCGCCACGAACCACCGGCCCTCGGTCGTGAACCGCAGCCGGCGCCGGCCGGCCCGGATCCTCTTCCGCAGCGCCCCGGGCACCGCCCGCCCCCTACGTCGGCACCGGCACGGAGTCCAGGATCCTGCGCAGGACGCCCTCGGCGTAGGTCCTGCCGTCGTCCGGCAGACCGCCGGACGCGTGCAGCCTGTGCGCGAGCACGGGAAGGAACACGCGCTGGATGTCGTCCGGCACGCAGAAGGCGCGCCCCTCGGCCAGCGCCCAGGTGCGAGCCGCCAGCACCAGCGACATCGCCCCGCGTGGCGACACGCCCACCGCGAAGGCGCCGCCGTTGCGCGTCCGGTGCACCAGCGCCTGCGCGTACTCGATCAGCGACGGATCGACCCGCACCGACGCCGCCGCGCGCGACAGGCCGGCGAACTCGGCCCCCGAGCAGACCGGCGAGACCTGCCCCAGCGCCTCCTCGTTGGAATGGCCCGCCAGCAGCAGCCGCTCGGCCTCCGCATCCGGATACCCCACCACCAGGCGCATCAGGAACCGGTCGAGTTGCGACTCGGGCAGCGGGTAGGTCCCCACGATCTCCATCGGGTTCTGCGTCGCCACCACCAGGAACGGCGCCGGCAGGGGCCGCGTCTCTCCCTCCGCCGTCACCTGCCGGTCGCTCATCGCCTCCAACAGCGCGCTCTGCGTCTTCGGCGTCGCCCGGTTGATTTCGTCCGCCAGAACGACGTTGGCGAAGATCGGCCCCGGATGGAAACGGAACCGCGCATCCGCGGCGTCGTACACCGCCACGCCCAGGATGTCGGTCGGCAGGAGATCGCTGGTGAACTGGATCCTCCGGAACGTCCCGCCGACCGCACGGGCCAGCGCCCTGGCCAACGTCGTCTTCCCGACCCCCGGCACGTCCTCGATCAGCAGGTGGCCGCCCGCGACCAGGCACGTCACGGCCAGCCGGACGACATCGTTCTTCCCGAGGATCACGCGCCGGACCTCGGTCTCGACGGCCGCCACCACGGCGGCGGCGGATGCCGACACGTCGAGCACCGGACGGACCTGCTGGACCGGCGCGGCGGCGGCCATCCCTACCCTCGCCCCCACGCCGCGGCCCCGCCCGACCGCAGCGGTTCCGGCCTTACGGCCGGCGCCACGCCTGCGCCGCTGCGCGCCGGCAACCCCATCTCGCCGGGCCGCGCGACGCGATCCAGCAGGAACTTCTCGATCCTCAGATCGACCAGATCGGGCACCTCGATCGGCGCAACGTGACTCCCGCCGCGCACGAGCAGGTACTCGGCCCCCGGAATCCGCCGCGCCATCGCCTCGGCCAGGTACGGCGGAGTGAACGTATCGAGCTCCCCGGCGACGACCAGCGTCGGCACTTCCACCAGAGGCAACAGATCCCATGCGTCCCGCCGGCCGGCGTCCTCCAGCATCGTCACGAACAGCCGCAGCGAAACCCTCGGGAGGTGGCGCAGGTACGGCAACAGGTCGTCCCGCCGCGTCAACGCGGGGTTCACCTCCCCCAGCAGTCGCGCCATGTCGAACACCGGACCGACCGGCAGCATCGACCACAGCCGCTGGAGCTCCCGGGGCCACCGCGACACGGCCGAACCGAGCAGCGGCACGACCCAACGCAGGATGTCGGTCGAATGGAACGTGTGCAGGATGCGGCCGTAACTGCCGCAGATCAGGACCAGACCTCGCACGCGCTCCGGATGGCGCCGGTAGAACTCCAACCCGACCTGGACCCCCATCGAGTGGCCCACAAGGACGGCCGACGGGACGTCGAGCGCGTCGAGGACGGCGGCGAGATCGGCGCAGACATCCTCCAGGGTGGCGGCATCGAGATCCGCGGGGTCCGAGGAGCGACCGTGGCCGCGGTAGTGCGAGTGGACCAGGCGGCACCGGTCGCGGAAGTCGCGGATCAGGTAGCGCCAGATGAAACCGTCGCAGACGATCCCGTCGCAAAGCGCCAGCGGCAGACCCGAACCGACGTCGCGCGCGAACAACGGCGTGCCGTCGTGTCCCGACAGATGATGTTCCCGAAACGCCTGCATGTGACCGAGGCGGACCGCCGGCGCGCGTCGCGAACCGGCTACTTGGCCCTCCGCCCAGCCTCCTCTTCCTCTTCCAGAACCTCGATGCCGGGACTCTTCATGATCTGTTTGCGGGAGAGCTTCCACGATCGCTGGACGATCCACGACAGCGACCGGTCCTGGCGGGCGGCCTCGGTCTGGATCTCCTTCAGCATGTCCTCGGGGAAGTAGAGGCTCTGCTTCCTCTTGTCCGATCCGGTCATCTGCTCCTCCTGGCCGCGCTTGTGCTTCGTCATGTGTGTTAGTGTAGGGGCCATGAACGACACATGTCAACCGGCACGGAGCAGAGGCTTCAGGCTCCAGGCTCCGGGCTCCAGGATTCGGGATTCGGGGCCGGCAGCGATCGTTGCGCTGGTCTTCCTCTCGTGGCCCGCCTCGGCGGCGGCGCAGGACAGCCCGCCCGCCGGCACGGCCCAGGCGCCGGGACGGTCGGAGCGGCGCGCCGTGTCGGATCCGTCGGAACTCTTCCGCCGCGTGCTTGCGCACGTCGAGGATCTGCACCTGCTGGAAATCGGCCGGGACGAGCTGATGTATGCCGCCATCCGCGGCATGGTCCGGTCGCTCGACCCCCACTCCGACTTCCTGGATCCCGCCGCGTACCGCGGCTTCCGCGAGGACCTGTCGGGCATCTACGGCGGCGCCGGGTTCCAGATCGAGTACCGCGGCGGCGGCTACGAGGTGGTCAAGGTGTTCCCCGGGTCGCCTGCCGAGCGTGTCGGGATACGGCCCGGGGACGAGGTGCTGGAGGTCGATGGACGCCCGCCGTTCGGCCTGGCGATGAGCGACCTGCTGCACCGGATGCGCGGAGAGGCCGGCACGGTGCTCGCGTTGCGCCTCCGGCGCGGGGAGGAGCCGCCGCGCACGGTGCGGCTGGTGCGCGGACACGTCGAGGCGCCCACGCTGGAGTCGCGGTTCATCGAGCCGGGCTACGCGTTGCTGACCGTCCACTACTTCCATCAGGGCACGGCGGCGCGGATCGACCGGGAGTTGCGCGCGTTGGACGGGCGCAGCCCCGACCGTCTGCGTGCCGTCGTCCTCGACGTGCGCAACAACCCGGGCGGCCTTGTCGACGAGGCCGTGGCGGCGGCGGACCTGTTCCTGGCCGAGGGGACGATCGTGACGGCCATGGGGAGGCGCCAGGCGCGGGATCGCGAGCACTCGGCGCGCCCGGGCGGCCGCTGGGAGAGCCTGCCGGCGGCCGTCATCGTCAACGGGTACACCGCCTCGGCGGCGGAGATCCTGTCCGCCGCGTTGCGGGACAACGGCCGCGCCGTCATCATCGGCTCCCGGACGTTCGGAAAGGGAACGGTGCAGCAGGTCGTGGAACTGCTGGACGGATCGGCGCTGCGCCTCACCGTCGCGCGCTTCTACACGCCGGTCGGCGTCCCGATCCAGGACAACGGAATCGTCCCCGACGTCACGGTGGCCGACGGCGCCGAGGAGCCCGACCGGCCCAGGACCCTCCGGGAGGCCGACCTCCCCGACGCCGTCCCGGCCGACGACGATGCCCCGGCGATCTTCGATGCCGCCGCGTCGATCGAGGACGTCCACGTCCGCATCGCCTACCAGATCCTGCGGCTGCAGGAGCGACTGCGCCCCCAGCCTCGCGCGCCGATGCCGTAGTCGCCTATCGACTGCCGACAAGCGCGTGCGCCGCGCGGATCGGCTCGACGATCCGAAACCGCGGGGCCAGCGCCAGAGCGAGCGCGCAGGCCGAAGACAGATCGAAACGGTGGCCGACCGAGACGTAGACCGGCTTCACGCCCGCACGGGTCCGCACCGCCGCGCCCACCGTCTCGCCGCGGGTGCAGTCGACGAGCGGCGCGATGGAGCCGCGGACCCGGCCGAGCGGCCCATGCCGGCCCACCAGCAGGCTCTTGGCGATGCCGATCGTCGGGATGTCGCACCAGACGCCCAGGTGGCACGCGAGCCCGAAGCGCCGCGGGTGCGCCAGCCCGTGCGCGTCGACGACGAGGCAGTCGGGAATCAGCGGAAGACGCGCGAGCGCCTCCAGCAGGGACGGCGCCTCGCGAAACGAGAGGAGCCCCGGCACGTACGGGAACGACGCCGGCGAAACGACGACCGCGCTCGCGAGCCGCTCGATCGCCGCCGGCCCGCCGCCCGCGCCGAACAGCCCCCCGGTGAGAAGGAACCTCGCGGCTTTGCCGCGAGGTTCCGCGGGGGTCCGGGGGGCGGTGAGGCGCCCGGCGCCGAACAGCCCCCCGGTGAGACGAAACAGCACCGCGCCGGCCCGGCACGTCGCATCGCCGCGCCGGAAGGACACGTCCAGCCCGGCAACCGTGCGTAGCGGACGACGCGGCGCCGACACGATCACGGAAGCGGCCAGATCGCGCTGCAAGGCGACCGCCTCCCGGGGCGTCACGTCCCAACGGTGCAACGGCTCGCTCCGGCGTCCGGTCCACGGGGCGGTCATGGAACCATCGCGACTAAGATGGGCCTGGAGACGGACCAGGTCCAGGTTCGGGGCTGATGCGGACCGACGCCGACAGGCCGGGGAGCCGCTGGAGCCATGCGCGCACGGAGAGCAGCTTGTTGGCGTCCATCGACGCCTCGACGACTATCGGCTCTCCGGCCTGCACGCGGGACGGGAAGCGCAGCGCCAGCGTGACGAGGATCCGGTCGTCGCCGTCCCCCTCCCCTTCGCAGACCGGGATCCGCACGTACCGGGCGCCGGAGGACGGCACGGCGAAAGCGCAGGCCTCGCGGACGCTCGCAGGCAACGGCGTTCCAGCGCCTATCAGGCGCCGGAAGCCGCCGCGCCCCGTGCGAACGCCGATCGATCCCGCCGCAATAGGACCCGCGGGGCGCAAGTGGGGCAATCCCGCCACGAGCGCGAAGTGCTGCAGCACCGCCCCCGCGACGATCGCCGTTTGGGGCGACGGGCAGAGGACGGGCTCGACGCCGAGAGCCGAACGGATCGCGTCCTGCACCGCCGGCACGTTCGCCATGCCGCCCGCCAGCAGCACGAGATCGAGGCGCGACGGATCGACGCCGGCCTTCGCAAGCGCGTCGATCGGCGCGTCGAGCACGGACTGGCAGGACCGCTCGGCCCGAGCGCGCGGATCCGCCAGCAGCGGAGCGACGATCTCCGCGTATCTCCGCCGGTCCACGCGCTCGACCAGATGGTGCGCGCCGTGCAGGAACATCTGCCGCACTTCGGCGACGCCCTCGCCCGCCGAGACCTCCATCTTGACCCGCTCGGCCGCCAGCACCGTCCGGTGCTCCAACAGCAGCCGATCCGCGGGAGGAAGCGACTCCAGGTCGAGGCCGGATCGCTCGCAGAAGCGCCCGATCAGCGTGCGGGCGACGAGGGCGTCGAAGTCGTCGCCGCCGACCGGCGTGTACCTCGACAGCGCCAGAGGCTCCACCGCGACGGGGCCGCCGCGCGTCGGGAGCAGCCGCGCCACGCACGCGTCGCTCGTCCCGCCGCCCACGTCGAGGACAAGCACGGTCCAAGGCGGGGGTCGGGGGTCGAGGGTCGGGGGACGGCGACCGGCGACCAGCGACCAGCCATCAGCCCAAGAAGCGAGCGCGGCGAGCGGTTCGTCGAGCAGCATGTGCGGCGTCACGTCGAAGCCGGCGCGCACCGCGGCCTCCAGCACGGCGCGCCGGCGGCGCGCATCGAACGACGCCGGAACCGTGATGACCGCCTCGCGGACGCGCCTCCCCAGCTTCTCTTCCGCCGCGCTCCGCAGGCGGGACAGCACCGCGGCGGCCAGCGCCGTCGGGTCGTGGCCCCGCCCGGCGACATCGACGCGGTCCACCCTGCCCAGCAACAGCTTGAGGCGGCGGACGACGCGGTCCGGCCGCAGCCCGAGCTGCTCGCGCGCCGCCTCGCCGACCACGATGCCCCCGCCGGGCGGGAAGTAGATCAGCGTCGGCGTCGCTTCACGGCGGGTCCCGGTCGCGTCCTGCGGCGCCGGGATGATCTCCGGAACGACACGGCGGCCGTCGCGCACCGGCCGACCCCATGCCGCCAGCGACGTCGTTGTCCCGAAATCGATCCCGAGGCACGCCCGCGTGGGGCCGGAAGTGGTCATCCGCTACGGCTCCGGCGCCTCGCGAACCACCGGCCGCACGGCGGTTCGACCCCGCACGGCCCAACCCGGCGACGTCACCATCACCCGCTTGCGCCGCTCGCCCTGCGAGAACGGCGAGCCGTGGTACTCGAACCGACGCGCGATCTGCGCGGGCGTCAGCCGCAGAGTCTCGCCCACGTCGCGGATCGGTCGCACCCCGGCGAGCGCCAGGCGGTCCAGCAGCGACGCGAACAGGAGATCGAGCGTCTCGCGCAGCCGGTCTTCGCCGAACGGCTCCCCGGACGCCAGCCGACGCCGCGTCTCGCACAGCGCGTCGAGCAACGCCCCGCGCCCCGGATCGTTCAGCAACCGGACGAAATCCCGCATGCCCGCCATGGGTCGCATCCTACCCTCTTTGTCATCCCGTGGTAGCAGTTCACGGGAGGGTCCCTCTGCTCCCGCTCCCGCTCCCGCTCCCCTGCCTGCCGGAGCAGGAGCGGGAGCGGGAGCGGGTAGGGGGTGCAACCGGGCTTGACCGGCCGGACCGGCGACGGATAGCCTGCACCGTCGGAGCGAGGCTCGCATGAACCGCATCGCCATCGATCGCACCCGGATCGCCGCATTCTGCCGACGGCACCGCGTACGCCGGCTCTCGTTGTTCGGCTCGGTGTTGCGGGACGACTTCCGCGGGGACAGCGACGTCGACGTGCTGGTCGAGGACGAGACGACGAGCGGCGTGACCGCCACGCGGTGGCCCGCCGGACTGGTGGTGACGTGGTAGGCCCTCGGCGCGAGAGGGCGGCAGTGATCCGCCGTGGTGCAGGGAGGTGACCCGTGACGACCTGGGAACTGGTAGCCGAGAGGGTCAAGGAACTGCCGGCCGAGAAGCAGCAGGAGGTTCTGGACTTCGTGGAGTTCGTGCGCAGCCGTCGAGACGGTGCGCGATGCGCTGGGGCATCCGCACGGACGTGGCGCGACATCGAGGGTCTGGCCCCCGGCTTGCTCCGGGGTGAGGACGCCCAGTCGTGGGTCTCACGCACTCGCACCGAGGCCGACCGGCGACGAGACGAGGCGGTGAGGCGAGCCCCATGACGCCTGCCGAACGGCTGGTCAAGGCGACGAGGATCTTCCTCGATACCGCCCCCGTCATCTACTGGGTGGAGCGCCATCCGTCCTATGCGG
>CAMTWF010000284.1:0-9671 GCA_947085355.1 uncultured delta proteobacterium
GGTGGACGCCGTCGAAGTTGCCGATCGTCAATCCACGATCGGTCGCCTCGTTCTCCCCCGCCGCCCAGCGTATCCTCATCCGAAGTCGCGCTCCGTCCGGAAAGCGCGGCGAGCATAACCGCCGCGCCGCGGCCGGTCAAATGAGGCGGGCGTCGTGCGGGCGCCCTCGACCGGGCGGAACAACGGCGGACGGCGGACGGCGGACGGCGGGCGGGGGGCGAGAGTCGGAATTCGTGGTGTGTCCCACACTCCATGGGCCGGATTTTCTGCCGGCGGGACCGCTTCCTGTGCGCCCCGTGAACGGTTGCCTGCCGGCGGAGTACGTGCGCGGCCGACCGAACGGATAGCCCCCGTTTGCCGGAAGGGCCTCCCCCGTTTGCCGGAAGGGCCTCCCCCATTTGCCGGAAGCACCTCCCCCGTTTCCGGCAAGGGTGTCCCCGCTTCCGGCAAGGACCTCCCCCGTTTTCCCGAAGGATCTCCCCGTTTTCCCGAAGGACCTCCCCATTTCCCCGAAGGACCTCCCCATTCTCCCGAAGGATCTCCCCGTTCTCCCGAAGGATCTCCCCATTCTCCCGAAGGCTCTCCCCGTTTTCCCGAAGGATCTCCCCATTCTCCCGAAGGGTCTCCCAGTTTTCCCGAAGGATCTCCCCGTTTGCGGGAAGGAGAAACCGGGCCGGATCGAGCGAACGTCGCGTCCATCCGCGGCGCCGGTGGGCCGATTCCGGCGGTGGACCGGGAGACTGGCGGGGTTGGCGTTCCGGGTTGCGGATCCGCCCGCGTCGAAGGCGGACCGCGTGGCACAGCAACGGAAACGTCTGAAGGGGCCGCCCGGATCGAGCGGAACCCGGCGCGGTCGTTGGGGAATCACGCCAGGAACGCCGCGGGGCCGCGTCGGGGGGGTTGCTACGAGCTGACCTGGTACACCTTCATGACCTCGTCCCCGTAGTGGTTGATCACCTTCACGGCGATCTTCCCCGTGCGGGGCGGGTCGAACGGGCGGCTGGTCGTCGAGTACAGCGAGGCCCAGGCCGCCTCGTCGATCTGCGCCCGCAGCGCCCGCTTGAGCTTCTCGTACGGCTCGTCGCCGCCGGTGAAGTAGGCGTGGCGCACGAAGAACGACTCGCCGTTGTAGTCGGTGTCGAGGAACCAGCAGGCGATGTCGTCGGTCGAGCTCGAGCGCACCTGCCCGGTGGTCGGGTCGTACACGTCCACGCCGCGGACATCGACGACGATCTTCCCGTCCTTCCGCTTCTTCACCTCGATGTCCGGCTCGCCGAAGACCATGAACAGGTTGCCGGCGCCGGTCTTCTTGAGCAGCTCCTCGCCCATCGCCAGGTCGGGGTTCATGTGCGCCGGCAGCACCGGGAGCTTGCCGTACTGCTTGGCGGGGCCCTCGGCCACGGCGAACGCCTCGTCCTTCCTGCGGGACGGCATCTCCGGCTCGAACTGCTTGGCCGTCTCGCCGGCGTGGGCGTCGAACGCGAAGCCGCAAACGATCAGCAGGTCCGCGCCGCGGCCCTTCATCGCCTCCTTGGCAGCCTCCTTGACCTGCTCGGGGCCGACCGTACCGTGCTCGGGGCCGATCGAGACGGCGACGGTGCGGGTCGTGCCGTCCTTCTCGCAGAACTCGCCGAGCGCGTGGACCCAGGTCCCGGCGTGCGGCTCGAGGCGCGTGAACTCGAGCCGCTCGTTGCGCCGCGTGTTCTGGACGCCGGCCTTGCGGAGGTTCTCGATGATCATCGTCTCGAACTTGCCGGCGGTCGGTTCCTTCCCGGCGGCCTCCTCCGTCCTTGGCCGCTCCTCCTCGGCCGAGAGAACCCGGTGGGGCGAGAGGCTCTCGACGGTGAACGGCCCGGCGACGCGGACGCGCTTCCCGTCCACGTACGGCTGGTCGTACAGCGTCTCGGTCTCGGCGTGCCGGGCGATCGCCGCATCGATCTGCTCGCGGGTCATCCCCTCCTTGATGTCCGGGTTGTTGGCGATGGACTTGAGCGTGACGTGCGGCACCCGCTTGTAGACGAAGCCCTTCCGGACGTCGGCGTCGAAGGTGGTCTGCGTGGACGGCCGGCCGGTGATCTCCGCTTCCTTCGCCGCGCCGTCAGGCGTGTCGGCGAGCAGGTAGTACGGGTACTTCGCCGCCATCAGCCTCGTGCGTGCGAGCGCGAGCGCCACCCGACTCGTGTCGATCGTGATCCAGCGCCGGCCCCACTGCTCCGCAACGTAGGCCGTCGTGCCGCTGCCGCAGGTGGGGTCGAGCACGAGGTCGCCCGGGTCGGTGGTCATGAGGAGGCACCTAGCGACGATCCTCGCGTTCGTCTGGACAACGTACACCTTGTCCGGTGCTCCGGGGAGATCCTCCCACAGATTCCCGATCGGGTTGGCGGGGAAGTCGTCCAGGAACTTCAGGTAGTTCAAGCTGTCGCGTCCGCCGTGAACACGCCCTGCAGCAACAAGCCGTTTGAAACCCTCGGGCGTCGTCGTCCAGGTTCGGTTCGCTGGCGGCAGGTAGGACCGACCCGCAAACTCAAGCGGGATCTTCTCATGCTCCTTTGCAGGGCGGTTCGATGAGAGCGTCACGGTCCTGAAGAGCCGGGTGCCCACTGGGAGCGAATCCATGCTGCCCGCGGACACCGAGGCACCTCCCGGCAGCAGCGCCTGATCATATCGCTCGCCAGTGCTGTGACCCTCGCCTGCGATCATCTCTCGGAAGAGCTGGTGGTATTTGTCTCTGACGCCGTCGCCCGACTTCGCGTACCACAACAAGTAGTCGCACACCGGGGGCAACAGGGTCGTGGTCTGGGCCCCGGTCTTCTTGAAGGAGACCAAGCTACAGAAGTTCTCGCTCCCGAACACCTCGTCCATCACGCACCGCACGAGGTGAACGTTCTCGTCGCCGATCTGGACGAAGATGGAGCCGGTCTCGGTCAACATCTCGCGGGCCACCACAAATCGGTCGCGGAGGTACGAGAGGTACGAGTGGATCCCCAGCTCCCAGGTATCGCGGAAGGCGCGGATCTGCTCGGGCTGCCGCGTCGCGTCCTCAGCCTTCCCGTCCTTCACGTCGCGCTTCCGCGTGGACACCTGCCAGTTCGAGCCGAACTTGATGCCGTAGGGCGGGTCCACGTAGATCATCTGGACCTTGCCCTTGAGGCCCTCCTTCTCGGCCAGCGACGTCATCACCAGCAGCGAGTCGCCGAGGATCATCCGGTTCGACCAGTTCTGCCCGTGCCGGTAGAAGTCCACCAGCTCCTCGAACGGGAGGCCGTTGAAGTCGGCGAACAAGCCGACCTGCGCCGCGGGCTTCTCCTTCCGCGCCTGCGCCCGGACTTCGGCGACGATCGCCTGCGGGTCGATCTTCTCCTGGATGTAGACCGGCACGGCGGGCACCGCGAGGTCGTTCGAGTCCTGCTCGTCCTTCCCCTTCCAGACGAGCTGCGGGTCGAGCGACGGGTCACGCGGGTAGCGGATCGTCTTCGGCTTCGTCTCCTCCTCCCGCACGAAGTCGCGCAGCTCCTCGGTCGGGATGTTCGCCCGCTTGTCCTTGTGGCGAAGGGCCTCGACCGCCGGACCGGAGCTGGCCGCCGCCGCGCCGGCCGACCGCCGCCGGGTAGTCGCCGGGGCCGGCCTCGCCGGCGCCGCCGTCTTCCCGCGCCCGTTCGTCTCCCGCTTCTGCTTGGCCTTCATGCAGTGCTCCCGCCCGCCGCGAGGCGCCATCCCGGCTCGGGCGGCGCGCCCGCGTGCAACCACGCATCCACGTTTTCGGTCGGGCAAGACGGGTTGGCCCATTCCACCGAACCCAAGCGTCGGCAGTCCTGCGCCAACCGGCGGAAGCGCTGCCGTGCAGTATCATCGTTCGAGATCACCGCGGCGCCGCATTCGACCGCCGCACACACGAGGTGAAGGTCCTTCCGGACCTCGTCCCTCTCTTTCTCGCACGGGAATCGGCGGTCGATGGCTTTCTCCAGACCGGCCAATGCCCCGTCGCTTCGCATGGCCGGAGCCTTCGTCGGACTGCTCGCGTCGACCACCTTCTTCCGGCCGAACATCTGCTTCCGCCACCGTTTGGCTTGCCGCGAGGCACGACGTTTCCACTCGTCCCGGAGTTCGGGCGTGAACGCGACTCGGTGGCACACTGACAGGATCGTGGTCAGGATACGCAGGCACTCGGGCGCCGGCGGGCGGTGGCCCGTTCCGGCGGCCATGGCAACGTCCGCGTCCACCACCATCACACGGCGGTCCGGCATCGCTACTTCTCCGACTCGAAGAGCTTGGCGTGCGCGGCGTCGAGGTAGTCCTGGTCGACCTCTGCCGCGACATCGGCGAAGTCGGCCGGCCATTCGCCGAAGGCGCCCGCGGAATCGGGCTCGGCGGATTCCACCTTGGACATGCCGTCCTCGTCGCGGCTGAACCAGTGCGCGATGACCTGGTCGGGCGGCAACCGGCCCCTCGCGACGTTCGTCTGAAGCCGCGTCAGGATGATCTCGCTGTGGGTCTCGACCACGAGCTGCGCTCCGCCCCGGACCGCATCCACGATCAGATCTGCAAGCCCCTTCTGCGCCGCGGGATGCAGGTGGATCTCCGGCTGTTCGATGTACACGAGCTGGCCGCGTTCTGCCGCGACCAACGCCACGAGAACCGGCAACGCCTGCGAGACGCCGAACCCGACATCGGCGACCGAGACCAAGTCCTTCGCGCCCCCCTTCGCAGGTTCGGACGTCCGAGACACTGTAATCTCGATGCTGGCCGCGTCCTTGGGCTTCGCCGTGACCTTCCAGCCAAGGCCGGTCTTCCGGAGCGCGCCCGACAGCCGCTCCAGGCGTTCGTCGCGCCTCTCCGCCCACTGGGCGACGAGCGATGCGACGTAGTCGTGAAAGAGCCCGGGCCGATCGCTTCCCGGCCCAGAACGCGGGTATGAGCGCGTGGGATTCCCGCGATGGCCGGGCAGATGAATGGCCCGGGCCAGCGACCTCCGCAGCCGATCGGCGGGCTCAATCACCCAGGTCACTCCGCGGGTACTCACCGGCACCACCAAGGGCCCCAACCGGAGGCCAACGAACGGCCCGCTCTCTGCCTGGTCGGGGAAACCGAAGAACGAATGCTCGTCAGCCTTGATCTCGTGACCTTCGCGAAGGATGACCTCGCGTTCGCCGTGGCGATACGTCGTGGAATCGCGGAGGATTCCATGGTCCTGCGGCCGAAAGGCCATCCTTATGTGCCAGCCGTCATCGAGCGTCACGCCGATTTCGAAGCGGTCGCTGCGGCCGTGTCCCTTTCGGTAGCAGAGGAACTGGGACGGCTCGGTGAAGTAGACGTTCGGTCCGTCGAGCTTGAGCGGGCCCGGGTCGAAGGGCGAGTCGAAGGTCTGCTTGAGCAGCAGAAGCGGCTGCATCACGCTCGACTTCCCCGAGCTGTTCGCGCCGGCGAGGATCGTCAGCGGGCGCATTTCGATCGACTTCTGGTCGCGGTGCGACTTGAAGCCCCGCACGACCAGCTCCCGAATCGGCACTTCTCCGCGTCGCCGTTGCGGGTCCTTGCTTGCCTGCGCCGTCATGACCTCGCTCCTTCCAGGAACGCGCATCCAGCCGCCTCACGACCCGCATGCGCGCCGTCCCGTCGGCTCCGCGTCCCGATCGTCCCGGCTCCCGGCCGCATGCCGCTACCGGCTCGCCTGGTAGATCGCCGGGCGGTAGCGCGGCTCGGGCACCGGCTTTCCGGCCTGCCGCGCCGCCGCGATCCAGGCGGCCTTCGCCTTCTCGACCTCGGCCAGCGCCTCGTCCGGCGTCCTGCCGAAGGCCGAACAGGCATCAAGGTCCGGGATGTCGGCGACATAGCCGTCGTCCTCGGCGCTGTAGAAGATGTTGATGTGGTAGTCGCTCATGGCTCCTCCATCGGCAGATTGTACCGCTCCACGAGGCGCAGGAATTGGCGAATCTGGTACGGTTTCGCCTCGCCCCGGACCTCCTGGAGGTTGACCAGTTCCACTATCGCCCCGTGCACGAAGATGTGGTGGCTTCCGCATGTCGCCGAACGCCACGTTCCGGACGGCGCCGTCGCACAGCCGCCGCAACAGCTTGCGCCGGTTCATGACGGTCGAGACTCCCCGGCGTCACGGGACGGTCGCCGTCCGTCGACCGTCCCGATGCGCCCCAGCTCCTCCCGGATCTCGGTCGCCGCGTTCCACGGGTCGCGGATCTCGACGAACGCCCAGCGCCCGAAGCCGCCGTGGTTGTTCACCGCCGGCGCCCAGAGGCTCCGCGCCGTCGAGACCTTCGCGTCCTTGTCCTTCTTCTTCTGCCCCGTCACCTCGACGATCAGGTTCAGCTCCGCGCCGTCCGCGCCGCGGATCCGGGCGACGAAGTCGGGGTAGTAGGCGTGCTCTTCGCCGTCGAGGACGTACGGGATCACGAAGCCGACGTTCTGGTTCTTCACGTAGCAGACCACCTCGGGCATGTCCTCGAGCGCCTGCGCCATCTTCTGCTCCCACGATTCGGTGTCGGCCACGACGTGCGAGATGTGGCACTTCGACGGCGTCGTCGCCCAGACCGGCCGCGTCGTGTCGAACGCCACGAAGCGCGTCGATCCGACCACGTCGTACGGACGGAGTATCGGGCGCAGCACCTTCGTACCCGGGTCGGCCTCGACGATCGCCTTGTAGATCTTGTCGGCGGCCGTGTACGCCGGCTGGTGCAGCAGCAGGAGCTGCGGGAAGGTGTTGTCCTTGAGCTTCACGCACTCGTCGAGCCAGCGGCGGGCGATGCGGAGCAGCGACGGGAACAGCCACGCCCGCTCGATTCGCTTCGTCGTCCCGTCCGGCTGCAGCGCCGCCTCGGCGAAGTACTTCTCCAGGACGACCTTCGCCAGCCGGAACGCCACCTCCTGCGGCCGGTGCCGCCGGAGGTCGTCGAGGTCGTGGATGACGCGCTCGCCGACGATCGGCGCGTTCTCTGTCTTGGTCGGCACGTCCCGCGTGGACAGCTCCATCCGCGAGTCGGGCGTGAACTTCGCGTCGAGCCGCTCGCCGGTCACCTCGTAGCGGTAGCCGATCAGGCGCGGGAACGTGATCTCGCAGGCGATGCGATCTTCCAGGGCGCGGACCCGGGTCGGTTGCGGGCCCGGACGCGGCTCGGACGTCGAGCCCGAGCACGGGATGAACGAGAACGGTACGCCGTAGACCTCGGCATACTCGGGGTCGAACCTGCCCTCGGGGTTGAGCGCGAAGCTCATCCGTCGCAGCCCGCGGCCCACCACCTGCTCGCACAGGAGCTGCGTCCCGAACGCCCGGACGCCGAGGATGTGGGTCACGGTGGTCGCGTCCCACCCCTCGGTGAGCATCGAGACGGACACCACGCACTTGACGTGCTCGCCCAGCTTGCCGGGTTTGCCGACGGTGTTCATCACCTCGCGGAGCAGGTCTTCGTCGGTGAGGTTCTCGGCGTCGCGGCCCGGGAAGCGGGCGCGGTACTCGACCTTGAAGCGCTCGATCGCCGCGGCGGCCATCTTCTTGAAGTCGGCGCTCATCCCCTCGCCGGACTCGAGCTGGGCGCTGTCCACCAGGATCGTGTTCGGCCGCGCCGTCCAGCCGCCGTTCTCCTCGTTGCTGAAGATGTCGAGGGCGCCGGGCACGACGACCGTGCCGCCCTTTGCACCGGGGGGCTGTTCGGCGCTACGCGCCTCACCGCCCCCCGGACCCCCACGGACCCTCGCGGCAAAGCCGCTCGGGCCCTTCGGCAGCGGTTTCTCCCAGCCGGCGACGTAGTCGAACACCAGCTTCGAGACGTTGGTGTTGTTGCAGACGACGATGAAGACGGGAGGCGTGCCGCCGCGGTCCTGGTGCTCCTTCTTGTGCGCCTCCCATCGCCGGTAGGTCTTCTCGTAGTTACCGTACAGGCTGTGCAGCGCCCCCTGCAGTTCGGCGGGCAGCTTCGGCGGCTCGCCGGTCGCGGCCGTCGCGCCGCGCCCCTTCCGCGGAAGGTCGTCGCGGATCCGCCGCCAGATGTCGCGGTACGTGGGCAGCTCGCCGGCCATCGAGTCGTCCGACACCGGCACCCGCGGCACCTTCACGATGCCGCTCTCGATCGCGTCCACGAGCGAGAAGTCGGAGACGACCCACGGGAAGAGCGTCCCCTCGCCGTAGCCGGAGCCGCGGAGGAAGAAGGGGGTGGCGGAGAGGTCGTAGATCACCTTGATGCCGACCTTCTGCTGGATGGCCTGCAGCCCCGAGATCCAGACCCGCGCCTCCTCCTGCCGCTGCTCCGCCTCGCGGCGTTCGTCCCCGCGGAGGTCTTCGTCGTCGGCCGGCCTCGGCCGGTAGCAGTGGTGCGCCTCATCGTTGATCACCACGATGTTCTTCCGCTGGCCGAGGTCGCGGCAGACGCGGCGCACCATCTGGTCGGGCGTCTCCGTGAACGCGCCGGTCTCGTTCTGCCGCAGGATCGTCTTGGTCAGCTTCGCGGCGTCGCCGCGCTCGCGCCGCAGGAAGGCGTGGAAGTTGGTGACCGCGATCTTCGCCTTCCGCAGCTCGACGAGGCGGTCGGGGGGCAGGAGGTCGAACTTCTCGTAGTAGTTCTCCAGGTCGTTCGGGCGCAGGACGCCGAGCCGATCGCGGATGGTGATTCCGGGCGTTACCACCAGGAAGGTGTCGGAGAAACGCCCGTCCTGCGGGTTGGCGAACTTGTTGAGCGCCTGCCAGGCGATCAGCATTGCCATCACGACGGTCTTCCCGCTGCCCGTGGCCATCTTGAGGGCGATGCGGAGCAGGCCGGGGTTGAACTCGTCGTTCTTCTCCCGCAGCAGGTTCTCGATCCATGTGTCGCCGTACTTCTTCGCCGCCTCGGCGAGGTAGATCGCCGTCTCGGCCGCCTCGATCTGGCAGAAGAACAGGCGGCGCTCGCGCTCGCCCCGGGTCCAGTACCGGAGCAGCTCGGCGGTGGTGCGGGCGACGCCGGGGTAGCCGCCGCGCCGCCACAGGTTGACGCGCTCGCGGATCCGGTTGATGTCCTTGCTCTCCTCGAACCGGTCCTGGGTCCAGTCGGTCTGGAAGGAGAGCTGCCCGGCGGACTTCTTCCTCGCCGCGGGGATCGGCAGGAAGTAGCCGGAGATCCGGCGCTGCTCGACGATCTCGTCGGTGATGCCATCGTCGGTGAACTTGAAGTGCCTGGCGGGCTCCTCGAACGCGGAGTTGATCACGGGGTTCTCGATGATCACGGGGCGGAGCGTGCCACCCCGGAGACGGGGGCGTCAACGGGGGATCGGCATGTAGGGTGCATCCACGATATCGGGAGCAGGATCTCCGGATGTGTCGCACTTGACCCGCTGGGGCCACCCTTCTCAGGGTGTAGGGGCGCCACGCAGCGCGCGGCGCGCGACCACGAAGCGGGTCGGCGAAGCAGGCCAACGCGCCCCGCCCCAGTGCGCCCGCGGGCACACTCCCCCCGACGGGGTGAACTCGCGGGCGCACTTGCGGCCCCTTGGGGGCCGGTGCGGGGCGCCCCTACATCCGGGGAAGAACGGCTGGACCTCATCGCCACCACGTAACCGTTCACCCTCCCCCCAGCCTTCATAGCCCCGACCGGTAGGGAGGGGTTCGGAGTTCCCTCCGTGCCCTTCTGACGTGGTCGATCAAGGTGCGGTGCCGGCGCCGAGGGTAGCGCGCTCCGGGTGAGTTCCCCACC
>CAMTWF010000285.1:0-6570 GCA_947085355.1 uncultured delta proteobacterium
AACGTCACCAGGGCCACGCCGGCGAAGAGCCTCCGCATGGACGGCTCCTGTACCACAGAGCAGTGGTCAGTGGTCAGTGGTCAGCGGTCAGTGGTCAGCGGTCAGTGGTCAAGTGGTCAGTGGTTGGGGTGTTCGGTGCTCGGTGCTCGGCAAGTCAGATCGGCGCCCAAGAACTGACCACTGATCACTGATCACTGACCACTGACCACTGCTCTGTGGTACAGGAGCCGTCCATGCGGAGGCTCTTCGCCGGCGTGGCCCTGGTGACGTTCGCGACGCTGCTGCTGCAGCTCCTTCTCACGCGGATCTTCTCGTACACGATCTACTACCACTTCGCGTTCCTCGTGATCTGCCTCGCGATGTTCGGCCTAGGGGCCGCCGGGGTCGTGTTGTACGTGCGGTCGGAGGAGTACCCGGCCGAGCGGCTGGACGATCTGCTGGCGCGGCACGCGCGGCGCTTCGTCGGCTGGACGCTCGTGGTCCTCGTGTACGTCCTGCACCACGGGGTGGCGGCGGAGATCGACGTCCTCGTGCGGCCGACGTTCACGTGGAGGGCGTTCTTCGACGTGGCGATGCTGTGCGGCGTCGTGGCCGTGCCGATGTACCACTCGGGGATGGTCGTCTCGCTGGCGATCACGCACCTGCGGAGCCGGATCGGCGAGCTGTACGCGTTCGACCTCGGGGGGGCGGCCCTGGCGTGCGCCGCCGCCGGGCCGCTGATCGAGATGCTCGGACCGGAGAACTCGGCGCTGCTGGCGGCGGCGACGGCGGCGGCCGCCGCCGTCGTGTTCGTCCCGCGGCCGGCGGGTGGGAGGTTCCCCGTCGCGGCGGCCGTGCTCCCGGCGATCGTCCTGGCGGCGCTGGCGTGCAACGTGGCGTGGCCGATCCTGCGGGCGGCGCCGTTCAAGCAGGTGGTCGAGCCGTTCGTGCGGTTCTCGAAGTGGAACGCCTTCAGCCGGATCACGGTGGTCGAGGAGCCCGGGCGGCCGCCGGCGATCCACATCGACGGCGCGGCTCGCACCGAGATCCGGTCGGCCGCGGAGATCGGCCGTCCCGACCCCGCCAACGCATTGTCGTCGCTCGTGTACCAGGCCCGCCGCGGCGGCGACGTGCTGGTGATCGGCCCCGGCGGCGGCGTCGACGTGGTCGCGGCGCTGGGCGCGGGCGCGGACACCGTCACGGGAGCCGAGATCAACCCCATCGTCGTCGAGGACGTGATGCTCGGGGCGTACCGGGAACGCTCCGGCAACCTGTACGCGCTGCCGAACGTCCGGATCGTCGTCGACGAGGGGCGCAGCTTCGTGCGGCGCTCGGGGCGGAAGTACGACGTCATCCAGTCGACGCTCGTGGACACCTGGGCCGCGGGCGCATCGGACGCGTTCGCCCTGACGGAGAACGGGCTGTACACCGTCGAGGCGTTCGTCGAGTTCCTGGAGCACCTCACGCCCCGCGGGATCCTCTCGGTGACGCGGTGGTGCATCCCGCCCGACATGGAGTGCATCCGCGTGGTCACGATCGCGCGGGAGGCGCTGCGACGCATCGGAGTCGAGGACGCCCGCGGGCACGTCTTCATGGCGTCGCAGGCGGTGCAGGGGACGGTCCTGGTGCGGCGCACGCCGTTCCCGCCGGAGGAGGTCGAGGCGCTGGCGGCGGCATGCGATCGCGACGGGCTGTCGCCGACGCACACGCCGGGGGAGTTCCGCGGCGCGTTCGTGGCCGGCCTGATCCGGGACCCGGATCCGTCGGCGGCGATCGACTCGTGGTCCGCCGACATCTCGCCGGTGACGGACGACCGGCCGTTCTTCTTCTACGGCGTCAAGCCGCGCGACTTCCTCGCGGCGATCGGGAACCCGGGCTCGCTGATGGCCAACAGCCTTGCGGTGGCGGTGCTCCTGAGCGTGGCGGCGGTGGTGCTGGTCATGACGGCCGCGTTCATCATCGTGCCGATGGTGGTGCGGCGCCGCGAGGCGCTCGCGGGCGCGATCGGCCGCAAGCTGCGGGATCTGGGCTTCTTCGTCTCCATCGGCATCGGCTTCATCGTGATCGAGATCGTGATGGTGCAGCGCTTCTCGCTGTTCCTGGGGCATCCGAGCCATTCGCTGGCGGTGGTGCTGTTCTCGCTGCTCCTGTCGAGCGGCGTGGGGGCGGCGCTCTCGGGTCGCGTTGGCGACGGCCGGCTGCGTGCGCTGCTCGCCTGCGGGTCCCTCGGGACGGCGGGCCTGATGGTGCTCTACGTGCTCGTGCTCCCGGCCGTTCTGGATGCGGCCTTCGGGTGGGCGTTGTGGGGCCGCATCGGCTTGTCGGTGGCCCTGATCGCGGCGCCCGGCCTTGCAATGGGAACGATGCTGCCGACCGGCGTGAGGCTCGTGTCGTCGCGGCACCCGGAGATCGTGCCCTGGGGATGGGGCCTCAACGGCGCCGCGTCGGTGCTGGGGTCGGTGCTGGCGATGGTCCTGGCGATGAATCTCGGCTTCCGCGTCGCGATGGCGACCGGCGCCGCGGCGTACCTGGCGGCGCTCGCGACGGGATGGAGCCGCCGCGAGAGCGCGTCCACGGGCGGCGGCGGCGAAGGCCGTTGATCTTCCGGGCGGTTCAGGCGAGAATGCCGCGCATGTTCCGCTCGCCCCACGACGACATTCGCAGGTGGCTGCACAAGGAGGACTGGGTGCGGGCCGGCTGCGCGGCGGGATCCTTGTTGGCGGCCAACCCCGGCGACCTGGTCGCATGGCAGATGGCGGCTTCGGCGCTGCTGGGCCTCGGGCGCACCGCCGAGGGTGCGGCGGGTTTGCGCGAGTGCTCCGAGGCCGCGTTGGAGACGGGCAACCTGCCGTTGGCCCTGACGTGTCACGCATCGCTGCGCCAGGCCGGGGAGGATGCCTCGGGGATTCTCGCCCGCGCCGCGTCGCTGTATCACCGCGGGTCGTCCCGTGTGCGCCGCGAGCTGCGGCTGGCGCCGCCGCTGCCTGCGGATCCGGTGGAGACCACGGCCTGCGCGGACGAGGCGGCCGCGTCGGAGCGGGCGGTCGCCGGGGTCCGGAAGGCCCGCGACCAGCACGCGCTGGACCGATCGATGGCGTTCGAGCCGGCGCCGCTGCCGAGCTTCCCGCTCCTGGGGGCGCTCTGCGAGCCGAACTTGCGGGCGGTTCTGGAGAGGATGGACGCGGTGTGCGTGCCCCCGGGCGGTGCGTTGCTGGAGCAGGGGGCGGAGGGGGACGCCGTGTTCGTCGTGCTCTACGGCCGCGGCGACGTGGTGCGACGGTCCCGGTCCGGTGAGGAGACGATCCTGCGGCGGGTGCTGCCCGGCGGCGTGGTCGGCGAAATCGCCCTGGTGACGCGGGCGCCGAGGGTCGCGTCGGTGCGCACCGAGGACGGCCTGCTGGCGTTGAAGCTGCCGAGGGCGGTGGTCGAGGAACTGGCGGATCTGGAGCCGGGTCTGGCGGAGGAGATCATCGGCTTCTGCCGGGAGAGGATGCTGGCGAACCTGGTGGAGGCGTCGCCGTTGCTGCGGCGCATCGACGGGGGGACGCGGGCGGAGGTGCTGGCGTCGTTCGACCGGGTCGTGGCGCCCGCGGGCACGGTTCTGGTCCGTCAGGGCGAGGAGTCGCCCGGTCTGTTCGTGATCGTGGTGGGCGGCGCCGAAGTGGTGCGGGAGGACGGTTCCGGCGGGGACGGCATCCGCCTGGCGCAGCTCGGACCCGCGGACGTCTTCGGCGAGATGTCCCTGTTGTTGCGGCGTCCCGCCGGGGCCGGCGTGCGCGCGCTGTGCGACACGGCGCTGCTGCGACTCCCCCGCGAGCGATTCATGCCGGTCGTGGAGGCGCATCCAGGGCTGCTGGCGGAGCTGTACCGTCTGGCCGAGGAGCGCGAGGAGGAGACGCGATCGCTGCTCGGACGGCCGAGCGAGTCGGTCGACGATCTCACGTTGATGTAGTCATGGCGACGATCCAGTTCGTACGGGACCATTTCGCCTGTTTCGCCGGCCGCAACGCCCGCGAGACCCGGCAAGCCGTCAAGGCGAACATCCTGCCCCACCTGCAGCGGGTGTCGGCGGAGCTGGCGCCGGCGCTTTCCGCCATGACCGGCCGCAACTTCCAGGTGCTGGTGACGGTTCGCGGACGCAAGGACAAGCCGATCCAGGAGGCGATCGTCGCGTTCGGCGCCCCCGACAAGGACTACTCCACCGTGCCCCACTTCATCTTCGGCGTCAGCCGGGCCGGCGTGCACGCTCGGGTCGCGTTGCCGGTCGGCGCCGCGGCCGGGCGAACGTTGCTCGCCGCGGCCATCGAGCGCGACATCGCGAGCCTGGCGAGGCGGTACGGGTCGCTCTCCGGGCTGCGGTCCCACGCCGGCGCGGCGGGGGCCGGCGCGTGGGCGAACGGCGGCCTGCCGCCCGAGGTGGTCCCGAACGAGTCGTTCTGGGCTTCGCTCGTGGAGCCGTTGCGGAGCTGCTCCGGCGAACTGGACGTCGGCTTCGGCTGGCCGGCCAGCCGCGCCAGGGCGCTTGCGCTGATCGAGATCCTGACCGCCTTCGAGCGCCTCGCTCCTCTGTACCGCCTGATGAACGGCGGCCGGTGACGGCGACGCTCGCGCCGCGGGGATGCACGCGATGCCCCTGTCCCTCGACGCCGTCGGGAAGCGCACCGCGCCCCGCCGGTTCTCGTACGGTTGGCGCGACTGCGTCCTATACGCGCTCGGCGTCGGCGCCACGCAGGACGATCTGCGGTACGTCTCCGAGCTGGAGGGGCCGAAGGTCCTCCCCACGTTCGCCGTCGTGCCCGCGTTCGAGCCGATGGTCGAGGCGCTCGGCATGATCGGCGGCAACATCGCGATGCTCGTGCACGGCGCGCAGACGGTCGAGCTGGACGGGCCTCTCCCCCCGGAGGGCACGATCGAGACGACCGCGGTCGTGGAGGGGATCTACGACAAGGAGAAGGGCGCGCTGGCGGTGATCGGCACGGAAAGCCGCGCGCCGGGCGGGCAGCCGATCGCCCGCACGTCCTGGCAGCTCTACTTCAGGGGCATGGGCGGCTTCGGCGGGCCGCGGGGCCCGGAGCCGCCGCCGAACCTGCCTCCCGAGGGCGCCGCGCCGGATCGCGGTGTCACGTCGGCCACCTCGCCCACGCAGGCGATCCTCTATCGGTTGAGCGGGGACGTGAACCCGATCCACGTCAGCCCGGAGATTGCGGCGCTGGTCGGCTTCGAGCGTCCGATCCTGCACGGGCTGTGCGTGTACGGCTTCGCCGCGCGTACTGCGATCGACTGGTATTGCGCGGGGCGGCCCGCGCGGTTCCGGTCGTTCCACGCGCGCTTCGCCAAGGTGACGTATCCGGGGGACGACTTGCGCATCGAGGCCTGGCGCGACGGGCCCGACGCGCTGGTGCGCGTCACGGTCCCCGCCCGCGAGGCGCCGGTGCTGACTCACGGGCGGATGCAGGTGCGGTAGCGCCGCGTCAGAGCCGCGCGGGGCACTCGACCCTCAGGATCGACCCCTCTTCGAGTTCAATGTCGTCGGTGACGAGCACCTGATTGCACCCCTCTATCCCGCTCTGCTCGGCCGGCACGTAGTACCAGCCCGAAGTCTGGGGAGCGCCGCAGACGTCGGGAGCGACGAGCTGCCGGGTTGCCTGGGGGATGATGCAGCGACGCCACAGCTCGCTGCCCCCGTCCTCGAACGGACGGTCGGGATCGGGTTCGTGGCCGGCTGGGCACTCGCCGGCATGCCGCAGCACCTCGACGACTTCGCAGTCGGTCATGCAGGTGTCCGGGTCGAGCTGGAGCCGGTGTGGAAAGCAGACCCGCACCTCGTCTTGGATCAGTTCGAGCACGGCCTCCATCGCCGGCCGCCAGTCGGCGTTGCAGATCGATCTGACCAGGGCACGATCGCCCAGCAGTTGCGCCGCTTCCACAAAGCGACGCCCGGGCCCCGCCTCGCTGATCGAGCCCTCCGGCATCGTGCGCGTGCACGCCGGCACCACCGTTCCAGGAGCCCGGCCAGGCCGGTATCGCATGTCCTCGCGAAGCAGGCAGCCGGCGATCGTGTCGCCCCGCGTCTCGCAGACCGGGTCTATCGGCACGCCGACGATCATGGCGACCACGGTGGGGGGAGCATCGGGTCCCCGGACAGCGTTCAGCCCGTCAACGAGCCGGTTCACGGGGATCAGCAGGTGCTGGTCGTAGAAACAGCGCAGGTTCAGGGCCGGGTTGAGCCCCGGCGCGTTCTGCACGAAGATCGTGGGGTCGGCGACGGAGCACTCCTCCTCGTCGCTGATCAGCACAATGCCCAGGATCGAGTCGGGCCGCAGGAACCCCTCGTTGCACTCGCCCGGCGCCGATCGCTCGGCCAGGGCCATCCGCACCGACTCGATCTGCTGCTCGATCCCGCAGCCGTCCGGACCGAGTTGCGCGATGCAACCGAAGTCGCGGGCCATGTCGTCCAGGCTGTACCACGGCGTTCCGTCGTTTCGTTCGAGCCACCTTCTGTCCGCCATGCCCGCGCATGTCACGCGAGGCGGGCCCTTGAGCAGGCAGCCCCTGTCCCCTCCGTCGTAGCTCCACAGTCCGTGCTCGCAG
>CAMTWF010000286.1:0-3831 GCA_947085355.1 uncultured delta proteobacterium
CAGCCGGCGGCGCCCGCGGTGGGTGCGCCGAGCGCGGCGCCGCCCGGCACGGTCCAGCCGGGCGCGACGGAACAGGCGCCGGCGCCGGATCGGAAACCGCAGGGTGACTTCCTCACGCAGTGCGGCCCGCAGATCCTGATGCTCGCGGTGATGTTCGCCATCTTCTACTTCCTGTTGATCCGACCCCAGCAGAAGAAGGCGCGCGAGCACCAGGAGCTGCTCAAGCGGATCCAGCGGGGCGACAAGGTGATCACCAACGGCGGGATCCTGGGGACGGTCACGGGGATCGACGACAAGTGGGTGGTCCTGGAGGTTTCCGAGAAGGTCCGCATCAAGGTGCTCCGGTCCCACATCGCGGGCAAGGGCGACGCGATGGTGGACCCCGGGGCGAAGTAGGGGACCGGGCGTGTCGAAGCTCTGGTACTGGAAGGTCGGCCTGACGGCCCTGCTGCTCGGGGCCGCCGCCTGGTACGCTTCGGGGTCGCTGCCCGAGGAGTACCAGCCGGTCTTCGTGAACGTGCGCAACCACATCAATCTGGGGCTCGATCTCCAGGGCGGCGTGCGGCTCGTCTACGAGATCGACGTCGGCAAGGCGTACTCCCGGCGGGCCGAGGGGATCGCGGCCGGGATGAAGCGGTGGGCCGTCGAGGAGGGGGGCGCGACGGAGGGGTCGGTCCGGTCCGAGCGGCTCGGCAACCGCAACTTCGCGCTGACCTTCGAGGAGTCGTTCGCGAGGGCGGGGGATCTGGCGACGGAATACGAGCGCGTGGTGGTCTTCGAGGGATGCGACGAGGAGAATCGCCGGTGCGTGTTCGCCCTGAGGGGGGAGGTCCTCGAGGACGAGCGGCGCGTGGCGACGGACGGGGTGCTGCGGGTCATCCGCGAGCGGGTCGACCAGCACGGGCTGACGGAGCCGAACATCACCCAGCAGGGCGTCGACATCGTGGTCGAGGTGCCGCAGAGGTCGATGGAGGACGTCAACCGCGTCAAGGAGATCATCAGCAAGACGGCATCGCTGGAGTTCAGGATCGTCTCGCAGGAGCCGTACCTCGATCCGCAAGTGCTCGAATTCGCCCGCA
Source organism: uncultured delta proteobacterium (assembly GCA_947085355.1). Taxonomy (GTDB): domain Bacteria; phylum Myxococcota_A; class Polyangia; order DRWM01; family JAAZOP01; genus CAMTWF01. The sequence continues at coordinate 1,080 of CAMTWF010000286.1, forward strand.
CCGACCCGCGGTTCCAGGGCAAGGTCAGCTTCTACTCGAGCCGCAACGTGCAGTACCTCGAGGCGAGCGACTCGGAAGCGCGCAGCGGCCGGGAGATCCTGGGAGAGATGATCGAGGCGCACCTGTCGCGGCCGGACGTCCGGGCCGATCCCGTCAAGGCCGCGCTGTGGAGCCGCGTGTACGTGGGGACCGTCGAGGGACCGTCGCTCAAGGCGAGACCGGCGATGCCGGGGGGCCCCACGCAGCCGACGCTGTGGCGCACGTACCTCCTGGAGCCGGAGGTGATGCTCACGGGCGACCGGGTGGTCAACGCGGGCAAGCGGTACGAGCCCGAGTCGATCGACGCGCCCGTGTACGTCATGCTCGACTTCGACTCGCTCGGCGCGACCCAGTTCGGCGACGCGACCGAGAAGAACGTCGGCAACGACATGGCGATCGTGCTCGACGGCATCGTCCGGTCCGCCCCGCGGATCATCGAGCCGATCAAGGGCGGCAGCGCCCGCATAACGCTCGGCCAGGGCGGCCCCGAGCAGATCGATCGCGAGGCCGAGGATCTGGTCGTCGTCCTGCGGGCCGGCGCCCTCCCCGCGCCGCTCAAACAGCCGCCCGCCGCGGAAAGCAGGATCGGGCCCAGCCTGGGCCGCGAGTCGATCCGCCAGGGCGGCTGGGCGGCGCTGATCGGCCTCGTGGCGCTGCTCGTCTTCATGCCGATGTACTACCGCAAGGCGGGACTCATCGCCGACGCGGCCCTCGCGATCAACATGCTGCTCATGCTGGCGGCGCTGGCCGCCTTCGGCGCGACGCTCACGCTCCCCGCCATCGCCGGATTCGTGCTCACGATGGGAATGGCGGTGGACGCCAACGTGATCGTCTACGAGAGGATCCGAGAGGAGCTGCTCGGCGGCAAGTCGCCGCGGGCGGCGGTCGAGAACGGCTACTCCCGCGCGATGAAGACGATCTTCGACTCGCAGATCACCACGTTCTTCGCCGGCGTCGTGCTGTTCCAGTTCGGCACCGGCCCCATCAAGGGCTTCGCCGTGACGCTGATGATCGGCATCATCACGAGCGTCTTCACCGGCGTCTTCGTCACCCGGCTCTTCTTCGACTACATCGTCCAGAAGAGGCGCCCCATATCGCTGAGCGTGTGACCCATGCAGTGGATCCGCTCCGACATCAACATCGACTTCATGGGGCGACGCCGCGCCGCCGTGATGGCGTCGCTTGCGCTCGTCGCCGTCAGTGTCTTCGGGATCCTGGTCTGGCCCGGCCCCCGCTACGGCGTCGACTTCTCCGGCGGCGCCTCGCTGCAGGTCCGCCTCAAGGAGGGCATCGCGGCCCCCGACGTCAAGAGCGCGCTGGTCGCCCAGGGATACGAGACGCCCGATGTGATCGCCGCCGCCGACGGCACCTTCATCATCCGCGTCAAGGTCGACGCGCCCTCCGACTCGGCGCGGGCCGCGCTGGCGGAGGCCGTCCGCCACGCCGTCGAGGGGACCGGCGCGCCGGCGCCGGCGGTCCCGGAGCCCGCCGACGCCGGCGATACGCCCGAGATGCCCGTGCCGCCGGCCGAGGACGCCGAGGGCGCCGAGGGCGCCGAGGAAGCCGGGGCTGCTTCTCCTCCCGCTCCCGCTCCCGCTCCCGCTCCCGCCGCGCCGCCCGTGCGGGTGTACGAGACACTGGTCGACGAATCCGGCGCCAAGATCGATCTGCTGGTCAGCAGGCCGTTCGAGGCGTCGGAGTTGCGGGACGCGCTGGCCCGGATCGAGTTCGAGGGGCGCCTGATGGGCGACATGATCGGAGCGTTGTCGCCGGAGGACGAGTTCGTCGCCGAGACGCGGGCCGACGACGGATCGTTCCGGTACGAGGTCGAGCTGTCCCCCGTCGTGAACCTGACCGAGCACGACGTCGCGCCTGCCGGCGAGCTGCTCCGTGGGGTCATCGATGCGGCCGTGCCGGCGCCGGCGGGCGGCATCAGGTCCGTTCGCGTCGTTTTCTCGCCGACGAGGATCGAGATCGAATCCGCCGAGGCGATCGATCGCGCCGCCCTTCGCCGGACGCTCGACCGCACGCGCTACAAGGACATGAACCTCCTGGTGCGTTGCGCGTCGTCGATCTGCCCCGCGTCGATCGACGAGCGGGAGCAGGTGTACGGCTACGAGGTGCGACTGCGCGGGTTCGGCCCGGACGTCGTGGAGAGCATCGAGGAGCGGCTCGGGAAGGGCTCGGTCGAGGACGTCCTGTCGATGGAGTGGGTCGGCCCGAGGGTGGGCGAGAAACTCCGCAGCGACGGCATCAAGAGCATCCTGATCGCCCTGGCGCTCATCCTCATCTACATCTCGCTGCGGTTCGACCTCCGGTTCGCCCCGGGCGCCGTGCTCTGCCTCTTCCACGACGCGCTGGTCACGCTGGGGTTCTTCACGTTCGCCCGCATGGAGGTGAACCTCACGACGATCGCGGCGGTGCTGACGATCATCGGCTACTCCATCAACGACACGATCGTGGTGTACGACCGCATCCGCGAGACGCTGGCCGGCACGCAGGAGCGCGACCTGATCAAGGTGATCAACGTGTCGATCAACAAGGTGCTGTCGCGCACGATCATGACGTCGTTCACGACGATCCTGGCGGTGACCGCGATAGCGATCGTCGGCCGCGGGACGATCCAGGACTTCGCCACGGCGATGATCGTCGGCGTGCTGATCGGCACCTACTCGTCCATCTACGTCGCCGCGCCGGTGTCGGCATGGATCGA
>CAMTWF010000287.1:0-6709 GCA_947085355.1 uncultured delta proteobacterium
ACGGGTTGCAGGAGTCGGTCGTGCAGACGTTGCCGTCGTTGCAGACGATCGGCGTGAACACGCACAGGCCGGTCGCGGGGTCGCAGGAGTCGCTGGTGCAGGCGTTGCCGTCGCTGCACGTCCGCGGGGTTCCGGCGCACCTGCCGCCGGAGCAGACGTCGCCGGTCGTGCAGGCGCTGCCGTCGTCGCAGGCGGCCGTGTTGGGCGTGAAGACGCAGCCGGTCGACAGGTCGCAGGAGTCGGTCGTGCAGACGTTGCCGTCGTTGCATGTGACCGGGGTTCCGACGCAGGCGCCCGTGACGCAGGCGTCGCCGATCGTGCAGGCGCTGCGGTCGTCGCACGCCGCCGCGTTGTAGGTGAAGACGCAGTTGCCGGTGGCGGGGTCGCAGGAGTCGTCGGTGCAGACGTTGCCGTCGCTGCACGTCCGCGGGGTTCCGGCGCACCTGCCGCCGGAGCAGACGTCGCCGGAGGTGCAGGCGTTGCCGTCGTCGCAGGCGGCCGTGTTGGGCGTGAAGACGCAGCCGGTCGACGGGTCGCAGGAGTCGGTCGTGCAGACGTTGGCGTCGTCGCACCTTCGCGGCGCCCCCGCGCACGCCCCGGCCCGGCAGGAATCGCCGGTCGTGCAGGGGTTGCCGTCGTCGCAGGTAGTGCCGTCGTCGACGGGCGCCGGCGCGCAGGTCCCGGTGGTCGGTGCGCACACGTTGGCGCGGCAGGGCTCGGCCGAGGGGGGACAGGTCACGACGGTCGCGGGGTCCGCGACGCAGGAGCCGGACCGGCAGACCAGCGTCCCGTTGCACAAGTCGCCGTCCTCGTGGGGCCGGCAATCGGCGTCGACCCTGCACGTGCAGGTGGACAGCCCGCCGGTGCACTCGCCGGCCGCGCATCGCTCGCCCGTCGTGCATGCGTTCCCGTCGTCGCACCCGAGGCCGTCGGGGATCGGCTGCAGCTCGCAGGCGCCCGTCGCCGGGACGCACGTGTTGACCAGGCAGTCGGTGTTGGGCGTGGAATCGCAGACGACCACCGTGGCGCGATCCACGGTGCAGAACAGCTCCAGGCACACCTGCGTCCCGTTGCACAGATCGCCGTCGTCGTAGTCGATGCAATCGAGATCGCTCGTGCACGGGCACGACGGCCGGCCGCCGGCGCACCGCCCCGCGGCGCATGCCTCCTCGGCCGTGCAGGGATCCCCGTCGTCGCAGGCCGTGCCCGCGGGCGCCGGCGCACCGGCCAGGCACAGGCATCCGTCGCACGTCTCCGTCCCGTTGCAGAACTCGCCGTCGTCGCAGTCGGAATCCTCCCGGCATTCGCAAGCCACCTCGCCGTCCTCGCGGTCGGGCCGCGCATCGCCGTCCCAACCCTCCCCGGCGTCATCCCCGTCGAGGCCGGCTTCGGCATCCGGGTCGTCGTACGGGTCGCCCGCAGCCCCGCAGCCGGCCACGTGCAACACGAGACTCCAGCCCAGCAATGCCGATACACGCACCGAGACAACCCTGTGTTTTCCGAACATGCCGTCCTCCCTGGTCGGTCCGAGGCGGAGACTGCCCCCGCCCCGCACGAGCACCGACCACTGCGCATGATTCCCCGGAGCGGGCGATTCCTTATCCGGCGTTCGGGCGAAGACCTACATTCCCGAGAGCGACACGCGGTGACGGCCCTGACTCATGCCGGCGCCGTCGACGACCAGGAAGCTCAGGCCCTTGGGGAGGTCGGCCGTGACGGTGGCGCGGTTCGTGCCCCACGGGCAGGAGAGGTCGCCGGTGCTGCACGCCAACTCGTCGTCCGGGTCGCAACCTCCGGCCAGGAAGTACAGCGTCGTGCCGAACGCGGTCCAGGAATCGCACGTGGTTGCGGTCACCGTCCGTGGGGCGCAGAGCGCGATGTAGTACATCGCTTCCGGGGCGAGGTCTCCGCCGCAACTGCCGGACGTCACGCGGGGCATCCCGACCGTCGAGCCGTCCAGGTATCCGTCGGTCGCGAATCCGCCGACGGTCACGCACGGAGCGTGCTCGAACAGCAGGGTGAAATCGCCCGCCTCGGCAGGTCCCGCGCCGTCCACCACGACGTAGTAGCTCCCCGGGTCCAACGTCTGGACGATCTGCGACCGGCGGCCGCCGGAGTGTCCCGGGCACTGGTCGTTGGCGCAATCGATCGTCCCCGAGCCCGAGCAGACGCCGCGGCGCAGGTGGAGAACGGTGTCCCACGTGTCGCCGTCGACCGTGTCGAGGTACACGGTGCCGCGCTGGGCGAGCGCGAAGGCGTACCAGACGTCGGGTCCGCCGGCCGGCGCGCACCCGCCGGGCGGGGCGACGTCGTCCACGGCCCCGGCCGTCCGGCCGGCGAAGCTGCCGCCGGCCGAGATGTCGACCGCGCCCGCGCAGGTGTCGTTGGAGGGGGGACCGATCGGCGCGAGGGAGACGTTGAGCCGGAATCCGCCGCGGTCCGCCGGCGAGCGGGAGTCGAGGATCAGCCAGTACTGGCCCGGCGTCAGCGCCCGCTCGATCCTGGCCTGGCCGCCGCCCGCCGAATCGTCGTCGCAGGCGACGAGCGTCGCGGCGGCGCACGACGCGCCTCGGTAGAGGAAGAGCATCGCGTCGAAGGCCGTTCCCGCCGTGTCCGCCGCCAGGACGGCCGGTGCGGCGAGCGTGAGGCGATGGAACAGATCCGGGCCCGCCGCGGGGCGCGAATCGCAAGACGCCCGGTGGTCGTCCGCGGCGGCGCAGGCCGACCCGGTGAAGACGCCGCCGCCCGAAACATCGGTCGGAACTCCCGCGCACGTGTCGGAAGCGGGGGGCGCTCCGAGGTCGCAGGGCCCCCACGAGCACGTCACGAGGTCGCATGTCTCCACGCCCGGGCAGCCGTCGTCGCTGCAGGCGCGCCGGCGCCCGGCGGCGCAATCGGAGTCGTCGTCGGGAATGGTGTCGCAGTCCTCGTCCGTGCCGTCGCACATGTCGCGCGGCGGGGTGCAGTCGGACGCCCAGCGGCATGCGCCGGTGCACGCCCTGCCGCCCGCGCTGCCGCACGTCGTGGTGCACGGCAGCGGCGAATCGCCGTCGCATTCCTCCCCCGCCTCGCGCACGCCGTTGCCGCAGACCGCCTCCTCGCCCTCGACGCCGGCGTCGTCGGCGCCCCGGTCGTCGCCCACCGTCGCATCGTCCGCGTCCTGCGGCAGGTCCGCGCCGGCGTCGTCGGTCCCGGGCGTCTCACCGTCGTCCTGCGCCTCGAGCTCGACGTCCGGCCCGGCGTCCTGTTCGATCTGGATGCGCTCGACCCAGCACGCGGCGAGAAACGACATCGCCGCGGCGGTCACCACGACAGCGGCGGCGAGGTTGGAAGGTCGTAGATCGGTCATCGCCGTCCTGCCGCTCCGGCCCATCGGCGTGCCTCGCCGGCATAGGCTCCGTCCGGGTATTCCGCGAGGTACGCCGCATAGCACCGGCGCGCCTCGGCATCACGGCCGGCGCCGGCCTCGATGCGGCAGAGAGAGATCCGCGCCTCGCCGCGAAGGGGCCCGGAAGGCTGCTCGTCCAGGTAGCGTGCGTAGGCCGCCGCGGCACGCTCCGGCGAGCCGAGGCGCAGCCGGCGCGCGGCGAGGTCCATCAGGGCGGCGCCGCCGAGCGCGGATCCGCGGGCGACCAGGCTGACGCGCTCCAGGATCCGAGCGGCATCCTCCAGCCGCCCGTCGACGAGCGCCGCCTCGGCCTCCCGGTACATCCGCTCGGCCTCCGCGACCGGCGCGTCGGCATCCGCGGCCGGCGCGTCGGCATCCGCGGCCGGAACGTGCGGCGCCGGCTCGACGGAACCCGGTTCGGTCGCGGCCGGCGGGCGCGAAGCAGGCGCGTGGATCCCGGCGGCGGCAGGCGCCGGCGCCGGGTCGCCGGCAGCGAGGGCCGGTTCGCCCGGATCCGCCGCTGCCGGCTCCGGACCACCATGCGTCGAGGCGCCCGGACACGAGCCTCGTTCGTCCCGGACGGGCGGCAGGAAGACGTCGAACGAGGGGCTCCGCCCGCCGGTCATCCGGGTCGGAACGCGCGATCCCGATCGCCACACCGTGCCGGCCGGCACTTCCAGGTCGGTGTCATGGCCCTGCACCCGAACCCGCCCCTCGGTGACGGCCACGAACGTCCCGCGCCAGGGTGCGACGGAAACGGCGAAGCGCGTCCCGATCACGCTGACGCGCGCATCCGGCGTCACGACGGCGAACGGTTCCGGCAGGCACTCCGGGAGGACGCGCACCCACACCGTTCCGGAGACGAGCCGCGCGACGGAACCGGACACCGACGTCAACGAGGCGGCGCGCTCGGCGATCACATCGACGCACTCCGCCGGGCGCAGCAGGCGGTACTCCGGCACCGCGCCGACTCCGGCACGGCGCTCGGCCGGCCGCTCGCCGAAGGCTGCCGTCGATGCCGCCCACCACCCCGCGGCCGCCGCGCCCGCGAGAACCAGCATGGCGCCGCCGTAGGCCGCCCGCGCGGCGATCCTGCGACGCCGCGCGCGGGAGGCGGCCGCGCGCCAGTCCACGCGCACCCGGTCGGCGTCGCGATCCGCCAACAGCCGGGCCTCGCCGAACAGGGCGTCGATCTCGTCGGCCGCCCCGGCATCGTCCGGTCGCCGGTCCGCGACGTTCACGGCGCCGCCTCCTCCTTCGCGCCCCGCACGCCGGCACGCACGAGAAGCCCTCGCACGCGCTCGCGCGCCCGGAACACGCGCGTGTACACCGTCCCCACCGTCGTCCCCGTCAGCCGGGCCACCTCCTCCGCCGGGAGCTGCCGGCCGACGTGAAGCATCAGCGCCTCTCGCCACCGCGGAGGCAGCGTGTCGAGCGCCGCGTAAAGCTGCCGAACCCGCTCGCGCATCAGCGCCTCGTCCTCCGGCGTGGCCCCGTCCGCCGGCTGCGCAGCGGTGTGAAGCAGTTCCTCCTCCGCCCGCCGGGTCCTCCGGATGCGCCGCCTGTGCTTGTACACGACCTTGGCCGCGATGCCGCGCAGCCAGGGCGCGACGGGACGGGCGGGATCGTAGCGCCCCAGCGATCCGAGCGCCCGCACCATCGTTTCCTGGACGATGTCCTGGGTGAGGACGGCGTCGCCGACCAGAAACCGGACGAACCGGGCCACCGAAGAGACATGCGGCTCCAGCAGTGCGCCCCCGTCCATGCCGGGCGCCTCACCGCCCCCCGGACCCCCGCGGAACCTCGCGGCAGAGCCGCGAGGCTCGTTTGCACCGGGTTCGTCCGCATCGCCCGCAACATGACCGTCTCCGGCCTCCCGCGCCAAACTCGCGCTCCCGGTTCCCCCGCCTTCCGATTCCCCGCGGATCGTGTTTCCCTTACCCGACGCCATCCGGCCGCTCACTATCTTGCGGGGAACCATACTCACATCCCAAGGGCGTGACCCAGGGCCACCCACAGCCCGGCGCGCCACCGCCATTGCCCCATCGAGAAGACCGGCTCCTCGTAGTGGAACAGTTCGATCCCGTGCGGCAGCAGATCGACGCCGACATCCCCTCCGACCGACAACCAGGGGAGCAACGCGACCGCACCGGAAAACAGCAGCCCACCCCCCGACCGCCAGCCGGACCGCGGCTGCCCCTCCCCCTCCGTCCACCACCGTTCGGCGACCGCCTGGAAGGCCAGGCGCCACCGCCACTCGCCGGCCGGGATCACGGCCCCCACCCCGACCCGCAACGGCGCCACGTGCAACGCCGCATCGATCGGCCGCGAGACGGACGTGTACCGCCACCCGGCCTCCACGTGGACCGCAAGCCCCCACGACCACTCGAGCACGGGGCGTGCCGTCACGACCAGCGCACGGCTGAGTCCCTGCGTATCCCCCGGCAGATCGCCGGCGCCTCCGATGCCGACCTCGACCGCCAAGCGGAGCGATCCGCGATCGTGCCTGACCGCCCCGCCCGGCGACTCGCCGGCCGCCGGCGCCGCCGACGGCGCGGACGATCCGACTCGCGGGAACAGCACCGGCGCGGCCGTCTCCGGAGGCGTGGGCGGCGACGGCGCGACCGGGACGGGAAACGGCGCCGCCGCCAGCGACAGGAGATACTCGCCCGCCAACGCGATCGCCCGCACCGTGTCGCCGGGGAGCGCGCCCCCGCCAAGCTCCACCTCCCGGCGCCACGCCCGACCGTCGGGCGAGCGAAGCAGAATGACGGCTTGGCCGTCCGGGCCGTCCGCGACTTCCAGCACCCACGCGGCATCCGCCGGCACGGCCGCATCGGGTTCCACCATCACGGGACGGCCGACCCTGGAGGCCAGCGCCTCGGCCAGCGCCTCTGCGGCGATCGCGGCGCGAACATCGAGGACGAGGACGGCCTCGCCGAAGCCGCCCTCCTCGCCGGCGCCGGCGCCGACCGGCGCCGGCGAGGCCGCAGCCAGAGCCGTCCCCGCCACCGCGGAGATGTACCCGACGCCGAGCATGCCGGCACTACCTAACCCGTACCCGACAGGACCGGCAAGCGCGGGAATCTCACGTAGGAGGCGCAGAGGGGAAAGGACGGTCGTAAGTAGCTTCTTAGCGCGGCGGCGCCGCAACCAAAGGGAGTTGTCCGGGTGGCGCAGCGGCGCCGCCGCGCGTCGAGAGTCAAGGGTCGAGAGTTGAGAGTCCGGACAGACCGGGAATTCGTCGCGCCGCGCGACGATTCTCGGAAGTAGTAGATCAAAAGCTGGTGGCAGCGGCGCAGCCTTCCGGCATCTCGAAGA
>CAMTWF010000288.1:0-17992 GCA_947085355.1 uncultured delta proteobacterium
CGCCGAGCCGCCGCCGGTGTCGCGCGCGGCGCAGGGTGCGCTGGTGTCGCTTGGGCGGGCGGCCGTCCCGGTGCTGGCCGCCGCCCTCGCCGGCGACGATCCGTCGGTCGCGTGGGCCGCGGCCGAGGCTCTCGGGCGGATCGGCGACCGCTCCGCCGTGCCGGCGCTCCGCGCGAGGCTGGAGACGACGGACGCGGGATTGAGGCAGCGCGTGGCCGCGGCTCTCGGGCGGATCGGCGATCCGGCCGCCCTTCCCTCCCTGGTGCGGTCGTTCGAGGCGGAAGGAGGAAGCGCCGACGAGGCGCCGGTGCTGGCGGCCGTCGCTGCTTTCGGGCGCAACGCGGTCCCGGTCCTCTTGGAGGGGCTGTCCTCGGAGAGCGCGGCGGTCCGCGCGGGCGCCGTCGAGGCGCTCAGGCGCATGGGCGATCGCGAACATCCGACGCTGGTCGCTGCCATGCTGGAGGACGACGACGCGCGCGTCCGCGCCCGTGCCGCGGCCTACCTCGGGGCGTCCGGCGATCCGCGCAGGGCCGCGGACTTGGCGGCCCTGCTACGCGACCCCGACGAGGGAGCCGCGATCGCCGCGGCCGATGCGCTCGGGTCCCTCGGCGCCGCCGAGGGGAGGCTCCCGTTGGAACGCGCCCTGGACCCGGATCGGCCGGGCGTCGCCGGCGCGGCGGCGCGTGCTCTTGCCGCCATCGGATCGCCGGAATCGGTGGCGCCGGTGCTGGCCGCGGCGACCCGGATGCCTCCGTTCGATCGCGGGCGGTTGATCGATGCCGTCGTGGCCTTCGGCGCGGCGGCGCGCGCCCCGCTGATCCGCGCCCTGGGGGACGGCGACCTGCGCCCGGAGGCGCTCGAATCGCTCGACGGCTTGCGGGCGCGCCTGCCGGTGCACGTTCTGGAGCCGCACGCCGGCGACTCGCGCGAGCGCGTCCGCGCGTTGGTGGCGGCGCTGCTGGGCCGCACCGGCGACGGCGCCGCGGCCGGGCCGCTCGTGACGCTCCTGTCCGACGACTCCGCCTCGGTGCGCGAGGCCGCCGTCTCCGCCGCCGCGGCGCTCGGGGGACCCGAAGCCGTCGCGGCGCTGCGGGAGCGGCTGCGCGCCGAGAAGGACGACTGGGTGGTGCGGGCGATCCGCCGAGCGCTGGTGAGGATGGGGACCGTGCCGTAGATCGGGGCCGGCAACTGCGGGGCCGACGACGACCACGGCCCCCGAGAAGGGGTGAACGGTTGCCGGGGAGAGAACGGCCTACCCTGGAGGTGCGGCATGAGGACCGAGTACGATTTCGCTGGAATGGTCGGCAGGAGGAACCCCTATGCGAAGCGTCTGAAAAGACAGATCACGATCCGCCTTGGCGAGGACGTGATCGCCTACTTCAAGCGGCTGGCCGAGGAGACGGGCATTCCCTACCAGAACCTCATCAACCTGTACCTCCGCGACTGCGTGGCCCATCAGCGGAAGCTCTCGATGAATTGGGGTTGACGGCGCCGAGCGGCCGACCGATCGTTGTCGTCCTCGCGGGATCGTCTGATGTCGTGACGCGGGTCCGCCGCTTCAAGTCCGCCACGGCGGGAGCGGCATGCGGTGCTTCATCCCCGGCGCCGGCGGGCAGCGACGCCAGAAAAACGTTGCAAGCCGTCGGTCGGCGATCTAGAGTCTGCGCCGCGCCGCCGGGGCCCATAGCTCAAGCGGTGAGAGCTCCCGGCTCATAACCGGGCGGTTCCTGGTTCGATCCCAGGTGGGCCCACCGGGAGTCGGAGCGGGCGGGGGCGGCCATCGGGCCGGAAGGGGACGGGGCAGGAGGCGACGGAGTGCTCAAGAGCATCGAGGATCTGAGCGAGCTGCAAGCGATAGACATCGAGATCTTCCGGATAGACACGCAACTCGAGCAGATTCCCGCACAGATGGCCGGCCTCAAGACACATATCGACCGGATCCACGGGATCATCGACCGCGAGAAAAAGCAGGTCGGCGAGGATGAGAAGTGGCTCCGCGACCTCGAGCAGGAGGTCGTGATGCAGAACGAACTGCTTGCCAAGAGCAAGGGCAAGATGGCCCGTTCGCGGAACGAGCGCGAGGTCAACGCGTCGCAACGCGAGGTCGATCTCATCAAGTCCGCCATCCAGGTCCGCGAGAAGGAGAGCATCCAGCTCATGGAGACGATCGAGGCTCTCCGGAAGTCGATCCAGGCCAAGGAGGAGCAGTTCCGGGAGCTGGAGGAGGGATTCAACAAGAAGGCGGCGGAGGCCCAGCGACAGATCGACGGTCTGCACACCGACAAGGAGATCCACGTGCGGCGACGCGCCGCCATCGAGGTCCGCGTGCCGCGCGAGGCCCTGGCGCTGTACGACCGCATCCGGCGCCGGAAGCCGCAGGCGATGGTCGAGGTCGTGGACGGCAACTGCCTTGGCTGTCGCCTCCAGGTTCCGCCGCAACTCTACAACGAGGCGCTGCGTGCCGAGCGGCTTCTTCAGTGCCCGAACTGCACGAGGATCATCTACCACCGATCGGCGCCCGCCGAACGTTAGCTGATGGGGCCCTGTAGGGGAGGCCGCGCCGCGAGGGCCGCCAGGCCCGAGCGGCGCGCCCTCCACGATCCCGCACATCGCGTCGCGATGCCGCGGGAGGCCGCGTGCCTCGGGCGCTTCGCGCCCTCGGCACGCGGCCTCCCCTACGGGGCCCCATTGTTTGACCGTCGGCGGCGCATGGACTAGCTACGCCGCATGTCGCGACGGTTCAACCGCCGCAACGTGATCGCCTTCCTTGCGGGGCACGCGCTGATGGCCCTGGCGATCGGACACGCTCGCCTTGACCTTGACGATTCGCCCGTGGCGGCCTTGCCGGCCTCCGACCCGGAGGTTCGGCTCTTCCTCCGGGTTGCGGAGCCGTACGGCGTGCTGCAGACCCTGTTGATCGGGGTCGAGGACGACGATCTCTTCTCCCGGGGGTCGCTGGAGCGGCTTCGGCGGTTCGCCAGGGAGGCCGCCAGGGTTCCCGGCGTGGCCTGGACCATCGCGTTCACGGAGGTGCCGTTGATCGCGGGCGGCGCCGACCGCGCGGAAGTCGCGGATCTGGTCCCATCCGGGATTCCCGACTCGGCTGCCGATCTGGCGGCGCTGCGCAAGCGCGTGCTCGGGTACGACACGGTGGCCGGCCAACTCGTCTCGCGCGACGGCCGGGCGGCGCTGGTTCCGGTCCGCCTGGACGGCCGGAGGCCGGCCGCGCAGGTGGCGCGCGACGTGGACGACCTGGCGCGCAGGACGCTCCTGGGCGCTCGGGTCTTCGCCCTCGGCGCCCCGGCCGCGTCGCTCGCAGTCTCGGTGGCCGCCGCCGGCGCCGCCGTGCCGCTCGCTCTGCTGATCGGCCTCCTGCTGCTCGCCGGCCTGGCCGCGGCGCTGCGGCGTCCGATCCCCATACTGCTGGCGCTCGGCACGGCGGTTCTGGCCGCGGCCGTCTCCATCGTGCCGTTCGACTTCCTCGACTGGATGCCGCCGCCCGGCTCCGCAATCGCGCTCGTGGGCGTGGCGATACCGAGCCTTCTCGTTGCGGCGTTCGTGCTATCGGCGCCGGACCGGGGCTCCGGCCGCTCGCGCGGTTCGGGCACGGTCGTGCAGGCCAATGCCGGTTTCACCGCCGCCGCCGCGATCGTCGCCGCGCTTGCCGGCGATCCGGCCGCGGGGTTGATCCTCGCTGTAGGCGGCCTCGTGACCGTCGTCGTGTGTGCGATGGTCCTGCCCGCGCTGGCGCCGGGCCGCCCGGCGTCCGCCGCTCGGCAGGCCCCCCGTCGCAGGGCGGTCGCCGCCGTCATCGCAAGCACGCTGGCCGTCGTTGCCTACGTCGGCGCCCAGCGGCTCGGCGTATCGGTCGATCCCGCGTCCGCGTTCCCGCCCGGTTCCGCGCCGCGGTCGGCGGAGGAGTTCATGAACCGCCGGTTCGGCGGGACATCCACGCTGATCGCCTCGATACGCGGCGCGGCCGCCACGCCCGAGGCGCTGGATGCGTTGCGCGCCGTCGAGGCGGCGGCGCTTGCGGATCCGGCCGTGTCGGACGTGGTGTCCGCCCTGGTCGCGGTCCGCGCCGGCGCGCGCGTGGACGGCCGCCCGTCGGATCTGCCTCCCACCGCCCAGGCCGTCCGGCGGTTCCTCTACATGGCGGGAGACCAGCCGACGCTGGCCCATCTCGTCCGTCGCGACGGCGACGGCCTGGCGGCGTACGTGAAACTCGTGCCGTCGAGCGGCCCGAGGGACGCGGAGCGGGTGAGGGACGCGGTCGCGGCGGCGGTGCCGCCGCTGTCGCACTACGAGAGCATCGAGACGGCGCCGGTCGGCGCACGGCTTCGCATGGAGGCGGAGATCCTCGCGCGGCTGGCGCAGCGGCTCGGACGGCTCGGCGCGCCGCGCGAGCAGCGGTCGGCGACGTTCCTGCGGGGGCTGTGCGAACGCGTTGCGGCGGCGGCAGCGACGGATCGCGACGCAATCCGGAGGATCGTGGCCGGGCATTTCGCCGACGGCACGGCCTGGGTCCTTGTCGCCGACCGGACCACGAACGAGCCGCTCGCCGTAGGCGAGGCGGAGATCGATCGGATCGCGGAGCATCTGGCGGCCTCGCGTCCCGGCGGCTCCGGCTCGGCCGGCGCGGCGATCGAGGCGGCCGTGCCCGCGGCTGCGGCCGATCCGGAGGGGCTGGACGCCGAGGCGCGGCAGCTCCAGCGGGCGCTGGAGAGCGGGCTCTCGGCCGCCGTCGGCGGCGGAGGTCGGGCGGCGGCGGCCGAATGGGCCGGCGGGTGGGCCGGGTCGCCCGAGACGGCGGCATCGGCGGCGGACATCGTGCTGGGCGCCGTGTCGGAGATTCGCAGCGGCGGCGCCGCGCTCCCCTCGGCCGCGGGCGTGCCGCTGGAGGTCGAGGTGGGCGGGATGCCCCTGGCCGGGCCGTCCGTGTCGCTCGGCGTCGCGCGCTCCCTGGCGCTCGGCTTCCTGGTGGCCGCCATCGCGGTCCTTGGTTTCGCGGCGGCGCGATTCGCGATCCGCGGCGCAGGCCGCCGGCGGTTAGGCGCGCTCTGGGAGGCCGTTCCCGAGGCGCTCGTTCCGGTGGCCTCGGTTTCGCTGGCGTTCGGCGCGGCCGGGTTCCTCGGGCTGCCGGTGGATCCCGGCGCCACGTCGCTGCTCGGCGCGGCCCTGGCATGCTGCGGTTCCGTCGCGGCGCTGCTGGTCGCACCCTGGGGCCGTCCGTATGCGGCGGCGGCGTCCGCTCGCCGGGACGGGCTGCGCCTCGCCTGGCGCCTCGTCCCGCCGCTGGCCGTCGCCGCGGGCGCTCCTGCCATGATCCCTCTGCTGCCGGTGCGTACGATGGCCTTCATACTGGCGGCCGCTCTCGCCGCCGCGCTGCTCCTCGGACGCCTTCACGCCGGCGATCGCGGGAAGGACTGCGGCGCACGCGACCCGGAGGGCTGACATGCCGACGGTCCCTTCGCCGAGCGGGACGTGCGCCGGCTGCGGCGCCCCGATCGCGCTGGACGCCGACCGGCATGTCGTCGCCTGCTCGCACTGCGGCGCAGCCAACCTGGTGGTCGGCGGGGTCACGCTGCCGGTCGCGCGGCTCAGGCCGATCGTCGGGGATCGGGACGTCGACGCGACGATCCGGCGGTACGCATTGGCCCGGGATCTCGCGAGCGCGCCGGAAGTCCTGTCCGTGGAGGAGTCATGGGTGCCCTACTGGGTCCCGTGCGCGTCGGTCGTCGGCGGCGTCGCGCGTGCGGCCGTCGAGGTGGAGGATCCGCTGCTCGGCGAGATCCCGATCCCGACCGGCGACCTGGAGCCGCTCGATGCCGTCCTCGCCGAGGCGGACGCCTCGTGGCCGTGGCCGGACGTCCCGCCGTCCGGCGGCGAGACGTTGCGGTACGTGCCGTACTACCGCCTGCGGCTGCGCGCCGGCGGGGCGGAGACCCCGGCGTACCTCGATCGCACCCGCGGCGAGGTGCTCGCGTCCGCGCCGTTGAACCCCGAACGGCTTCGGCTCGGCGCCGCGCTCGGCGGCCTGCTCGCGGCGTACGGTCTGGTGACCGCCGCGATCGGCGCGCTGGCGCCGACTCCCCTGTCGGTAGTCGTCCTCTCGGCGGCGCTCTCCGCGGCGGTCGCCTGGCCCGCCGCCCGGCTTGCCGCGCGTCCCGGGACATCCCGTCCGACCGGCGGTGGGAGGCATCGTTGACGGCGCGGCTCGCACGCTTCCAGTGCCCGACGTGCGGGGCGCTGTTGCGGTCGGATCCGACGGAGGGCGCCGTTCCGTGCGACTACTGCGGTCGCCGGTCCGCCACCGCGGATCCGCTGGCGTCGTCGCCGCGCTCGTACATCGCGCCGGCGGTGGATCGTTCCTCGGCGGCGCTGGCGTTCCGGCGGTTGCTCGTGGAGAGCGGCGTGCTGCCGGCGTCGCTGCGGGGCGGGATCGAGCCTGTGGACTTGCGGCCCGCGTGGGTGCCGTTCCACGTGGCCAGGGCGATCCGCGTCGGGGTCGTCGAGAGACCGCCGGCGGAGACGATCGACTTCGAGATGGACGCCGCGGTCGAGTCCGTCGGCGGCGCGCGGTCGGTGTCCATCCGGGCGACCCGGCGTGAGCGCCCCGAGCCGGATCGGGCGAAGGTGGTGCTGGCCGATGTCGAGTGCGCGGTGGCGGCGGTTCGCAGGCCCGGATGGGGGATCGAGTCCCTGGCGCCGGGCGCCATGCTGTCCCGCGGTGCCTCGCAGCGCTCCCACGATCCGGATGAGGTACGGCGGCACGGCGCCGTGCTGGCAGCCGATATCGGTCCGGAGGAGGCCCTTCGCAGGCTGGCCGGCGAGGCCGGCCTTTCGGGAACGACGCTGGTCGCGCCGTCGCTGCGGACGGTCCTCGTTCCGGTCTGGCGACTGCGCTACCGCGTGCAGGGATGCCTGTACGACGCCACGCTCGATGCCGTGGAGGGGCGGCTGCCGGCGGCGCGGGCGCCCGAGGACGACCGGCGGCGGATCCCGGTGGCGGTGGCGTACGTCGGCGTCGCGGCGCTTCTGTTCGGCCTCGTGGGCCGAGGGACGTGGTGGCTCCTGGCGACGGCGGGAGGGGCGCACGTGTGGCTCGCGATCGCCTGCGCGATGCTCGTCCTCCTTGGCCTGTTCGGGAGCTACGCATGGGACGTGGTGCGCTACGATGCGGAGCGCGTGCTGTCCGGGGGAAGCGTGCTGTCCGAATACGTCAACCGGCCGCGATCGACGGGAGTGCAACGCCTCCTGGAGAGCCTGCTCGAAGGCCTTGCCCGGGCCGGCCGGCGGCGCGTGGAGGACTGATCCGATGGAGACGACCGGCCGCAATCCGGCGAAGCTGATCGCCCTGGCGTGCCCGGCGTGCGGCGCGGACCTCGCCGGTCTAGCGGTCGACCGCGTGTTCGGGTGCGTGCCCTGCCGGACGGCTTATTCGGTGGAGACGGACGGACTGCGCGCCGACCCGCTGGTCGCGTGGGAGCCGGAGGAGCCTGGACCGCACGTCTTCCTGCCGCTGTGGGAGTTTGAGGTGGACGCCTCGGTGGCGATCCCCGGCGCCCGCGGCGGCTCGGGTGGAGCGGAACGGGTCGAACGGTTCGCGGGGCCGCGCGTGTGGGTGACCGCGTTCGATCTCCGCGGGCGATCCCGCTTCGGCGATCCGGGAGGCAACCTCACGAGGAGGCAGGCGGAACTCCGGATCCGGAAGGCCGGGCGCCTTCCGGCGCCTGCCGGCGCGCGGCTGCCGCGCTCGGCGGCGGGCGATATCGCGCCCGTGCAGGTGCTGGCCGCCGTCGACGCCCGGGTCGACGTCCTCGGCGGCCGCGTGGACATGACGGTGCGATCCGTCCGCCTGGCGCTCGTGCCGTTCGTGCTGCTCGGCGACGCCGGCGTGCGGGAACCCTCCGGCGGCCCGGCGTATCCGCCGGCTGCGATCCCCGACCTCGTGGCGGTGCGACGCGCGCAGGGCGTGTAGGGAACGGCCTTGGGGCTTGGGCGGTCGCGCCGTATCAGACGACGCCTTCGTCCTCCGCGGGGGATTCCGGCTCGGCGACCGGGAGGCAGAACGAGAAGACGCTTCCCTTCCCCACCTCGGACACGACCCAGATCCAGCCGCCGTGGGCCTCGACGATCTCCTTGGTGATGGCAAGCCCGAGGCCCGACCCGTCCGTGCGCCCCTGCTCGGGGGGCCCGATCCTGGCGAATCTCTCGAAGATGCGGCCGAGGTCCGCCGGTGCGATCCCGCGACCGCTATCATGCACCGAGACGAGGACGAAGGGCATCGAACCGCGGTCGCGCCCGTCCGAAATGCCGTGAGGCGCCAGGGCGGCGAGACGTGCGACGATCCTGATCCGGCTGCCCGACCGGCTGAACTTGCCGGCGTTGCTCAAGAGGTTCGTCACGACCTGGATGAGGCGGTCGCGATCGCCGCGCACGCTCGGCAGGTCGTCCGGCACCTCGGCCTCGACGGAGACGTCCCATGCCTCCAACACGGAAGCCATCGCGGTGACGGCCAGCATGATGAACTGGGCCGGTGGCACCGGAGCGAACCGCCACTCGATCCTCTTGCTCTCGATCTTCGCCAGGTCCAGCATGTCGGTGACCAGCCGCGCAAGTCGCTCGGACTCCTGAACCACGATCGAGATCTGTTCGTAGAGTTCCGCCCGCAACGACCCCGAACCGGGCCGGCGCGCGCCGTTCGAGGGCGGCTGCGCCGCGAGCTGGCGCTGCATGAGGCGCCCGAAGGCGAGGATCGACGTGATCGGCGTGCGGAGCTCGTGCGCGGCGGCGGCCACGAACGCAAGCCGCATGCGATCCATCTCGCGCAGCCGCATGTTGGTCCGCTCGATCTCCTCGGTCCGGATCTCCAGTTGCGCCTTGGCGTCGCGCAGATCGTCGGCGAGCGTTTTCAACTCGCGGGCGTTGGCGGCGAGGACGCGCTCCTTCTGGTCGAGGTAGCGTTCGCCGCGCTCGATCTCCGTCTCGCACCGGCGCAGGCGCTCGCGCAGGGACTCGACCGTCTCGGCTTCCCCGCCGCCTCCGTTCCGCCGGGCGTCGTCGCCCATCATGCCGCCCCGGAATGTCCGGCCGCCGAGCACCGCAGGGCGCACAGGGTCGCGCTGTAGGCGTTGTAGATCGTCATCCCGCCGTCCGGCGCGTCGGGATCGGGCGCGAACTCGCCGCCCGAATAGAACCCGAACACCGGCACGTCGCGGCCGACCTCCTCGCGAATGGCCGCCACCTCCTGCTCGCACCGGCGTCCGAGCGCCACCTGTCGGCCGGCGCAGGAGAAGATCAGCAGGGCGCCTGGACGCGCCGGAGCCATGGAGCGCGCGACGCGCGCCGCCGCGCTGCGCGCAGCGTCAACGAGGTCCCGGCGAGTGGTCGTGCAGAGCACGATCTCGGAACCGGCGGGGACGCTGTTGAGGACGCGGACGGAGCCGTCCGGGAGAAACTCAAGCGGAAGCGAGTACTGCGGGGTGGCGATACCGGCGGCGCTGCGCGACACCGAGAAGCAGACCATGTTCGCGTAGCCGTCGATCCGCAGGTCGCTGTCGCCGATGTACCTGCGGAAGTGGTCGCGCGCCGGCCCGCCGTCGATCTCGAAGATCGTGCTCCCCTCCGCGCGGGTCACCCTGGCGGGCCTGCCGATCTGCTGGAACCCGTGCGCGAAGGTGCACGCGGCGCCCATAGGCCCGGCAGCGTTCTCGAAAGCCGCGAAGACGAGGCTGTCACGCCGGATCGAGCCGCCGAACACCTGCCAGTTGGTCAGGAAGCCGGGGTCGCCGGGCCCGAGGGACGTATCGAACGCGCTGCACGCGCCGCACGCAAGGAGATCGGGACGGCGCGCGCCGAGCGCCCGCAGCTTCGCGTCGTAGTCGGGAACCAGCGCGTCGGCGAACACGACTGCCAGCGTCCCCGCCGCCGTCAGGGGTATCGCCGCCGCGGCAGCCTCCGCGAACGCCTCGGGCGTCATGTCGCGCAACCCGTCGATCGATCCGATGCGAACCCCTCCCGCCGGGCGACGGATCGCCAGGGCGGAAGCGCCACGCTCGATCCAGCCCGACTCGCCGATCACCGACATCGCCGAGGCGCCGACGAGCGGCAAGCCGGCCGCCCTCTCCCGGAGCGCTCGCTCGACTCCGACCGTGCCGCAGGCGGCCGACACGGCGAGCAGCACGATGTCGGCGTCCGACATGCCTGCCGCGATCCGCTCCAGCGTCTCGACGGTCGCTCGGTAGCCGTCCGGAGCCGCCGATGACGCGGCCAAGAACGAAACCTCATTCACCGCATCCAGCGTACGCACGACATTCCCCATCATTGCTTCTCCCCAGCCTTTCAGGCCGGGCGGAGCATGGGGCACGCGGGCGGTCGATGTCAAGGAGCGGCGGAGCCGCGGAGGGCCTCCACCAGGATCGGCAGCCCGCCGTCGATGATCTCGTCGGCGACGCAGTAGGAGAGCCGGAAGTGCCCCGGGCAGCCGAAACCGCTGCCCGGCACGACCAGCACGCGGCGTCTTGCCAGCGACTGGCAGAAGGCGACGTCGTCGCCGCCCGGGGCCCTGGGGAAGAAGTAGAAGGCGCCCTGCGGCTTGACGACATCGAAGCCCGCGCGCGAGAGGGCGTCGTGGATCCGATCCCTCTTCGCCCTGTACCACGCGATATCCACGGTGACGTGCTGCAGCGTCTCGACGGCGCGCTGCATGAGGGCGGGGGCGTTGACGAACCCGAGCGTCCTGTTGGTGAACGCCATCGCCGAGAAGAGACGTTCGGCGTCGGCCGCGCGCGGATGGATCGCCACGTAGCCGATGCGCTCGCCCGGCAGGCCCAGGTCCTTCGAGTGCGAGGTCACCATCAGGGAGTTGTCGTACTGCTCGAAGATGCACGGGCAGCGATGCATGTCGTAGACGATCTTCCGGTACGGTTCGTCGGAGAGCACGTAGACGACCGTGCCGAACTCGCGGCAGCGGGCTCGAACGGCGTCCCCGAGCCCGGCGAGCGCCGCCTGGGAATACACGACGCCGGTCGGGTTGTTCGGCGAGTTGATGATGATCGCCCTGGTCCGGGGCGTGATCGCGGCGCGAACGGCCTCCACGTCGATGTCGAAGCCGGGTGCGCTGGGCGCCTTGACCACGACGCCGCCGTGATTCTCCACGTAGAAGAGGTACTCCGCGAAGTACGGCACGAGTACGATCGCTTCGTCGCCGGGATCGAGGATCGCCTTGAGGGCCACGTTCATTCCGCCGCCGGCGCCCACGGTCATCACGATGTGTTCCATCGTGAAGGGCAAGTCGAACTCGGCCGCCAGGGCGCGCGCAACGGCCTGCCTGGTGGACGGATAGCCCACGTTGGGCATGTACTTGTGCATGCCGGGTCGCGGCGCCGCCAGCAGGTCCCGCAGTGCGTCGTAGAAGGCGTCCGGGGGATCGAGATCCGGGTTGCCGAGCGAGAAGTCGTACACCGGTCCCTTGCCGTCCCGGCGCAACCTCTCCCCTTCCTCGAACATCTTCCGGATCCACGAAGCGCGGGTCATGGCCTCGGCGATGCGCCTGGATATCGTCACGAGCAGCCTCCCGGGCCGCCCCACCCCGGCCTGGAACCGCACCGTAGCCGGCCGCAAGGCCGCGTCAAGCGGAATCGCCGCGCCGGCGCGCGCGATGGATCAGCTTCATCGACAGCAGGCGGTAGAGGACCCGGCAGACATCGAAGGAGTCGAGCCCGGTGGCGGCGACGATCCCGGAGACGGAGCGAATCCCGTCGACGTGATCGAGGATCAGCTTCTCGTCCGTGGAAAAGGCCCCGGTCTCCAGATCGGACACGACGGCCTGGGGACGATCGAATACCTCCCCGAAGTCGCGGATCTCGCGTTCGATCAGCCGCCACTCGTCGACGCGACGGTAGCCCTCCATCAGGAGGCCGGCCACCGGAATGGCCAGAGCCGCCTGGGCCGCCTCGTCCGCACGGACGTTGGGGCGGAACCGGAACGTCCCGCGCGTCCACCGAAGCACGTCGTAGAAGATGTCGGCCGCCTGGCGCCGCAACGCATCGTTGAGGTCATCGCGACCGATCAGCCCGAGGCGGATCAGGCGCTCGCCGAGCGGCGCGCCGGACTCGTCCTCGGCCGCCGCGAGCCGCTCGACCTCAAGCGACGACACGAGGTCGTCGCGGACCAGATAACACCCCAGCCGATACGTCTGGTCCTCGCCGTCGAGGCGTGAGAGGTCGAGCTTCCCCTTCGAGAAGAAGATGCGGGCGGCGAACCCGGGGCGCTCGACCTCCATCACCCCCGTCAGGTTCTGCAGCGAGATCATCTGGAAGACCTCGCCGATCTGGATCGCGTCCAGCGTCCCCGAGAAGGACGGCAGGCCGGCGTGGGGATCGAGGTCGGCCAGCGCCGGGAGCATCTCCCGCAGCGCGGAATCCGACATCGCTCGCCGGATCGCGGCGTGCAACGCATCCAGCATGCCCGGTCCCACCCCGAGCGTCATTTCGAGCTCGGGCGCCAGATGCTCCAGCAGGATCTCCCTGGCCCGCTCCGCCGCCCTCGCGGCGCGCGTCCTCGACTCCTCCTCGGGATCCGTCGCGACCGCCGCCGGCGGCGGCGCCGATTCGCGCACCGCCTCCACGGCGTCCGCGGCTCGCGCCCCGGGACGCTCCAGCAGGTGCCCCACCACCGCCTTCAGCGCCGCGGGCTGGAACGGCTTCGACAGCACGTCGTCCGCCAGGCCGAGCCTGATGAACTGCTCGCCGATCCGGTCCGCCTTGAGACTCACCAGCACGACCGGCACGTCGCCGAGCCCTTCCGTCCGGCGCACCGCCTGGCAGAACTGGTACCCGTTCATGCCCGGCATCACGAAGTCGACCAGGATGATGTCCGGCCGGCCGCGTCGAGCCTCCTGTAGCCCCTCGGCGCCGTCCGACGCCGTCCGCACGGAGCAATCCTCCGCCTCCAGGATCTCGCGGATCCGCTCCCGCACGGTCCTGCAATCGTCCACCACGAGGACTTCGGCCCGGCCGCCGTCAGCGCCCCTCACGGTCTCCCTCCACCCACGGCACGGTCTCCATCACGGTCCCGCAACCGACCTCCTCGATCGGAATGCCGGGCGGCGGCGGGTAGGTCCACGCATCGTCCGGCAGGTCGACGCCTGTTTCCGCCTCCACGTACCGCATGTCGACCGGACCTTCGGCCCCCTCGGCCTCGAAACGGATCCGCCACGGGATGCGCAACCCGCCCGCGGAGCGGTGGTCCGCGAACGCGACGCTCCAGGACACGCCGCCCGGCGACGACGAGACTACGGAGAGCGTGTCGAGCGCGCGTCCGAGCGGCGCGATCCTGGCCGTCTGCACCGTGCCGTCCGCGGTGCGCCGACGGTACACGTACCAGCCGCCGCCGTCCCATTCGACCGACGATTCCACGGCTTCCACCGGAGGCGGCAGGCCGAGCAGCAGGCGCACGATCGCCTCGCCCGGCAGCGGTATTCGCAGGAGGCGGGCGATGTTGCACGGCAGCGCCGGCCCGAAATAGTAGCGGTTCGCCCGGATGTCGTGCAGCGCGAAGGCGACACCGTCGGAGACGAGCACCGCCAGCGGCGTGTCCACGGGAGACATCGAGTCGAAGCGGAGGCGATCGGGAGGCCCGAGGAAGACGTACACGCGGCCCCGGACCGGACCCCGCTCCGTCACCTGCTCCGCGCTCGCCTCGGCCCTGAACCGGCCGGCGGCATCCAGCGCCTCCCGCAGACGCCGCTCCATCGTCGGCCCGTCGGCGATCGGGTTCGCCGGCGGCGGCACCGGACAGGCCGCGCAGGCCGCCAACGCCTGCAGCGCGGCGACGGCGCGGCGCACGGCGCACCGCCAGGCCGCCAGGCTCATCGTTCCACCTCGTGCCGCCTCGCCATGGCGTGCGACATGCTGGCCCGGTCGACGAACCCGAGATCCGCGCCGCGCGGGACGCCGAAGGCGATCCTCGTGATCCTCGGCACGCCCGCCTCCGCGAGCCGCCCGGCCAGGTAGTGGGCCGTGGCTTCGGCTTCGGCCGAACCGGACAGCGCCAGGATCACCTCGGCCACGCCGCCCTCGCGCGCCAGGTCCAGCAGCGCGGCCGCCTCGATGTCCTTCGGTCCGGCGCCGTCGAGCGGCGCGATGAGGCCGTGCAGGACGAAGTAGCGCCCGCGGAACCCCCCGGACTGCTCGACGGCAAGCAGGTCCGTGTACTCCGCCACGACGCACAGGACGTCGCTCGCTCGGCGCGGGTCGGTGCAGAGCGGACAAGGATCGGCCTCCGTGAGGCCCCGGCATCGCGAGCACCGCCGGATCCGGTCGCGCAGCGCCGAGATGGCCGATCCGAGCGCCTTGAGGTAGTCGTCGGGGCCGGCGAGGAGCTGCAGCGCAAGTCGCTGGGCCGTCTTGCGCCCGATGCCGCGCAGCCTGCCGAGCAGTCGTTCCATCTCCTCGAGCGCCGGCGGGATCATCGGTCAGGTCATTCCGGGGATCTTCAGCCCCCCGGTTGCCTTGTTCGTCTCCTCCTCGATGGTCTCGTCGGCCTTCTTGAGAGCCGCGTTGACCGCGGCCACGACCAGGTCCTGCAGCATGGCGATGTCGTCCGGGCGGACCACTTCCGGGTCGATCTTGACCGCCAACAACTCCTTGCCGCCCGAAACGACCGCGGTCACCTTCCCGCCGCCGGCGCCGGCCTCGAAGGAACGCGCCTTCAGCTCCTCGTGCACCGCCTCCATCTTGCGGTGCAGCCGCATCGCCTGCCGCTGGAACTCCGCAAACCCTCCCTGAAAGCCCGCTCCTCGCTTCATCGCTCCTCACCTGTCCCGCGTGGCATCGCCGCGACCGATCGTACCGAGGGGCGGTCCGGCGCTTCGCGCCTCGACGCCCCCCGGACCCCCGCGGAGCCTCGCGGCAGAGCCGCTCGGCTCCTTCCGCACCTCGACCACGCGACTCCCCTCGAACGCCCGAAGCGTCTCCCGCACCGCGGGGTGATCCACGGCCTCCCTCCTGGCGTTCTCATCCGCCCTTCGCTTCTCCAGATCCATCGCCGCCAGGGCTTCCGCCGCCGCGTCGGACCGCTCGTCGATGTCCACGGGCACGGCCGCCCCGAAGAGCCGCTCCAGGGCGCGCGCCAGCGCGGCCGAATGGCGAGGCTGGCGCAGCATCTCGGCGGCGGTCGAATCCGACGGGAAAGCAAGACGCAGGCCGCCGGCCCCGAGGGCGATCGGCGCCGAATGCGCCAGCGCGGCGGCCAACTGCGGATCGGCCGGGCCCAACTCCGCCACGACCCTGTCCCACAACGCGGTCGGGGGTCGGGGGTCGGGGGTCGGGGGTCGGGGGTCGGGGGTCGGGGGCAATTCGCTGCCACCCCGGTACGTGGTCGCCTCCCCGTGAGCGGGGGCGGGGGCAGGAACGGGAGCGGGAACGGGGACGGCCGCTCGCGGCGTCTCGGCGTCCGGCGTCCGCCGTCCGCCGCCGAGGCGTTCGAGGCGCGAGAGGATGTCGTCGATCGGCACGACGGCGTCCGCCATCGCCATTCGCGCCAGCGCCGCCTCCAGGTGCACCAGCGGCATCGGCGACAGCTTGACGTCATCGACCGCGCGCGACGCGAGATCGAACAGGCGTTGCAGGTGAGCGGCGGTGGTCCGGCCGGCCAGGTCGCGCAACGCCGCGACGTCGGCGTCGGAGCCCTCGACGAGGCTCGAAACGTCGCGGCACGTGGCGACGACGATCAGGTTCCGGAAGGCCCGGAGCATGGATCGAACGAAGTGGTTGACGTCGCACCCGCTCTCGTCGGCCTCGCGGACGGCGTCCAGCGCGCCGCGGACGTCGCGCGAGATCACCGCCTCGGCCACGCGCCGGATCAGGGCGCGCGGCGTGACGCCGAGGACCCAGCCGAGGTCGGCCGCGGTGATTTCGTCCGGCAGCGCCGCGACGGCCTGGTCGAGCATGGAGAGGGCGTCGCGCATCGACCCGCCGGCCTCCTCGGCGAACATGCGCACGGCGTCCGCCTCCGCGCGTATCCCCTCGGCCGCCAGGATTCGCTCGATGTGCTCGGCGATCCTGCGCGTCGTGATCTTCTTGAAGTCGTACCGCTGGCATCTGGAGAGGATCGTCGCCGGGACCTTGTCGGGCGCGGTCGTGGCGAAGACGAACTTGACGTGCGGCGGGGGCTCCTCGAGCGTCTTGAGCAGCGCGTTGAAGGCGCTGTTGGAGAGCATATGGGCCTCGTCGATGATGTAGATCTTGAAGCGCAGCAGGGCCGGCTGGTAGGGGACGTTCTCGCGGAGTTGCCGGACGTCCTCCACGGAGTTGTTCGACGCGCCGTCGATCTCGTGGACGTCCATGGCCGTGCCCTTGGCGATCGACTCGCAGGCGTCGCACGTCCCGCACGGTTCGGGCGCGGGTCCCGCGCGGCAGCAGAGCGCCTTCGCCAGGATCCGCGCGGCGCTGGTCTTGCCGACCCCCCGCACGCCGGTGAACAGGAATGCGTGGGCGACCCGGCCGCTTCGGATGGCGCCCGCCAGGGTCCGCGCCACGTGCTCCTGGCCCACGAGGTCCTCGAACCTCCCGGGCCGCCACCTGCGCGCAAGTACGAGGTAGCTCATGCGCGGCGCCGGCGGGTAGCCGGGGGTTCAAACCACCGGCTACGCGGAACGACATCGATTCTAGAGCTCAATTGCGAGGCCCTCGCGCGCCGCGACCGTCTCGGGAAAAGCGACCCTCGCGCGGCGCTCCTTCTCCGCCACCGCCTCGTCGTCCTGGGACGGATCGTGGTGGAACAGAACGAGCCGCCGGACACCCAGTTCCTTGGCGATCCGCGCGCCCTCGTCCATCGTCGAATGCCCCCAGCCCGTCTTCGGAACGCCGTCCGTCTTGCCGGCGTACTCCTCCGGCGTGTACATCGCGTCGTAGATCAACACGTCGGCGCCCGCGGCGAGCTTCCGCAACTTCGGATCGACGATCGCGTAGTGCTCGGTGTCGGTCGCGTAGACGACCGACCTGCCGCCGTGCTCGATCCGGTAGCCGTAGCAGCCGTTCGGGTGGTTGAGGCGGGCGTTGGTCACGCGGCCGCCGCCGGGCAGGTCCACCGCCTCGCCCTCGCGCAGGTCGTGGAAGAGCATCTCGGCGCCCATGTCGGCCAGCCGGACCGGGAAGCTCGGATAGTTCATCTGGCCGGACAGCGTCTCCTCGATCGTCCCGCTGACGTTGCGGCCGCCGAAAAGCCGGAAGCTGTTGCGCGGGATGAAGGCCGGAACGAAGAACGGGAAGCCCTGGATGTGGTCCCAGTGCACGTGGCTGAAGAAGAGCAGGCCCTTGACGGGCGACTCCTTGGCCAGGGCCAGACCCAGCGCCCTGATGCCGGTGCCGGCATCGAGGATGACGAGGTCCGTTCCGCAGCGGACCTCGACGCAGGACGTGTTGCCGCCTACCTGGGCCGTCGCCGGCCCGGGCGCCGGGATCGACCCCCGAACCCCCCAGAAGCGAATCCTCAGCATCGCCACGCGCCCTCGCCCTCCGGCGACCGCGCCGGACCGAAGCTGTCTACCCGAACCGCCGCGCGCCCGTCAACCGCCGTTCGTCGCCGCGTAACCGTTCACGGCCTGACAAACAGGATGGACAGGATGGACAGGATGGGATGTTGCATGAGGACCGAGAAGATCATCGGCGCGTGCTTCGAGGTCATGCCCAAGTTGGAGTTCGAGAGACTCCACGGATAGCCCGTTCCTCCTCCTGTTCATCCTGTTCATCCTGTTGTCCCCCTACTTGCGCCTCTGCGTCATTGAACAACCGGTGCGACTGCACGTACTATCTGTCGCCATGATGGAAGCTGTTCGCTGTTCGCTGTTCGCTGTTCACTGTTCGCTGTTCGGTATCACAGCGATCCTGGCCTGGAGTCCGGGAATCCCCCTGGCCGACCCGGGCGCGGCCGGAGCGGACACCGACGGCGCGGAGGCTCCGCCCGACGTCTGCGGCTTCGCCCACCG
>CAMTWF010000289.1:0-11690 GCA_947085355.1 uncultured delta proteobacterium
CGCCGCGCGCCGACGACCGCGCGCCGCCGGTCGGCACCCAACGCTCGAACGCCGACGACGCCGCGCCGCACGCGGTCGACCCGCGCCCGGACGTCCTGCGCTTCGGGCCGATTCGGGACGCCGTTCGTCAGGCCGTCGTCACCATCTCCCCGTTCGCTCCACGCCTCTCGGTACGGCGACGACGGTGTCGTGCAGAACGAGGACGCCTCGATGCTCCCGACGAACGCCTCCAGCTGTCCGTGCCTGCACCCGTGGCCGACCCCGACCAACGATTCCCAGGCTCCGGCGCGCCAGTCGCATCTCCTGCTCGTACGGGCCGAAGTAGCCGATGCTGTCGGACGGCTCGACGAACGGCAGACCGCGGCGCCGCAGGCGCACGATGTGCGGCACCAGACGCAACGGGTCGTGCGGGCGGAGGATCACCTCCTCCTGACTGCTGATCACTGACCACTGGTCTACCGCTTTCGCACGGCCGAGGAGGCCGACGCATGGATGTGGGCGATGATCAGCCGGCCGCGGCGGCGGCGCTAGAATCGCGCGAGCCGGCGCTCGAGGATCTCGTCGATCTTTGTCGTCAGCTCAACGGGCAGGGGGCGCAGTACATCGTCATCGGCGGCTTCGCCATGCGTGCCGTGGGCTACATCCGGCACACGATGGACATCGATCTGCCTACCGCGTGTGGACGTGGAAGGTCCCGTCGCGGAGACGCTCCGCGATCGAATCGCCCTCGGGCGATCCGTCCGCGATCCTTCCGCCGCGCAGGGAGTGGAATTCGATCCCGTCAAACCAGCCGCCGAATCCGACCCCGATCTCGATCCGCGACGCCTCATCGGCGCGGATCGCCGTTCCCTCCACCTCGATCTTCTCGTCGATCCGCAGGACGATCTCGAACGGGATCGCCTCGCCCACACGAGTCGCCGTGCCGCGTACGTGCAAGCCCGCGGACGGCGCGCCCGGTTCATCCGGCGGCGCCACCAGGATCGCGACCGACGACGACTCCGATGCCCTGGCGAAGACAGCCTCGCCGAGCTGCTGCGGCCCGACGTGCAGCAGGTCGATCGCGCGCTCCACGACCAGTTCCCCGACCTTCCGGCCGGCCTCCTGCGCGGCGCCGCCGCCCGCGGAGTGCGCGAAGCGGAGGGTGCCGGGCGAAGCGCCGTCGGGCGGCGCCAGCAGGTGGGCTTGGGCGGCGCCCGACCCCTCCTCTCCGCCGGCCGGCAGGAACTCGATCCGATGGATGAAGATGCGGGCTTGCTCCAGATAGATCGCCCAGCCGCGGTCGGTGTCGATCCTCCCGGCCGGACCGGCCTCCAACGTCACGGCGACGCGGGTCGCCGGACCGGCGTCGAAGGCGCAAGCGAGCGGCAGGAGCACGCAGCCGCACAGTCGATTCGCAAACCGCATCGCGGACCTCCCGTCAGAACGGGTGGGCGCCGTGGGCGCCCACGGAAACGGTCAACTGGAGGTGGACCTCGCCGACCCATTCGGGACCGGTCCACGCATCGCCGTGCGGGTGCGACAACGCCCCCTGGAGGCGCAACAGCGACCACTCGGTCGGCACGAACGCGACCGACAGCGTGCCGCGTTCCTCGGCCATCTCGATCCCCGGGCCGGTCATCGTCGGGCCCCGCACGAGGTCTCCGCCGGCGGCGTCGCCGCGCAGGGCGATGCGCCATCGGCGGCTCAGGCGGAACATCGCCTCCGCGTACGCCGCCCAGTCGACCAGCCGGTTGGCCGGGAACTGCCGCTGCCGGAACATCCCCTCGGCCGCCAGATCGAACTCGAAGTACGACGAGCCGGCGACCGGCTTGTACCGCAGGAAGAGGTCGCCGCCGAAGACGTCGCTGCGCGTGCCGTGCCCCTGCCCGGCCGGTCCGGTCAGCACGCCGGCGCCGAGCATCAGCGACCATTCGTCCCCGAACGGCACGAACGTCTCGATCCTGCCCAGATAGATGAAGTCGTAGTCCTCGTCCTTGCCGAAGGTGCGTTCGTCCGGGACGTCCCCCGGCTGCGGGATCTCGGGGTAGTTCGCCGACGCCACGGCCCGCAGGTAGAAGGGGAGCGGCGCGACCCAGCCGAGTTCCACGCCAGGCGCGGAAAAACCTTCGCCGGAGAGGAACCGCTGGTTCGGGAGCGGCGCGTCGATGAATTCCCAGTAGTGCGAGTGCTTCTGGTTCATGCGGCCGAACGGGGCCAGCATGCGCCCCGCGCGCGCCCTGAAGCCCCCGGGCAGCCCCAGCGTCTCCACGTGCGCCTCCTCGATCTCGAAGAAGTCGGCGCCGAACAGGAAGTACCCCTTGAAGTAGAAGTACGGATCGACCGCGGCCTCCACGGCGAACTCCGCCTCGACGACGTGGATCCCCGTCGTCTCCGGAACGTGCCCGCCGCGCGGCACATGGACCTCGTCCGTGTACCAGGTTCCGGCGAACGTGCCCACCAGGCTGATCGCGGGGTTGAGCAGCCGCCCGGGGCCGATCGCCCCGCCGGTCGCGTCGCTCCCGGCCGCAGGCGCCGCGGGGCTCGCCCGCCCTGCCCTGCCCCTGACCTCCTCCTCGTCACGCTCCAGCTCCGCCGCCAGATCCTCGCCGATCAGATCCTCCAACCCGCCGCCGCCGGGTCGAGGGTCGGGGGTCGGCGGTCGGGGGTCGGCGGTCGAAGGAAGGACATCGGACGCCGTTGGGTCCGCCCCCTCTGCCGGCTGCGCAGCCAGCGCCAGCATCGCCACCATCAAGGCGTTCATCGCCCAGATCCCCCGCCCAGCCCCTCCACGATCCGCCCCACGAGGTGCTCGATCAGCTCGATATACGTCGCGCACCGGCATCCGCCGGTCATGATCGGCAGGATGAGCGGCACGGCGCCGAGGCCGCGGGCCACGAACTCGAGCCGGTCGGACGGGTAGAAGGTCTCGCCGATCGCCAGACGGACGCCGGCGCCGCGGTGGGTCTCGACCAGCGCGACGAGATCGCCGTCGGCCGGCGGGATGCCCGGGATCGCCTCGATCGCGGCGACCTCGACCAGCCCGGCCCATTCCAGGAAGTAGACCCAGCTCCGGTGGTAGACGACGACCCTGGTTCCCGCGTGCGGCGCGAGCCGCTCCCTCCAGCGCCGCATGGCGTCGCCGAGGCGCCTGGCGAAGTCGCGCAGGTTGGCGTCGTAGATATCCGCGCCGTCGGGATCGATCGCCTTGAGCCGTTCGGCAAGGGCGATCGCCGTCCGCAGCCCGTTCCGCGGATCGATCCATGTGTGGGGGTTTCCTGCCGGGTGGACGTCGCCGGCGCTGCGGTCCACGGCCGCCCCGGGCACTTCCTTGAGCGGCACGACGGCGGACACGTCCAGGTGACCCGGACGGCCGGGCAGGATCCTCGGGTTGCCGGCGGACCTCACCAGCGGCGGGAGCCAGCCGCCCTCGAGTTCGGCGCCGGCAAACACGAGCAGATCGGCTCTCGACAGGTCGACGACGAAACTCGGCCTGGCGTCCACGAAGTGCGGATCCTGGGTCGGGCGCACCAGCGACGTCGTCGACACGCGGTCACCGCCCACCTCCCGCGCGATCTGGGCGAAGTCGGGAATCGTGGCGACCACGTTCACCTTCGCGCCGGCCTCCCGAGCCGCGATCAGCGCGGCGACGCCTGACAGCACTACGGAAACAACTCTCATCGTCCATCTCCTTCCAAGTCCGAAATCCGAAATCCGAAATCCGAAATCGATCACGCCCCCCTCCTCCACCGAACGAGCAGCGCGGGCACGAGGAACGCCGCGGCCGTCACGACGCGCGTTGCACCCGCGGGGAGACTCCAGATCCAGGCGAGGTAGTACCCGAGCGAGCTTGCGACGGCTCCCAGCAACGCCGAGACGAGGAATGCGCTGCGCAGGGACGAGGCGGCCAGCAGCGCCGCGGCGGGCGGCAGCACCAGGAACGCGAACACGGGCAGCGCCCCTATCGCCCTCGACGCCGTCGCGATGACGAGGCCGATGCTCACGGTCAGCAGGATGCCGACCAGCCTGGTCGGAATCCCCGTCACCCTGGCCGTCTCCGGATCGAAGGAGACGAAGAGGCACTCCTTGAAGAGCGCCGCGTGAAGCGCCGCGACCGACGCGGCGGCGCCCAGCAGGCCCCAGAGTTGGCCCGTGTCGAGCGACACCGAGTCGCCGTAGAGGACGTGGCGAATCTCGTGGGCCCCGTGCGGAACGCGCGAGCCGATCAGAATCACGAGTCCCGCCGCCAGAAGGTAGGCGAACGCGACGACCGACTCCTGGGTGATCCGCCGGAACCGCGGCGCCAGCGAGAGAGCTACGGCGGCGACCACGACGAAGACGATCGCCACCAGCATGGGATGCAGCCACGGCGGCACGCCGCCGTGGTGACCGTCGCCCGCTTCGGCCGGAGGGGCTTGCGGCGCCTGCGCCGGGACCTCGGACGCGGGAGAGCCGGCGCCCAACGCCACATCGGCGCGTTCTACGCCGACGCTTTCGAGCAGGTCGCGCAGATCTTCGTCCGACAGAATCGGGGGAGCACTCTCGTTCGCGACGTGAGCGTGAACGCCGGCGTCGGCGGGTCGGGCCGGCTCGCGAGGCTCGACGGGCGGCGTCGCGTGCGCCGCCAGGAGGAACGCCAGGACGACCCCGACGCCGGCGATCTCCCCGAGCGCCGCGGAGACGAAGACGATGCGACGCAGGATCACGAGGATCCCGAGGTACCCGCAGAGGGCGCCGGCGACGATCCCCGCGATCACCTGGTCGCGCCACAGATCGGCGTGTTCGAGGAAGCCGGGCATCGGTCAGCCTGGCCCCCGACCGTTCGTACTCGTACTCGACGCGGAAGCATCGCGAAACACCACGCGCCGCCCCTCGACCGTCACGACGCGCACCGACACTCCGTACAGGCTCGCCAGGACGTCCTCCCGGAGCATCTCGTCACGGGCGCCGACGCGGAACGTCCCGATCCGGCCGTCCACGTAGGCGAGGCGGTCGGCGCGATCTACCACCGTCGAGATCGCGTGGGACGCCATCAGGATCGTCATCCCGCGCGAGTGCAGCGCACCCAGGAGGTCCATGGTCGCTCCTTCGCCGACGAGGTCCATCCCGCTGGTCGGCTCGTCGAGCACCAGGATGTCCGGGTCGCCCGCCAGGGCGCGCGCTATCAGCACGCGCTGCTGTTCGCCGCCCGACAAGTCGCGGAACGGCCGGCCGGCGAGACCCGCGACGCCGACGCGTTCCATCGCCTCCATGACGCTTCGCCGATCCCGGACGCTCGGCCGCCGGCCCAGGCCGATGCGGCCGTAGCGGCCCATGAGCGCGACGTCGAATGCGTCCAGCGGGAAGACCCGGTCGAGCTGCTCGCGCTGGACGACGTAGCCGAAGCGCGGCGCCCCGCCGCCGGGCCTTTGGGCGCCGACCGTTCCGCCGAGCGGCGGCAGCAGGCCGAGGATCGTCTTGAGCAGCGTCGTCTTGCCGCCGCCGTTCGGACCGACGATCCCCAGGAACTCACCCGGACGGATCGCCAAGTCGACCCCGTCCAGGAGGACGCGCCCTCGATAGCCCATCGCCACGTTGTCGACGCGGATGATCGCCGCATCCGACATGACCGGCCTCCAGCACCATCCACGCGCGCTCCGAAACGGAACCGCGCGGGACGCGTGGTGCGGGCATCTTGCCCGCAGAGAACAGAAGGTCAGGCCGGCGGGGGGCCGCGAGCGGACGGTGGGGGGAGATCGGCGCGGCTTTCGACGAGACAAGGATCCCAGCGGAACGACTCGGCAAGGAGATCGGGGAGCACCGGTGGAGACGCAGGCGGCAGCAGGATTCCGCCATGCAGCACGCTGCACGCGAGGCAGTCCGGTTCGGGGCCCCCGCATGGCTCCGCATCGTGCCCTGAATGCGCGGAAGTGCCGACAACAAGCACCGCAGCCAGCAACCCGGCCGCAACCCCGCACCACCTGCCCGAGCGCCACGCCGACATCGCCTCCCTCGTGGCACGGCCGAAGAGAGAAGTCAAGCTCGGCCGACGGCTCGGGACCCGGCGCGTTTGCGCGAGCACGAACGGTTCTGTTGTCGGGGCTCGCGCTCGCCTGGGCCGGAGCGGCATCGTGCGGCGATTCGGCAGGCACGACGCCCGATGCGGTCGGCGAGGACGCAGGCGGCGAAGTCGACGTGCCGCCGGACGACGACGCCGACGCGGCCGACGTGGAAGACGTCGAGCCGCCCGACGGGGCGGACGGCGACGACGATGACGGCACGACCGAGGTCGAGACGATCGGCGACGCGGACGCGGACGATGGAGGGCCGCTCGGCCTCCCCGTCGGATCGCCCTGCACCGACGGGTCCGAGTGTCTCGACGGCGCCGTCCCCGGCGAGTGCTTCGACGTCCTGGGTCCGATGGTCTTCCCCGGCGGATACTGCTCGGCGCTCGGCTGCACCAGCGACGACGACTGCCCCGGCGGCGCCGGCCAGGCTCTCTGCTTCGGCGGCGGGGACGGCCCCGGCTGGTGCCTCGACCGCTGCAACCCCGCCGCGCCCGACTGCCGCTCCGGCTACAACTGCATCGACGTCGACGGCCCCGGCCCGATGTCCGCGGGCTGCATGCCGCTGTGCCTGGAGAACGACGACTGCCCGCCGGGGCAGACGTGCGACAGGTCCGGCGAGATGCCGGTCTGCCGGGCCGGCCCCGGCGCCCCAAACGGCGAGGCGTGCGCCACCCCCGGCGACTGCGCGTCACTTTCGAGTTGCGCACCCGAGAGGGGCGGCATGTTCGGCGGCTGGCCGGGCGGGTTCTGCACGCAGCAATGCCTGATCGACGCGGACTGCACGAACGGCGGCGTCTGCGCGCTGAGGTGCGAGGACGATAACCGGGCCGACGGCGACGACTGCGACGACGACGGGACGCCGGGGCTCGACGATGACGCCGAGGGAACCTGCCTGGCGGGCTGCACTCCGGCGGACCCCGCCGCCTGCCCCAGGACCGGCTGGTCCTGCAAGGCGGTCGGTGAGAACCCCGGCGGGGCCGTCAACGCCTGCGCGCCGGACTGCTCGGAAAGCGGCGCATGCACGACCCCCGGCTGGGAGTGCGACCCGTCGGCCGGACTGGGAAGCCACGAATACGGCCCCGGTCGCTGCCAGCCGCGCTTCGACGGCGACCAG
This sequence comes from uncultured delta proteobacterium, assembly GCA_947085355.1. Lineage (GTDB taxonomy): Bacteria > Myxococcota_A > Polyangia > DRWM01 > JAAZOP01 > CAMTWF01. Next base: position 7,138 of record CAMTWF010000289.1, read on the forward strand.
CTAGGCGCGGCCTGCACGCTGACGTCGGGCTGCACGGGCGGGTTCTGCCTGGCCGAGGCGTTTGCCGGCTATCCGGGCGGGTTGTGCGTCGAGGAGTGCACCGGCGGCCCGGGCGCCGATCGCTGCCCCGGCACGGCGCTGTGCCTGGCCGAAACGGGCCGGCCGGGAATCTGCATGAACCTGTGCAACCCGAGCGCGCCGGCGTGCCGCGACGCATGGGAATGCACGCGGATGGAGATGATCTGGATCTGCCAGCCGGACTGCACGCGCAACGACCAGTGCGACTACGGTTGCTGCTCGAGCGCCTACCCGGGCTACTGCGATCCGTCCAGGAGCACCTGCCTGTAGCGTCTCCGCGCTATTTCCTGCCGTCGCCTTCGCCCGACTGCAGCCCCTCGAACCGTTTCTTGTCGTGCGCCTTGGAATACGCGTCGTAGGCGAAGATCCTGCCGGCCGTCGCGAGTTCCCACAGGTCGTCGTCCATCGACCGCATCCCCTCGGCCTTGCCGGCCTGAATGATCGACGGGATCATCGCCGTGTTCCCCTCGCGGATGCAGTTCGACAGCGCGCGCGAGCCCAGCAGGATCTCGGTCGCCGGCGCGCGCCCCTTGCCGTCCCTGGTCTTGAGGAGGATCTGCGAGCATACGCCCTGGAGCGAATCGGCCAGCATCACGCGCGCCTGGTGCTGCTGGTCGGCTGGGAACACGTCGATTATGCGGTCGATGGTGCGCACGGCATCGTTCGTGTGCAGCGTGCCGAAGACGAGCAGTCCCATCTCGGCCGCCGTGAGCGCCAGCGATATCGTCTCGAGATCCCGCATCTCCCCGACCAGCAGCACGTCCGGATCCTGGCGCACCGCGGCGCGCACGGCGGCGGCGAACGAGGCGGTGTGCGCTCCCACCTCGCGCTGCGTCAGGACGGACTTCACGTTGACGTGCACGAATTCGATCGGGTCCTCGACGGTCACGATGTGGCGCCGGTACGTCCGGTTCATGACGTCGAGGATCGCCGCCAGCGTCGTCGACTTGCCGCTGCCGGTCGGCCCCGTCACGAGAACCAGCCCGCGGCGCATGTGCGGGAACCGATCGACGGCGGCCGGCAATCCGAGCTTCCCAAGCTGCACGATCGCGTCGGGGATCAGCCGGAAGACCGCGCTTGCCCCGTTGATCTGGACGTAGAAGTTGCAGCGGAAGCGCGCCACGCCGGGGATGCCGTACGCCAGATCCATGTCCCCGGTCGACTCGAAACGCTCGATCTGCGCCGGCGTGCAGATCTCGTACAGATGCTCCCGGCACGAAGCGTCCGTCAGCGGCGGGCGTTCGATCGGAACCAGGTCGCCGCGGATCCGCAGCCGCGGCGCCAGTCCCGAGTTCAGGTGCAGGTCCGAGCCGCCACGCTCGACCACCATCCTCAGCAGCTCGTCGATCCTGGGCATCGCTCACGCCTGCGCGAACAACTCGGGCTTCTCGGCCTCGGCCGCCGCCGCCTCGCGCGCGATCAGACGGCGGGCGACCATCTCCTGCAGCGAATCGTCCAGCGTCCGCATGCCGTGCGCCCGGCCGACCTGCATGACGGATGCAAGCTGGTGCGTCTTCTCCTCGCGGATGAGGTTGGCGACCGCGGGGCTGCCCAGCAGGATCTCCACGGCGGCGACGCGTCCCTTGCCGTCGGCCCTCCGGATCAGCCGCTGCGAGACGACGGCGCGCAGCGAGTCGGCCACCATCGATCGGATCTGCGGCTGCTGCGCCGGCGGGAAGACGCCGAGGATCCGGTTGACCGTGCGGATCGCCGACCCCGTGTGCAGCGTGGCCAGCACCAGGTGCCCCGTCTCGGCGGCCGTGATCGCGAGCGAGATCGTCTCCATGTCCCGCATCTCGCCGACGACGATGACGTCCGGGTCCTCGCGCAGCGCCGCGCGCAGCGCATCGCCGAAGGAGCGTGTATGCCGGCCGGCCTCCCGCTGGCTCACGATGCAGCTCCGGCTGGCGTGGACGAACTCGACAGGATCCTCGATCGCGATGATGTGCTCGCGCCGGCGCTGGTTGACGAGATCCACCAGCGCCGCCAGGGTCGTCGTCTTGCCGCACCCCGCGGGCCCGGTCACGAGCACGAGCCCGGTACGGAACAATACCAGTTTTGCCAGATCCGCCGGCAGGCCGAGATCGGTCAGCGTCGGGATCCGCTCCGGAATGACCCGGAACACAACATCAAGGCCGCGGTGCGTCCGCAGCGCGCTCCCCCTGAACCGCCCAAGCCCCGGCTCGGCCCGCACGAAATCGAGATCGCCCGTCTCGAGCAGACGCTCGCGCTGCCCGGCGTCGAGCACCTCCAGGATGTCCCGCTCGTTCTCCTCCGGCGCCCGAGGCTCGACCTTCATGAACCCGAGTTGACCGTGGACGCGGAAGAACGGCGGGCTGCCCACCTGCAAGTGGACGTCGCTGGCCCCGATCGACACGGCATGCTCCAGAAACGCCGCCACGGCGGGGCGGCCCGCGGGCTGCGCAGGCCCCGGAGCGGCGACGCCCGCCGGCCGGTTCTCCCTGGGCGGAGGCGCAGCGGCCGGCGGCGGCGGCGGTTCCGTCGGCGCCTGGGCGACATGGAACTCGCCCGGGAGGCGCAGGTCGAGCGGTTCGAGCAGGTCCGAGCCGGAGAGGTCGACAGCCGGACCAAGCTCCAGCGGCCCCAGGTCGAGCGCCTCGATGGGCGGGGGAGCGGCGAGATCGTCGACCTCCCGTTCCAGATCCAGCACGGCATCGAGCTGGGCGCTGGTGAGGTAGCCGAGCATGACGGCGACCTCGCCCACGGTCCTGCCGCGCTCGTACCGCTCCTGCACGCGGATGCACTCGCGCACATGATCCTCCGTCATGAGGCCGTTCCGCACGAGGAACCTGGCGAACGCCGAATCGGCAGCGCCGCTCATGGCCGCCAGCCTACCACGACCGACGCGCCGGGCGTCCACCGTGGCCGGCCCCGGGCAGGGGGGTTGGCGAGCGGCAGGGGATCGTGCTACGCAGGTCGGGCCGTGAACGTTTTCCACGGCAAGGAGGATACCCGCATGGCAATCGTGAAGATCATCGAACTCGTGGGGGAGTCGCCGAAGAGCTGGGACGAGGCGACGAGGCACGTGATCGCGGAGGCGCAGAAGACGCTTCGCGGAATCACGAGGATCGGCATCAAGGAGTTCGACGTCCGGATGGACGGCGGCAAGATCGGCGTCTTCCGGGTGCGCGCCGAGGTGTCGTTCCGGATCGAACGGAAGTAGCCGCGTTCCGGACAGGCCGCCCGGGGCGACGGCGGCCTACGGCCTCGTCATGGTCGCGGCATAGGCGCCGGCGCTGGTGCCGTAGCCGTCCACGTAGAATCCGTACATCCCGGCCCCGGCGGGAACCGTCGCGCTGATCCGCGATCGCAGCGAGCTGGAAGAGCAGGTCGTGTCGTCGTCATTGCAGGCGAGGTCGGCGCCTGTGACGGCCGAGCGCAGGTAGATCACCGTGTCGTAGTTGGTTCCGGTGTTGCACGTGTGGGCGCTGAACGTGCCGCTGGCGGCGCTCGGACAGCGCGTCCACATATACAGGTGCTCCGGGCCGCCCCCGCCACAGCTTCCGCTCACCAGCGAGGATCCCGAGGTCGTGCCCGAATACGTGTTGGTCCCGGCCGGTATCGTCCAGGAGACGCCGTTCGCACCGACCGGAAGGCGCTCGATGTTGAGCGTGAAGTCGCCCGACGCGGTGCCGTAGCCGTCCACCACCACGTAGTAGGTCCCCGCCGGCATGTTGTAGACGAGTTCGCTCTGCACCGTGCTGCAGGAGTCGTCCGTGCATCCCCCGGCGGCGCCGCAGGTCCCGGAGACGTACCCGAGGTAGGTGTCGTAGGCGGAGCCGTAGGTGTTGATGAAGACGGTCTCCCGGACGGTCAGCGTGAACCGGTACCACACGTCGTTGGCGGCGGTGCACGAGCCGGAGCTGTTGGTGGCGGAGGCGGTCGACCCCGTCACCGTGGTGCGACCGGTCGATAGGGAGATCGCGGTCGCGCCGGAGCACTCGTCGTTGGCCGGTGTACAACCCTCGTTCGTCAGGCCGTTGCAGTTGTCGTCGCACGTGTTGCCGCACACCTCGGCCGGCGCGCAGCAGGCGCCCCAAGTACACGCGGCGCTGCACGTCTGGCTGCCGGCGACGCCGCACGAGTTGCTGCATGACTGCGTCGAGCCGGGCGGGCAGGCGCCGCCGCCGACGCAGACGCTCCAGGGGCCCCAGAAGCACGAGCTGGAGCACGTGCGGGACTGGGTCCCGGTGTTGCAGTTGCCGCAGCTCTGCGTCTGCGTCTGCCCCGGCGTACACTCGCCGGTCGGGCAGCCGCTCCACGCCCCCCAGAAACAGCTCGCAGTGCACGTCCGCGATTCGCTGCCGCCGCACGTGCAGGACCGCGATTCCGTCGTCCCCGGCGAACACTCGCCGCTCGGGCAGCCGCTCCACGCCCCCCAGAAACAGCTCGCACTGCACGTCCGCGATTCGCTGCCGCCGCACGTGCAGGACCGCGATTCCGTCGTCCCCGGC
>CAMTWF010000290.1:0-8125 GCA_947085355.1 uncultured delta proteobacterium
CACGCCGCCGGAACGCCGCGAGATGGCGTCGCCCCGAGACGCTCCCTGCGGCGGTCCCCAGCGCCGGGGCCGGCTCGGCGCCGTGGCTGCCGGCCAAGCCGATCCCGGGCAGAGGCCAGGCCCGGCGGAGGAAGGCGAGCGGCCGGCCGGAGACGATGCACACCGGCGATCCCGCCCGCAGCAGGCCGCGCACCGCGCGCAATGCGCGCCGCGAGGGGATGGCGCGCGCTGGATCCCTCCGGAACGGGACCAGCGTGCCGTCGTGGTCCAGGATGAAGACGAGGAGACGGCCGGCGGGCGCAAGGCGCGCGGCGAGCCGCTCCGGCGCGACGGCCTGCGGCAGCCGCCGCTCCTGCCCTCCTGCTCCGCAAATGCGGCGAGCAGACGTCAGGATGCGAGGCACTTGCGAACCCAGTCGTGGACGGTGTGGCGCAGGAGGTGCCGGTACATGCCTGCCATGCGAGTTCGCCGCTCCGCAGCCGGCATCTCCATGGCCGCGTGGATCGCCCCGGCCACGTGATGGGCGCTGTGCGGGTTGACCAGCAACGCTCCCCGCAACTCGCGCGCCGAGCCGGCGAACTCGCTGAGAACGAGCGCGCCGTCCTTGCCGCCGCGGGCGGCGATGTACTCCTTGGCGACGAGATTCATGCCGTCCTTGAGCGGGGTGACGAGGGCGACGTCGGCCGCGCGGTAGTAGGCGAGCAGTTCGGCTTCCGGGAGGGAGCGGAACAAGTAGCGGATGGGAACCCACTCGGGACGGGAGAAGCGGCCGTTGATCCGCCCGACCATCTCGTCGATCTCCCGCCGGTAGCGGTCGTAGCTGCGCACGCCCTCGCGGGAGGGGACCGAGAGTTGGAGGAAGGACACGCGGCCACGCAGGTCGCGCCGCGTCTCGAGGAGGAGATCGATGGCGCGCAGCCGCTCGGCGATACCCTTGGAGTAGTCCAGCCGCTCGACGCTGAGCACCACGTGACGCCCGTGGAAACTATCGCGCACCGACTGCGCACGGCGCAGCACGTCCGGCGACCGCGCCAGGCGCGACAGCCGCACCGTGTCGATGGAGATCGGGACGGCGCGCACCGCGGGCCGCGACGCCGATGCGACGCCGGCGGCCGGGCCGCGGGGCAGGAACCGGTCCAGGGCCTCGCGCAGGTGGCGGACGTGCTCCGGTCCCTGGACGCCGACGGCGTCCGCGGAGGCCAGGCCGGCAAGAATCTCGGTGCGCCACGGAAGGTGCTGGAACAGGTCGGCGGACGGGAACGGGATGTGCAGGAAGAACAGGATGCGGGAGCGCACCCCGGCCTCCCGCAGCATGCGGGGGACAAGCATGAGGTGGTAGTCGTGGATCCAGATCGTGTCGCGCGGCCGGGCCGTCGCCCGCACCCGCGCCGCGAACGCACGATTCGCGCTCGCGTACGCCGCGAACCAGTCCCCGTTGAACTCGGTCCGGCCGAGGAAGCTGTGGAGCAGCGGCCAGAGCGTGGCGTTGCAGAACCCGTTGTAGTACGGCTCGCGGAGGGGTGCGGCGAGCCGGACGGGAGAGACGAGGAAGGGGAAGACGCCGCGCCGGGACGGCGCCAGCCGGCGCCACAGATCGCCCAGCCCCTCGTCCCAGCCGATCCACGACGCCCCGATGCGCTCGGCCAGCGGCCCGAGCGCCGAAACCAGGCCGCCGACGCTGCGCTGGATCGCGATCCGCCCCGCCTCCGGGACGGGGCGGACCGGCAGGCGGTTGGCGACGATCAGCAGCCTGCCGCCGCGGCGTGTCCGGCATTCGCGAGCCATGACGGCCCCGAGGATAGCCGCAGCCGCGAGCGCGCCGCAAGGACGTCCCACGGCGCCCGGCGGGTATCTACGGCGTCACGGTCCTGCGCCGTCGCGGCGCGGGCTCGGGGGGCGGGGGAGGGGGCGGCTCGTCCGGGCAGCCGTCATCGTCCTCGAAGCCGTTGAGCGTCTCCGGGCGGTCCGGGCAGGAATCGCCGGTGTCGGGGATGCCGTCGCCGTCGTTGTCGGTCTCGGGACAGCCGTCTCCGTCCTGGAACCCGTCGAGGTCCTCGGCATCGAGCGGACAGCCATCGACAACGTCGGGCACTCCGTCGCCGTCGTTGTCGGCCTCGGGGCAGCCGTCTTCGTCCTGGAACCCGTCGGCGTCCTCGGCCTCGAGCGGGCATTCATCGGAGCCGTCCAGGAAACCGTCGCCGTCGTTGTCGGCTTCGGGGCAGCCGTCCTCGTCCTGGAACCCATCGGCGTCCTCGGCCTCGTCGACGCACTCGTCGTCGAAGTCGATGACGCCGTCGCCGTCGTTGTCCGCGTCCCAGCAGCCGTCCTCGTCCTCGAAGCCGTCGCGGTCTTCCTGGGCCTGCTCGCCGTCCAGGCACTCGTCGTCCCTGTCGTACACGCCGTCTCCGTCGGCATCGCGGTTGAGCGGCGCGTAGACGAGGCCCGCCACGAGGCGGAACTCGGGCAGACCGGGCGCCTCGCCGCTGCCGAATCCGAACCCGCCTCCCAGGAGCACGGTGATGTCGCGGTTGCGGTCGAACGCGTAGCCCGCGCCCAGCCTCAGTTCCTGCGGCGCGGCGCCGGTCCCGGAGAGCCCGTACAGCCCGGTGTACTCGCCGATCGCCCTGAGCCTGTCGTCGAGGAACCTGGCCGTGACGCCGAGGCCCCAGACGAGCTGGTGTCCGACAGCGTAGTCCAGGAACGCGGACTCCTCGCGGATCCTGGCGCCGATGTTGACTGCGGCCGCCAGGAACCCGAGGTCGTAGTCGGCGATCAGCAGCGGCTCGGCGACGACGTTCGCGTCGCCGGCGAAGTTCTCGGAGTCGCCGGTGGGGATGCCGAGCACGAGCGCTCCGGCCAGGCCGAAGCCGCTGCCGACGGTGCCCCACGGCCCGCCCCCGATGATGCGGGTCTGCAGGTCGATCCGCATGTCGCGCACCGCGGTCGACGCCAGGCCGGGGGACGCCGGATCCGTCGGCTCAGGGCCGGTACCGTCCTGGGCGAGCACGACCGGCAGGGCCAAGCCGACCTGGACGATGTTGAAGAGGCCGAGCGACCAGAGGAAGTCCGCGCCCACCTGGTACTCGATGGCGTCGTACTCGACGCCGGTCGGCCGGCCGTCGAGGATCTGCCTCAGCACGAACGGCTTGTGCTGGTAGTTGAGGAACAGCGAGAAGCCGACCGCCTGGTGGGGCTCGATCTCGGTGCCCCGGACGTCGCCGAGGTACGTGGCTGGACCGGGCGCCGGCCGGTAGTGCTGCAGATCGATCGACGTTTCGTCGGCGGGCTGGGCCGCGGCGGTGGCGGTCGCCACGGCGATCGTCGTCGCGATCAGTGAATGCCGTTTCATCGTGCCTCCCGGGACCGACCGGCGGCTCCCGCCCCGGCCGTCGGAAGGCCGCTTACCACACGGCGGACGGGGGTTCAAGCTGCGTGGCGTTGACGCGGTGCGGGACCGCTGGTAGCAACCGTGTCCGGCATGGAGGCGCAGTCCGAAAGCCGCACTGGGGCGCCCGCGGGCGGGAAGGGGGAGGGGTTGGAAGCCGTCCGCCGCCCGATGCTGGCGCCGCGGGTGGTCCGGTGGGCGCTTTCGTTCCCGGCGTCGTTCTTCCGCGAGATCGGCGAGATCGTGCTGCTCGGCGGGCGCACCCTGTTGTGGGCCGTGCGGCCGCCGTACCGGTTGCGGCTGCTGCTGTCCGCGATGGCGTTCACCGGCGTCGGATCGCTGTTCATCATCGGCCTGACCGGTCTCTTCACCGGCATGGTGCTCGCGCTGCAGGCGGTCTATTCGCTCCGGTTCTTCGGCGCCGAGGGTGCGGTCGGCGGTGGCGTGGCGCTGTCGCTGACCAGGGAGATCTCCCCGGTCTTCACGGGGCTGATGATGACCGCGCGGGTGTCGTCGTCCACCGCGACCGAACTCGGCACGATGCGCGTGACCGACCAGATCGACGCGCTGGCCACCATGGGGGTGAACCCCGTCCACTACCTCGTCGTACCGCGCGTGGTCGCGGGCGCCATCATGGGTCCGATCCTCTGCGCGGTGTTCACGTTCGTCGGGATGGCGGGCGCCTACCTCGTGGCGGTCGTGTGGATGGACGTGGACCCGGGGCAGTTCATGGACAAGATCAACCGCTGGGTGGTGCCCGGCGACTTCTACGAGGGCCTGTTCAAGGCGTGCGTGTTCGGCGTGATGACGACGCTGGTCGCATGCCACAAGGGGTACGGCGCCGCCGGCGGCGCGGCCGGCGTCGGCCAGGCGACTACGCGGGCCGTGGTGATCGGGTCCGTGTCGATCCTGGTGGCGGACTACTTCATGACGGCGGCGATGCTGTGAGCGGCGGCGGGCCTGTCCATATCGCCGTCCGGGACCTGCACAAGGCGTACGGGGCCAACCGCGTGCTGCGCGGCGTGGACCTGGACATCCTGCGCGGCGGGACGAACGTCGTGCTCGGCGGATCGGGCGCCGGCAAGACCGTCCTGCTCAAGCAGCTCATCGGCATCGAAAAGCCCGACCGCGGGAGCATCCTGGTCGGCGGCGAGGACATCGTCCCGATGGGGGAGGTGGCGATCAACCGGATACGCCGGCGCTTCGGAATGGTGTTCCAGCTCTCCGCGCTGTTCGATTCGATGACGGTCTTCGACAACGTCGCCTTTCCGCTGCGCGAGCACACCCGTCTGCGCGGCCGCGAGGTGCGCGGCAGAGTGATGGAGAAGCTGGAGATCCTGGGGCTGCTCGGCACCGGGGACCGCTTCCCGGGCGAGATCTCCGGCGGCATGCGCAAGCGCGTCGCCGTCGCCAGGGCGCTGGTCCTGGAGCCCGAGATCCTCATCTACGACGAGCCGACTTCCGGCCTCGACCCGCTCGCCGCCCGGAACGTCGACTCGCTCATCATCGACACGGCCGATCGCTTCCGAGTCACGTCGATCGTGATCACGCACGACATGGTCACCGCGTTCGGCACCGGCCACCACGTTTCGCTGCTGCACGAGGGCCGCATCCGGGCCTCCGGCGACCCGCACGAGTTCCTGGCGGCGACCGACCCGGTCGTCCGCGACTTCATCGCCGCGTCCGGCGTGGCGCCGGCGACGCTGCAGAGGCGGCGATCGGGAGTTGCCGGGTAGGGGTTGGGGATCGGGGATCCCCCGGGCCGCAACCACGGCTTGCCTTGCCGCAGTGGCGCGCGCTAACAGTCGCGGCGATGCCGGATCCTTCAACAGGCGGACCGCCGATCGGGGAGCCCTCCGGGACGCGACTGGGACGCCGGCTGTCCAAGTCCCTTGACCGGGCGTTGGGGGGCGAGTTCCCCGGCACCGTGCTGCAGGCCGCAATCGTCGGCATGCTGTCGGCGTCGGCCTGCTGCCTGTTGCTGGCGGCCTTCGGCGAGGCCGCCCGGTTCGTATTCGGCGCGGCGGACCCGGCCGCGGCGGGGAGCGGCGCGCCCTGGCCGCTGCGACTGCTGGCGCCCGCCGCCGGCGGACTCGCGTGCGGCCTGCTGGTGCGGATGCTCGGCCGCAGTGAGTTCGGGCAGGACGTTCCCGAGATGATCGACGGAATCGCCCGCCGCGGGGGGAGGGTGAATGGGCGTCGCGGCATGGTCAAGCCGGTCGCCGCCATCCTGACGATCGGCTCCGGCGGCTCGGCCGGTCCCGAGGGCCCCATCGTCCATGCCGGCGGGGCGATCTCGGCCGCCGCCGGGACGGCTCTGGGCGCCGACGGACAGCGCCTCAAGGTGCTTGTGGCAGCCGGCGCGGCGGGGGCGATCTCGGCCCTGTTCGGCTCGCCGATCGCGGGCGTCCTCTTCTCGGCGGAGGTGCTCCTCCGGGCGGTCCAGGTTCGCGCGCTCGTCCCGCTGGCCGTCTCCGCGGCTGCCGCCGTCGCCGTGCGCGGGGCGATCGAAAGCGCCGGCCTTCCGGTTGCGGCCCTGGTCCTGCCGCCGACCGCGGCGCTCGAAGCCTGGGAGCTGGCCCCGGCCCTGGCGCTCGGCCTGGCGGCCGGGCTGGCCGGCGTCGTCTTCACCCACGGTCTCAACCTGGTCGAGGAGGTCGTCGAGGCGATTCGAACGCCGACCACGTCGTGGATCCTGCCGGCGGCCGGCGGCCTGGTCGTGGGCGCCATGGGCGTGGCGATGCCGGAGATCGCCGGAGCCGGATACGGGACGATCGAACGGCTGGTCGGGGAGGGCCCCGGATCACTGGGGATCGGCCTCCTGGTGGGTCTTGCCGTCTGGAAGGTCCTGGCGACCTCGATCACGGTTGGGACAGGCGGCGCCGGAGGGATCTTCGCGCCGGCGCTGCTTGTCGGAGCGGCGCTGGGCGCGGCCTTCGGCGGGACGCTCGACGACGCCGCCGGAGGGGCCGTGCACGTGACCGGCGCCGGCTCCTGGGCGGTGGTCGGCATGGGCGCCGTCCTTGCCGCATCGACGCACGCGATCCTGACGCCTTCGTTGTTGGTGGTCGAGATGACGGGCGAGCCGGGGCACCTGCTGCCGGTGCTGCTCGCGTCCGTCACGGCCGCCGTCGTGTCGATGCTGCTCTCGCGCGAGTCGATCCACACGCTGGGTCTGCGCCGGCGCGGCGGCGGCCCGCGGCGCGGAGGCGGGGCGTGGGGCGACCTCGTGCACGAGACGCCGGTGTCGTCGTTGGTGCGCCTGGACGCCGAGCGCATCGGGCCGGGGGAGCCGCTGAGGCGGATCGTGCGCGCCGTGATGGAGGGGGGGGGCGAGTCGCTCTGCCGGCACGTCGTCGACCCGGGAGGCAAACTGCTCGGCACCGTATCGCTGCAGGACATCGGCCCGCTGCTGCGCGAGGACGGCGTCGACGGCCTGCTGGTCGCCCACGACGTGATGCGGTCGCCTCCGATATCCGTCGCGCGTACCGACTCGCTGGCGACTTGCCTGGAGCGCATGGCGCGCACCGACATGGAGGAACTGCCGGTCCTGGACGGCGCGGGCAGCCTGATCGGCCGCATAGCCAGGAAGGACGTCCTGGCCTTCTACGCCAGGGAATCGATGAGCGAGAAGACGATGGGGCTGAAGTTCGTCGTGCGGCCGAGCGCCGGCGCCGAGGCGTCCGACGGCCCGTCGTCGATCTTGAGCGGGGTCATGGAGGTGCCGCCGGACCACGCCGTCGAGGGGCTGTCGGTGCCGCCGGGGTTCGTCGGGAAATCGCTCAAGGATCTGAACCTGCGCGCCCGGTTCGGCGTGAACGTCGTCGGCATGCGGCGGCGAACCGCGGGTGGCGGGCGGGTGTCGTTCATCGCGCCCGACCCGGATTTGGCCCTGCGGGCAGGCGACGTCCTCATGCTGGCGGGCCCGAAGAAGCAGATCGAACGGCTGCTCGGATTGGTGGGGGATGGTCGGGGGAGGCCGGCGGAGGGCGAGGATCGATGAGCCGCTCGATGCAACATAATATGTCTTACACGACAAATGCGCGCCATGCAGGAAGTTTGGAGTTTGGAGTTTGGAGTTCGGAGCAGCTTGAAACCCGAAACCCGAAACCCGAAACCCGCTTCCGCACCACCGACGGCCTCGTCAGTATCCCGGTGATCATTCCATCCAGCCGCCGGCGCGGAGCAACGACCGGGCGAGGTCGACGAAGCGACGGGCGGCCGCGACCTCCTCGGCCGCACGTTCGCCCGGCAGACGTTCGCGGGCCTCGTAGTCGGCGAGGCTGCGGAAGGTCTGAAGGCGGGCCAGCAGGGAGACCGCGTCACGGTCCAGGCGCCCCGGCGCGGCGAATTGACGCTCCAGCATGGCCACGGCGCCGCGATGGGTCCTCGGCTCGAGGCCTTCGGTGAGCAGCACGGCGCGCGTGTAGTGGAAGGCGGCGTAGTAGGCGCGGCTGACGGCGTCGTTGTGCAGGCCGAGCCCAAGGAGGTGCTCGGCGGCCCGCAACGCATCGTCCCCCAGCGCAGCCTCGGCGCGGGAGTTCTCACGGCGGTTCTCGCGCGTCATGCCGGGATGCCTTCGCGTTCGACGTCCAGTGCGAGGCGCCGCTCCGCGGCCAGGCGGTCCGCACGCTGCGCGTCGCTCCAAAGCAGCGGGTCGATGAGCGGGCAGTCCGGCCCCGCGGAACGCCAGGCGACGAAGGCCAGGTCGATGGCTTCGCTGCGCTCACCATCGGTCAG
>CAMTWF010000291.1:0-4519 GCA_947085355.1 uncultured delta proteobacterium
AAGTCGAGGCGGCGGACGGCGACGCCGTCTCGCCCCTCTCAAGGGGTGTCGAAGTGCTCCCAGGTTCGGCGCGGGATCTGCGACTGACGACGGCGCCGGGGGGGCGTGTCACCGGCCGGGTGATGGCACACCACGACGGCCGGCCCGCGGCGGGCGCCGCGGTGACGCTGCACGGCGCACAGCCGAGGCTCGTGCCGCAGCGCGTCTCCGCCGGCGAGGACGGCCGGTTCGTATTCGGCCCGCTTCTTCCGGGACGCTACGTCGTCCGTGCCTCCTCTGCGCCGCTGCTCGACGCCGAGGCCCGAGCCGACGTGCAGGCCGGCGACGTCGCCACCCTCGATCTGGTCCTCCGCGAAGGCCGGACGCTCGCGGGGCGGGTGCTCGGCCCGGACGGCGTGCCGGTCGGGCGTGCCGAGGTGGTCGTGGCGGGCACGAGCGACGATGGAACGTACGTCTTCCGCTCGTCCGCGACCGACGAGATGGCGGCGCTGCACGTCGGCAAGGACGCCTCTGCCGGCCGCCTGCTGCCGATCGGCGAACTCGGCGTCATGGAAGGCCCGCTGCCTCCGATCCCGCCACGGCCGTCGGGGTGGCCGGACGCGCCGGCGGAGGCGACCCCGCGGACGGCGCATGCGGCGCGGCCTCCCTCCGGGCTCGCCACGGATCCGCAGGGGCGGTTCTCGTGCCGCGGCCTTCCGCCGGGGAGTTTCGACGTAACCGTCCTGCACCCCGAATTCGCCCCGGCGACGGCGCCGGTCGCGATCTCCGCCGCCGGGCCCGATGCGACCGTGGAGATCCGGCTGGAGGCTGGGTGCTCGCTGTCCGGCGCCGTGCGCGACGAGGACGGCGCGCCGGTGACCGGGGCGTCCGTGTGGGTCTCGGCGGGCGCGCCGCTGCCGCCGAGGGCGGCGCGTTCGGACGAGTCGGGCGCGTTCCGCGTCGAGCACCTGGCGCCGCGCGTCACGATCCGCGTCCTCGCGGCGGGCTTCGCGGAGGCCGCAATGGAAGCGGCGATGACCGGGACGCCGTGCGCCGGCGTCGAGGAAATCGCGCTGGTGCGCCTCGGTGGGGCGGTTCGGGGCCGGGTGATCGATCGGCGGAGGCTGCCGGTCGCCGGCGCGGCGGTCCGGGTCGAGCGGCCCGGCGGGGATGCGAGGTGGGCGGGCCAACGAACCGTGACGGGCAGGGACGGCGGCTTCTCGCTGCCGGCGCCGCGCGGCGGGGCGCTGCTCGTGGCGGCGAGCCACCCCGACTACCTGGAGGCGACGGTGGCCGTCGAGCCGGGCGAATCGGTCGAGGTCGTGCTCGATGCCGGCATCCGTGTGTTCGGCACGGTGGCGGACGACGTCGGTGAGACGCTGGCGGCAACGGTGACGCTGCTGCACAACGGCGAGGTCGTGGGGGTCCGCCCCGCCGATGCGGCGACCGGCGCGTTCGACCTGGGCCGGACGGCGCCGGGCACGTACGAGGTCCGGGCGACTGCGGCCGGCTTCGCCGACGCATCGGTCCTGGTCGGCGTGGACGAGCCTCCCGGCGCGGTATCGGACCCGGCCGTGCGGGTCGACCTGCGACTGCGCCGCGGCGTCGCGCTCGCGGGGCGCGTCGTCGACCGCTTCGGCGAGCCGGTGGCGGATGCCGACGTGGAGGCGGCCCGCGCCGGATCGAGGTTGGCGCCGCGGCGCGCCCGGACCGGACCCGACGGGCGGTTCGAGATCGGGGGGCTGGACCCGGGGCGGTACCGGGTCGAGGCGTCGCACGACGATCTGGGAACCGCGACGACGGACGCGACGCTCGATGTGGGCGCCCCCGGACGCCCGGTGGAACTGGCCTTTGCGCGCGCCGTCCCGGCGCGGGCGTCGCCCGAAGGGGCCGCGGACCGCATCGCGTACTCGGTGGTGAACGACGCCGTGATCGTGTCGCGCCCGGCCGCCGGGACGGGGCCCGGCGCCGACGTGCTGTTGGCCGGAGACGTGATCGTGCAGGTCGAGCGCGAGCGCATCCGTGACGTCGAGACGTTGCGCGCGGTGCTGTCGCGTGTCCGGCGCGCCACGGTGTCGGTCGCCGTGGAGCGTTCCGGCCGGCGCCGGTTCCTCGCCGTCGATCGCGAGGCGATGCTGGCGCAGGGGTGGTGAGCCGCTACATCGGCGGCTCGTCCTCGATTGTGGCGATGTGCGGCAGGTTGCGGTAGCGTTCCTCGAAGTCCAGCCCGTACCCGACGACGAACCGGTCGGGAATCGTGAAGCCCAGGTAGTCGATGCGGGTCTCGACGAGCTTTCGCGCCGGCTTGTGCAGCAGGGAGCAGACCCGGATCTCGTCCGGCCGGCGGGTGCGGACGTTGTCGACGAGGTAGGCCATCGTGAGCCCGGTGTCGACGATGTCCTCGACGAAGAGCACCCGCTTGCCCTGCACCGGCGCCGTCAGGTCGGCCGTGATCTCCACGACGCCCGACGTCTCCGTGCGCGACCCGTACGACCGCACTCGCATGAAGTCCACGGTCACGGGAATGTCGATGGCGCGGATCAGGTCCGCAAGGAACATGAAGCTCCCCTTGAGCACGCAGACCAGGACGAGGTCGCTCCCGCGGTAGTCGCGGGAGATCTCGGCGCCCATCTCGCGCACCCGCCGTGCGATCTCGTCCTCGGAAACCAGGACGACCAGCCTCTCCTTCGATGCGAACGGATCCGGATCGCTGTTCCGCATGGGCGTCCGCTATCACGGCCGAAGGGCCGCCCGCAAGGAAGCCTACGACACGATCGCAACGGCGCGGCGGAGCAGGTCGGCCAGGTGGGGCCGCACCAGCGCGAGCGAAACGACCATGGCGCCCAGCCCCAGCGCGGCGCGCAACGGCATCGCCAGGAAATAGCCCTCGAAGCCGGGCGACACACGCGCCGCCAGCCCCAACGACACGTCCACCAGCAGCGAGACGCCCAGCGCCGGCGCCGCCAGCAACAGCCCGACCTCCCACGATCGGCCGAACAGCACCAGCGCCCCGCCCACCAGCCCCTCGGGCCGCAGCAGCACCGACGGCATCGCCTCGACCGGGAAGACCTCCACGGAGCGGATCAACGCTCCCAGCAGCACCAGGAAGCCGCCGGATGCGACCAGCAGGGCCAGCGCCGCGAGCGCCAGGAAGCCGCCGAGCGGGCTCGTCCGGCCCTCGACGGGACCGGCCAGCACCTCCGCCAGCATCGAACCGCGGAACAGGTCCGTGAGCTGCCCGGCCGCGTCGAACGCCGCCAACACGAAGGCGACTATCGCCCCGAGCACGAGACCGACAAGCGCCTCCTTCAGGACCAGCCCGAGCGTCACGGCGGGGTCGAGCAGCTCCGGCGGCGCCGGCAGGGCCGCCGGAAGGCTGCCGGCGGCCAGGGCAACGGCCAGCGCCACGCGGACGCCGCCGCCGACGTCGCCCAGCGCCGGGAACGGCGCCACGAGCAGGAGGAAGAGCCAGCGGACGGCGAGCAACCCGAAGGCGACCAGTGCGGCGCCGATGTCGCCGCCCAGCAGCTCCAACAGGCGGCTCAGCAGATCCATCGTCCACGCTCGAGGGCCGGCGGCCGGCGGTCAGGGGTCGGGGGCACAGGTGCTAACCTGGCACGTCCTGCTCCCGTTCCCGCTCCCGCTCCCGTTCCCGCTCCTGCTCCCCTGTGGACGCGGACGTTGGCCGCCTGGTACACGATCATCCACTCGTGATCGAACGCCATGGGAGCCGAGCGTAGCGCGAGCGTCCTCGCCCGGCAACGGGAGCAGGAGGGGGAGGTTGACACGCATGCGGTGAATCCCCCGATGAACGGTTACGCTCCGGCCCTTGACACCGCCCTCCCCGTCGCTCATTCTTCACGACGGTACGACATCACCGGGGCGCGACGGCCCGGGGAGGTGGACGATGAACGCAGCGACTCGAGTGGCGATGCTGATCACCGTGGCGGCCGTCGGATGCGGGCGCGAGAGCAACGGCTCCGCTCCGCACGCTGGCGCTACGGCACGACAGATGCGGGGGGGGGGCGATCCCGTGCGCTCCGCTCTCGCAGAGCGTTGACGCGAACGGCGGCACGGTGCGCTGCGGGCCGCTGACCCTCGAGATCCCGCCCGGCGCGCTGAGCGCCCCGACAACGATCACCGTGCGGCAGCCGGACGCCCCGTGGGGCGCGGTGGGACCCGCCTTCGATCTCGGCCCCGACGGCTTGGCGTTCGCGGCGCCGGCGACGCTCAGCATCAGCTACGACGGTCTCGACCTCCCGCCGGGAACGCTGCCCGAGGGGTTGCGGCTGTCCGTCATGGATCGCGGACGCTGGGTGCAGCTCGGCGACGGCAGCAACGACCCGTCCGCCAGGAAGGCGTCGGCGCCCCTCGATCACTTCTCGACGTACGGCCTGGTGCCCGACCCGCGGGAGGTGAGCGGCCGCGGAACACGGTGGGAGGCCAACGGCGTCGTCCTGGAGACCTCGGAGGACTTGTTCGCCCGGCTGTACGTGTCGCCGGCGGCGGTGAGCGTGTTCCTCGGGGGCGAGGCGGCAGG
>CAMTWF010000292.1:0-3709 GCA_947085355.1 uncultured delta proteobacterium
GCATCCGCGGGAAGAACCCGGCCGTCAGCCAGCACATCAGCAGCAAGCCCGGCCAGTAGAAGGCCAGTCCCACCCCGGCGAAGACCGTCGCCAGCGCCTCGCGGCCTCCGGGCGTGCCTCGGATCACCTGGCCAGCCACCGTGACGAGCCCCGCGGCCGAGCCTACGAGCGCTCCCACGAGCAGCAGCTTCACGGCGATCAGGGCGAAAACTGCGAGCACCAACTTGCGGCGCAAAGCCTCGGAGAGCGTGTGCGACGCGACAGTCAACAACCCGCTCATGACGCCCCCTCCCCATGGCCCACGACCTCGATGAAGACGTCCTCCAGGCTCGCCGCGGCCCGGCGCACCTCGACCACGACGACGCCCGCGGCGAGCATGCGTCCCAGCAGGACGTTCATCTCGGCCGGCGTCGCGGCGTCGAACTCGATCGCGCCGTCGACGACCGCTCCCGTACCCAGCGCCTCCAGCGCCGCTCCGGGATCGCCCTCGACGGCCGCGCGGTAGCGGTTCCCCTTCCTCGTGAGATCCTCCACCTGGCCGACGCGCAGCACCCGCCCGCGGTCCAGGATCGCCACCCGATCGCACACGCGCTCGACCTCCGACAGCATGTGCGAGTTGAGGAAGATCGTGGTCCCTTGCGCCCGCGCTTCCAGGAGGATGTCGCGGATCTCCTTGCGGCCGATCGGATCGACGCCGTCGGTCGGCTCGTCCAGGACGAGGAGCCGCGGGCGATGGAGCAGCGCCTGGGCGAGGCCGAGCCGCTGGATCATCCCCTTGGAGTACGTGCCGACCTTCGAGCGTCGCCTGGCGCCCAGGCCGACGCGCTCGAGCGCCGCCGGCACCGCGCCGCGACGCTCGGAAGGCGGCATCCCGGACATGCGGCCGAGGAAATGGAGCGCCCCCTCGGCGTCGAGGAACTCGGGCAGGCGAAGGCTCTCCGGCAGGTAGCCGACCTCGCGGCGCGATGCCGGATCCGGCGCCGGCCTGCCGAGCAGCAATGCGTCGCCGCCGTCGGCCCGGCAGATCCCGAGGAGGATCTTGACCAGCGTCGTCTTGCCGGCGCCGTTGGGACCGAGCAGCCCGAAGATCTCGCCCGGCCGCACATCGAGGTCGACGCCCCGCAGCGCCTCGACGGTCCTGGAGCGCCGCAGCGAGCGGTACGTCTTGCGAAGATCGGCAACCCGTATCATGTGCGTCCAGTATCATAGCGCGGCGGCGCCGCAACCAAACGATAAATCACCGCAGAGACCGCAGAGGGCGCAGAGAATGGTCTCTGTGTTCTCTGCGTGCTCCGCGGTGACCAATGTCGTCGCGCCGTGCGACGAAGTTCGGGGGTAGTAGAACAGGTTCACCACAGAGGCGTAGCGTGGTGAGAAACCTGGTCGTGCGAAACCGCTTGCGCTGCGCGGATCGGAGGCTAGGATCGGGCCTCTCGGAGGCAGGTCGCCATGGCTGGAAACATCGTTCGGCGCGTGGACCGGTGGGTGGGCGTGCAACGGGTCCTCGCCAGCGTCTCGGACAAGACGGGGCTCGACCGGCTCGTGCCCGCCCTCGTCGAGATCAACCCGGCGATCCGGTTCTACTCCACGGGAGGCACGTTCGACGCGATCCGCCGGATCCTCGGCGAGGGCGGGGCTGCGCGGAACCTGACGCAGGTCTCGGAGTACACGGGCCAGCCCGAGACGCAGGGCGGACTGGTCAAGACGCTCGACTTCAAGATCTACCTCGGCCTCCTCACCGAGACGCACAACGACGCGCACCGGGCCGACCTGCGCCGGGTCGGCGCCGTGCCGATCGACATGGTGGTGGCCAACCTTTATCCGTTCCGCGAGACGGTCGCCGGGCAGGGCGTGACGGTGGAGGCGGCCCGCGCGAACATCGACATCGGCGGGCCGTGCATGGTCAGGGCGGCGGCGAAGAACTACCTGCGCGTCGCCTCCGTCGTCGACCCGGCCGACTACGACCGGGTGGTCGAGGCGCTCCGGACCTCCGGCGGACGGCTCGACATCGGAGTGCGCTACGACCTGGCCCGCAAGGCGTTCGCCCACACCGCGGCCTACGACTCGGCGATCGCGACCTGGCTCGGATCGGCATCGGAGGATTCGATGCGGGCGTGCTACGAATTCGCGGACGCGTGACGCAGGTCGACCACGACCACGCCCACGAGCGGTGGAGGAGGGATGGATGCCCGATGATCTGAAGCGGATGTACCGAACGGTGATGGAGGATCACTTCCCCGACAGGATGGAGATCTCGTTCGGCGACGGGAAGGAGCGCCGGACGCTGGTGTACGAGAAGACGAGCTGGGTGCTGGACGGCGTGCGCACGGGCCTGCGGTACGGCGAGAACCCGGGCCAGGAGGCGGCGCTGTACAGGCTCGTCAACGGCAACCTGGTGCTGGGCGAGGTGACGACGATCGCGCCGGGCCGCCGGCTGGCGTCCGACGTCGAGCTGCTCCAGTCGGGCAAGCACCCGGGCAAGACCAACATCACCGACGTCGACAACGCGCTCAACATCCTGCGCTACCTCGACGACCGTCCGGCGTGCGCCATCATGAAGCACAACAACCCCTCGGGCGTGGCGGTCGGCTCCACGATCGAGGACGCCTACCGCCGGGCGAACATGGCCGACCGCGTCGCGGCCTTCGGCGGCGCCGTCGTGCTGAACAAGCCGTGCGACCCGGCCGCCGCCAGGGCCGTCTCGGAAGCCTACGCCGAGGTCGTGGCGGCGCCGGAGTACGAGGAGGGGGCGCTGGGGATCCTCGCCGAGCGGAAGAACCTGCGGATAGTGCGGATCGGGAACATGGCCCGGCTGCGCGAATTCGCCCCGGAGAGGTTCCTCGACTTCAAGAGCCTGATCGACGGCGGCATCATCGTGCAGCTCTCGTTCCGGCCCGAGGCGCGATCGAGGGCCGACCTGCGGCCCGCCGAGGCGGTGCACCGGGACCGGACGTACGCGTGCCGGAGACAGCCGACCGACCGGGAAGTCGAGGACATGCTCTTCGGCTGGATGGTCGAGGCCGGCGTCACATCGAACTCGGTGCTCTACGTCAAGGACCTGTGCACCGTGGGAATCGGGACCGGAGAGCAGGATCGCGTGGGAGTGGCCGAGATTGCCCGCGACAAGGCGCACCGCAAGCTGGCGGACAGGTTGTGCTGGGAGAAGCTCGGCGTCGCGTACAACGATCTGCCCGACGAGAAGAAGAAGCGGGAGTTCGACGAGGCGGCGGCGACGACGAACGGCGGCTTGCGGGGCGCGGTGATGGTGTCCGACGCCTTCTTCCCGTTCCGCGACGGAGTGATGGTCGGCATACGGGAGGGGATCACCGCGGTGATCCAGCCGGGCGGATCGCAGAACGACCACGACGTCATCGAGGCGTGCAACGAGCACGACGTGGCGATGGCGTTCACCGGACAGAGAAGCTTCAAGCACTGACGGCCCGGCGGGCCGATGGAGGCGAACATGTGCGAATCGGCGGCGTATGTCAGGAGGAACGGCGGCGAGGAACTGCTGCTCGAGGAAGTCGCGGCCATCCGGCCCGAGAAGGGCCGGCTCGTGCTCCGGACCGTGCTGGGGGATCGCCTGGAGTTCGAGGGGACGATCGAGGAGATCGACCTGATGGGTCATCGGATCGTGTTGCTGCCCTCGGGGAAGTGAGTGGGCGCCGCAGGACCGGGCCCGGTCGGTCAGGGCGCCTTGTCGCTCGAC
>CAMTWF010000293.1:0-10818 GCA_947085355.1 uncultured delta proteobacterium
AAGTTCCATTCCTCTGGGGTCCGCCGAAGGCGGGTGGGCATCTTCTCAAGTAACCGTTCACCCTCCCCCCCTTCCGACGTGGGGGATCTTGACGACGCGACCTGCCGCCCCGTCGCACTGGAGCGCATTCTCGGGCGCGACGATCTGCCCTTCGAGCACCACAACAACCTGATGGTCGGCGAGGCCGCGGTCGTGGCCCGCGCCGCCGGATTGAGGGAAGACGCCCGCTTCACCACGATGCGGACGGACGGCACGCTCTGGATTCCGGTCCTGTCGAAGGTCAGCGCCGGGGCCGCGGTCGGAACCGCTACCAGGAGCCGTGCGAGCCGTGCGACCCGTGCGAGCCGTGCGAGCCGTGCGAGCCGTGCGACCCGTGCGAGCCGTGCGACCCGTGCGACGCGTGCGAGCCGTGCGAGCCGTGCGAGCAGTGGGTGAGTTCGCTGGGCTTCGACGGCCTCGCGCCCGGCGCGCCCGGCTGCACTGGCAATCCCTCGGCGGGCTTCCCGGTCTTCGCGCCCGGAAGTGCGGCGGTGGTTTCCGGGGCCGGCGACGCGCCTCCGATCGCCCGACGCGGGAGCAAGGTGGTTCCCGCCGCGAGAAGGACTACCTTCCAGGACGTGGACAGGACATCGCGGCGGCTGTGCAGCTTCTCCCCTTCGGTGAGAAAGGCCTCGGCGGTCTTCTCGGGTTTCGGGAACTTCGCATCTGACATGAGACCAACCTCCTCCGGCGCGCATCCAGTCCCGCTGCCTCACCCCGGATGATTACGCCGCTCATCCGGGCGGTGGGTGCTGCGCATCGAGCACGGCCCCACGCGGAAAGAGTACTCGGGAATCGGGGGATGTCAAGTGCGGCGCAACCGTTCAGGTGGTCGGGCCTCGGGCTTCGGTATTCGGGCTTCGGACTTCGGGCTCTCGCCCCCCTCCCGCAGCCTGGGGCCTGGAGCCCGGAGCCTGCCCTCCCCCGTCCCGTGCGGCGATCCTGGCCCAGGTGTCGCGCAGCGGGACGATGCGGTTGAACACCGGGGCGGCGCTGCGGGAATCGACCGGGTCGACGAAGTAGTAGCCCTTGCGCTCGAACTGGTAGCGCTCGCCGGCCTTGGCGATGCCGAGCGCCGGCTCGATGCGGGCGTCGTCGATCGCCTCCAGGGACGTCTGGTTCAGGTGCGCCTTGAAGCCCCCGGGCGAGGCCGCCGGGTTCGGGATGTCGAAGAGGCGGTCGTAGAGCCGCAACCGGACGGGGACGGAGTGCTCCGCGGAGACCCAGTGGATCGTCCCCTGCACCTTGCGCGAGTCCGGGGTCGCTCCACCGCGGGTCGCCTCGTCGTAGGTGCACCGGACCTCGACGACCTCGCCGGTGTCGGCGTCCTTCGTCAGGCCCACGCACCTGACGACGTACGCCCACCGCAAGCGGACCTCGCGGCCCGGCGCAAGGCGGAAGAACTTGCGCGGCGGGTCCTCCATGAAGTCGTCGCGCTCGATGTACAGCACGCGGGAGAACGGGACCTTCCGCGAGCCCATCCTCGGCGGGTCGTCCGGGAACCACGGCGCGTCCAGCTCCTCGACGCGGTCCGACGGCCAGTTGTCGACGACGAGGCGCAGGGGGCGGTGTACGCACATCGCGCGCGGGACCCTGGGATTGAGGTCCTCGCGGACGCAGTTCTCCAGCATGGCGATGTCGACGATGCTGTCGGCCTTGGCGACGCCGATGCGGTCGCAGAAGTCGCGGATCGATTCCGGGGTGTACCCGCGGCGCCGCAGGCCGGCGATCGTCGGCATGCGCGGGTCGTCCCAGCCGGAGACCAGGCCGCCCTCGACCAGTTCGAGCAGCATGCGCTTGCTCATGACGGTGTAGTTGAGATTCAGGCGGGCGAACTCGATCTGCCGGGGCCTGTCGGGGAGGTCGAGTTGGTCGAGGAACCAGTCGTACAGCGGCCTGTGATCCTCGAACTCCAGCGTGCAGATAGAGTGCGTGATCCCCTCGATGGCGTCGGACTGGCCGTGCGCCCAGTCGTAGGTCGGGTAGATGCACCAGCTTGCGCCGGTGCGCGGGTGGGCCTCGCGACGGATGCGGTACATCACGGGGTCGCGCAGGTTGATGTTGGGCGACGACATGTCGATCCTCGCCCGCAGGACCATCGCGCCGTCCGGGAACTCGCCGGCGCGCATGCGGCGGAACAGATCGAGGCTCTCGGCGGGCGAACGGTCGCGGCACGGGCTCTCCCTGCCCGGGCGCGTCGGCGGTCCGCGGTCCGCGGCGATCCGCTCGGCCGAAAGCTCGCACACGTACGCCTTGCCGGCCTCGATCAGCCGCTCGGCCCATTCGTAGAGCCGCTCGAAGTAGTCCGATGCGTGGTACAGGTGCTCGCCCCAGTCGAACCCGAGCCACCTGACGTCGCGATCGATCGCGTCGATGTACTCGACGCTCTCCTTGGCCGGGTTGGTGTCGTCGAAGCGCAGGTGACACCGGCCGTCGTAGTCGGCCGCCAGGCCGAAGTTGAGGCAGATCGACTTGGCGTGCCCGATGTGGAGGTAGCCGTTCGGTTCGGGCGGGAAGCGCGTGACGACGCGCCCGCCGCGCCTGCCGGCCCGGCGATCGTCCTCGACGATCGTCCGGATGAAGTTGCCGCGTCGCGTCGATTCGCTCATGCAGTGCTCCCGCGGCCCGGCGATCGGCGCCGGGCCGTGGGACGGGCCACCGTCGACGGGTCCGGCTGGGGTGGAGGGATTCGAACCCCCGATTAGCGGATCCAGAGTCCGCCGCCTTACCGCTTGGCCACACCCCAACGACGATCAAGGCGGCGCCTGTACCGCCGCCGGGCCGAGGCAGATACCACAGTCCGACGGAGAATTGTAGAGGCGGGCTAGCGATCCCCGAGAAGCCGGTCCAGGATGATGCCGACGGCGACTCTCACCGACAGGTAGTTGTAGCCCCCGCCCTTCATCACCGGATCGAGCAGCAGGTCGGCGCGATCGAACGCGTCGTCGGCCAGGCCCCAGCCGGTTCCGAAACAGAGCGCCACGGGCGTCGGACCGGAGAGGATGCGCGCGCGCAGATCTTCGAAGCCGACGGTCGGACGCCCGCGCGGCCTGCCGGATGTCGCGACCACCAGCGGCTCGACGCCCTCCTCGTCGCGGATCGAACGCACGACGTCGGCGAGCGACGCGGCGGTGCGGACCAGCGACAGCGCCTCGGCCCGCTCGGGTCCGCGCAACCTCAACGGCCCGTCCACCCAGTGCGCCGCAACCCCTTCGACCAGCCGGCGCTGGATCTCAAGCGGCGTCACGACGTGGTAGGCGCGCACGCCGTACGTCCGCCCCGCCCGCGCGATGTCGTGGATGTCGAGGTTGGTGACCGACGTGGTCACGATCTCCCCGGTGCGGGAACGGATCGGGTAGTGCACCAGCGCCACGTCCACGGCGCACCTAGTCATCCCCGCCGCGCGCCTTCCCCGTCGCCGCCAGATCCGGCCTCCGCTGGGCGGTTCGCTCCAACGCGCGCTCGCGCCGCCACCGGCGGATCGCCTCGTGGTTGCCCGACACCAGCACCTCCGGGACGTCCATGCCGCGGAACGACCGCGGTCGAGTGTAGTGCGGGTACTCCAGCAGGCCCTCGGCGAACGACTCCTCGGCCGCCGACTGCTCGTTGCCCATGACGCCGGGCAGGAGGCGCGTCACGGCCTCGATCGCGACCATCGCGGCGACCTCGCCACCGGCGAGCACGTAGTCGCCGACCGACAACTCCTCGTCCACGAACGACCGGATCCGCTCGTCGAACCCCTCGTACCGGCCGCACAAGAAACCGATCCGTTCCTCGCGCGCCAGCCGCGCCGCATCGGCCTGCTCGAATCGCTTCCCCTGCGGCGTGAGGAGGATCCTGCGGGTCCCGTGCGGCAGCGATTCGAGCGCCTCGACGGCGGGGCCCGGCATCAGCACCATGCCGGAGCCGCCGCCGAACGGGACGTCGTCGATACTCTTGTGCCTTCCGACGCCGAACCCGCGGAAGTCGCGGAGGACCACGCGGATCTTCCCGTCGGAGATCGCCTTGCCGAGCAGGCTCTCGCGCAGGAAGCCGTCGAGGATGCCCGGGAACAGCGTGATGACGTGGATCTCGCGGAGCATCGGACCTGGAGACTAGCGCAGCTATCGGCCATCGGCCATCGGCTTGGGGGTGCGCAATCGCCCAGCCGATCAGGTTCGCAGCGCCTCCAGGTCGGGGATCACGATGCTGCCGGAGGCCGGGTCCACGTCGCCGACATGAGCGTCGACGAGCGGGACGTCGACGTCGCCCGAGCCGGTCTCGATCACGAGCACCTCCTGGGCGCCGTTGAAATACGTCTCGCGCACCGTGCCCAGCACGTCGCCGGCGGGGGAGACGGCGCGCAGGCCGACGAGATCGGCGGCGTACCATTCCTCCGGGCCCGGCTCCGGAAGGTCACCGCGCTCGGCGAGCACCTCGGCGTCGCGCAGCGACTCCGCCTGCTCCCGCGTTGCGACGCCCTCCAACTCCAGCAGCACGATGCCGGCCGGAACCGCCCTGGCGCGCACGATCCTGACCGGTCTCGGACTCCCGCCGGGCGGCTCCAGGAACAAGCCCGCCGGGATCGACGACGCGTCGAACGCCCGGCCCTGGGCGGCGTGGAGGCGCATGCGGACCTCGCCGCGCAACCCGTGCGGCCGGGTCACGACGCCGAGGCGGGTCAGGCGGTCCGCGAGCGGACCGCGGAGCGGCGCGGCGGGAGTCGTCCCGGCAGGGGCGTCCGCCGGGCTACTCGACGATTTCGAGCTGGGCACGCTTGCGTAGCTTGGTGGAGGCCGCCGCGAGGATGGTGCGCATCGCCCGTGCGGTCTTGCCCTCGCGCCCGATCACCTTCCCGAGATCCTCCCTGGCGACCCTGAGGAGGATGATCGACGTGTGTTCGAGCGAGTTCTCCTGGACTTCGACCTTGTCCGGGGCGTCGACGAGCGCCTTGGCGATGTACTCGATCAGGTCCTTGAGTTCCATGGCTGCACTCCGCTAGCCCGCCGCCTGGCCGACCTTGGCGACGGCCGACTTCTCGAACCGCCGAACCACTTGCGCCACCGTGTCGGTCGGCAAGGCGCCGCGGGCGACCCAGTACTTGTACCTTTCGAGGTTCACCTGCGACTTGGCCGGGTTCGCCTTCGGATCGTACCAGCCGATCTGCTCGATGAACCTGCCGTCGCGGGGACTGCGGCCGTCGGCGACGACGATCCTGAAGAACGCGATCTTGCTGGCCCCCTTCCTGGTCATTCTCACGCGAACCATGTCTAACTCTCGCTCCTCTCCGGCGGGTCGGTTCGCCGCCGTCCGGCGCGAACGAAACCCGCGACCACGCTAGCAGGCCGCCGCCGGCTTTGCAACGGGCGCCGCAGGCCGCCGGCCGGAGCGCGTCAGAGGAAGATGGTGACCGCCAGGGTCAACTCGACATCGAGCGAATCGACATCGTAGTCGACCCCCCCGTCGGCGGTGTCGTCGTGAATCGACATCGGGAAATCGAGGATCATCCCGACGGCCACGCCGTCGGAGACCCTGGCGCCGAAGCCGAAGCCGGCCTGGAGCGCCAGACCCGCGTCCGACTCGTCGTCTTCGCCCGGCAGGCGCCTGTACTCCCAACTTGCGTGCGACCAGTCGAGACCGATCGCGAAGCGGCAGAAGACGTACGGGCCGCCGAGATCGACCTGGAACCGGGCGCCGCCGAGGAGGCGGAAACGACCGGCGTAGGCGTCCGCATCGAGGTGATCCTCGTAGTCGTCGTCGATGTCGTGCACCGTGTACGAGACGATCGCCTCGGGGCCGATGAACGCCTCGCCGCCGGGGAGCGCGAAGAGGTAGCCGCCGGATGCGCCGAACTCGAACGAGGCGTCGACGTACCCCTGGTAGGTTCCGTCGGACAACGCCACGGCGACGCCCAGGCCGGGCTGAACGAAGGGAAACCCGTCGGCCCCGCGGACCGAGGGCGTGAGGACGAGGCAGGCGGTGACGGCAACGAGGCTGCACGGGCGCGGCTGCATCATCGCTGCACCGTCACAGCCGGAAGGAGACGGCCAAGGCGGCCAAGAAGTCGACCTTGTCGCCGTCCAGGTCGACCTCGACACCCCTGCGGTCCCTGTCGTGGAAGCCGATCGGGTACTCCAGCAGCATCGAGATCCCGACGACGTCCGTGATCATGTAGCCGAGGCCGGTGCCGATCAGCAGGGCGACGCCCGTGTCGGAGTCGTCGGTGTCGTCGTCCGGATCGACGATGTGCTGCTCCCAGTTCGCGTGGACATAGTCGAGGCCCACGCCCAACCGTCCGAACATGAACGCCGACCCGAAACCGATGACGAACCTGGCGCCGCCGGTGAGACGCAGGCGGCCGATGTAGACGTCGTCGTCGCTGCCGTCCCGCCCCCACTCCTCGTCCTCCACGTTGCTCGGGGAGTAGGTCATCGCGACTTCCGGCCCGATGGCGGCCGCCCAGCCGCCGAGGCCGAACAGATACCCGAAGTGCACGCCGGTCACGAAGGACGGGTCGACGTTGCCCTCCCATGTTCTGTCGGCCACGGGTGTCGCGAGCCCCACCGGAACCTCGATGAAGAAGCCTCCCAGGTCCGCCTCGGCGGCGGCGTCCCGCGGCAAGGCCTGCCCCACGGCCATCCCGGCAACCATCGTCCCAAGCCAAACAGGGAAACTCACGGTCAACACCTCCTTCTCCGACGCAACGATCGAGAACGGCCGGTACCCTACCACGGAGCGGCCGCCGCAGTGTATTCGCGGGATTCGACGGAAACTGACAACGGCTACGGCACGTCGCGGCATTCCATGAGGAGCCGCGATCCGTCCTCGACGATCGGTTCACCGGTGGCGCCGACGTGCAGGGTGACACAGCCTCCGGGCGTTGTCCCCGGTCGCCCGTACCAGCCGGCATCGACCGGCTCCGAACAGCCGTCCGGGCCGGCGATCCTCGCGGCCTGCCGCACGATGCACCGCCTGCGCCGCTCGCCGTCGACCTCGGCGATCCCGTCGTCGAGGCGCAACGGAATGCACGGCGCGCCGGTGACGGGATCCGCGCACCTCGTGGTGACGCACCGGCATTCCGGATCGGACGGGCACGGGCGGTCGTCCCCGAGCTGCTCGACGAGCCGGCAACCGACCATCTCGCAGCTGTCGCCGTCGAACGGCGGAACGGGAATGCCCAGGCAGCCGCCGGAAAGTCGCCGCCCGAGCAGCCTGGCGACGCGCCGCAGCGTCGGCGCCCAGTCGTGCTCGCAGACCGAGCCGACCACGGCGTTCGCGCCCCACATCTGCGCCAGCCGGACGAACCGAACGGCCGGGGACGCACTGCCCATCTCGTACGAGGAGCAGGACGGCAGCAGGTTGTCGCCCGCCGGGCCCAGCGTGGGCACCATCAGCGGCACGTCGAGGCAACTCGTGAGCTCGTCGCCGGCGCCGGCGCACCGCGGATCCTCGACCGGCACGCCGACGATCATCCCCATGATCAGCCACCCGGGATCGAGCCGCCCGACGCCCCGGAACGCCGCGTAGTACTCCTCGACCGTGTTCAGGAACGACGGATTGCGGAAACAGCGGCAGCAGAAACTCCCCAGATCGAGCCGCGCCGGATCGAACATCTCCGGATGGTCGGGATCGACCGAGCAGTCATCCTCGTCGGTGACCCATAGGAGGACGAGAGGACCGAGTCGGACCGCAGGAAGCCCTCGTTGCACCAACCGGGGTGCTGGTTCTCGGTCACGGCCTTGCGCATCGCCTCGAGTTGCTGCTCGAAGCCGCAGCCGGTCGTCCCGAGCGTCCCGATGCAGGCGAAGTCGTCGGCCATCTGTTCGGGCGAGTAGGTCGCGGAGTTGCCGGGGTTTCGCGAAAGCCATTTGTCGGTGGATCTGACCGGACACCACGGCGCCGCGCGGCTCGGCCTGTTGAGGAAGCACCCGTCGTCGCCGCGATCGGCGAGTTCGCACGATCTGATCCCCCTCTGGCCCATCACCCCCATGTCGGAGGAAATCACGGCCAGGTTGAGGTCTGCCGCGCGGATGAAGTCCGGCGCAGTGTCCCCATCCTCGTCCGGAGGATCGAGCGCGTACGCGAGGAACGAGGAAAGAAAACGACCGGTGAACTCCGTCTGCTCCTCGGCCATGGAGGCCGAGTTGTCGACCATCACCACCATGTCCACCCTGCCGGGCGACGGCGGGCTCGTCCACGCCACCTCGCGCCACCCGCCCGCAGGCGGCCCGCAGTGGCCGGCGGAGCCGCAGACGAGATCGCCCGGGCAGCGCGCGTCGTCCGAGCACGGCACGGCGCAGTAGCCGGCGGGGGGCCTTCCCGGCGAGTGGCAGAACGCGTCCGGGTAGGCGGGCCAGTCGCAGTCGTCCGCTGCGCCGAAGCAGACCTCGCTGCACACCGGCGGCCTGCCGGGCGCCATCTCGAGGCATTCGCGGCCCGCAAGGCATTCGGACGAGTCGGTGCAGATCTCGCCCAGCCCGAGCCTCGGCCGTGCGCCCGGAGTACACGCCGCCGCCAGAGCGACCGCGACGGCCACGACCACACGCGAAGATCCCGTCATGGCTCCCTCCTCCTCGGTTCGCCTGCCGTCAAGCGTAGCGGGGCGCCCCGCCGACGGGGCGCGTCACGGCACGTCGCGGCATTCCATGGAGAAGGCGGCTCCCTCCCACGCGTCGTGGAACTCGAAGACGCCGCAGCCTTCCGGCGATACCGGCTGCCAGTACCAGCCGTCGTTCAGGGGCCCCGAGCAACCGTCCGGGCCGGCCGTCCTCGCGGCCTGTCGCACGATGCACCGTCTCCACCGCCTCCCCGTCTCGACGCCGATCCCGTCGTCGAGGTACAGCGGGACGCACGGCTCACCGGTGTAGGGATCCGCGCACGTCCCGCCGGCGCAGGGGCACCGGGGATCCGCGGGGCACGGGCCGGCGTCGCGGAGGTGCGCCACCACCCTGCACCCCGGCGCCTCGCAGCGATCGCGATCGAACGGGAGCTCCGGGGTGAAGCAGATGACACCCGACGAGATCCGGTTACCGATCCTGTCCGCGATCGCCTGGATGGCGTCCGTCCAGTCCGCGCGGCAGATCGACGAGACGTACGTGTCCACCCCCTCGCGCTCGATGTCCATCGCAAGCTGCACGAACCGGACCGGCGGGTGCGCCGTGCCCATGTCGGGTACGAGGCACGAGGGTTCGACCCGTTCACCGGTGGCGTCGGGTCGCGGGATCATCGCCGGCACGGCCAGGCACGCGCCCAGCGTGTCGCCATCCCCCTCGCACACCGGGGGGTCGAGCGGGACGCCGACGATCATCGCGATGAAGATCCGGCTCGCATCCTCACGCAGGCTCCTGAAAGCGGTGACGTACTCGGACACCGACTGCACCTTGTCGGGATTGCGGAAGCAGCGGAGGCTCATGCCGCCCAAGTCGATGCGGGCCGGGTCGAACATGTACGGGTGGTCCGGACTGACCGAGCAGTCGTCCTCGTCGGTCACGAAGATGAGCGTGACGATCGAGTCGGGCCGCAGGAAACCCGCGTTGCAGCCACCGATGCCCTGGTTATCGACGACTGCCTTTCGCATCGCCTTGAGCGGCTGCTCGAAGCCGCAGCCGTCGATCCCGAGCGTTCCGATGCAGGCGAAGTCGTCGGCCATCTGGTCGGGCGAGTAGCTGCCGGCGTTGGCGGGGTTCCGCGATAGCCACCTCTCGGAGTAGTAGGCCGGACATCCCGGGACCGTGCGGCTCGGCGTGTTGCGGAAGCACCCGTCGTCGCCGAAGTCGGCAAGCTCGCACGACCGGATCCCCCGATAGCCCATTACCCCCATGTCGGACGAGATGACCCCGATGTTGAGGTCCTCGACCGCCGGGTAGTCGGGAAGCGTGTCGGCGTTGCGGTCGGGCGGGTCGACAAGGTCGCGAATGAACCAGCGGTAGCGGGTGGCGAGTTCCCTCTGCTCTTCGGTCATGGATCCCGAATTGTCGACCATCACCACCATGTCCACCCTGCGGATCGGGTACGGGATCGTCGGCGCCACCACGCGCCACCCGCCCGCAGGCGGCACGCAGTGGCCGACGGAGCCGCAGACGAGATCGCCCGGGCAACGCGCGTCGTCCGAGCAGGGCACGACGCAGTAGCCGGCGGGGGGCCTTCCCGGCGAGTGGCAGAACGCGTCCGGGTAGGCGGGCCAGTCGCAGTCGTCCGCTGCGCCGAAGCAGACCTCGCCGCACACCAGCGGCCTGCCGGACACGATCTCGAAGCACCCGCGGCCCGCGAGGCATTCGGACGAGTCCGTGCAGATCTCCCCCAGCCCCAGCCTCGGCCGTGCGCCCGGAGTACACGCCGCCGCCAGAGCGACCGCGACGGCCACGACCACACGCGAAGATCCCGTCATGGCTCCCTCCTCCTCGGTTCGCCTGCCGTCAAGCGTAGCGGGGCGCGACGCCGGCCGCAACGAGCGCGGGTCACCGCAGGATTGCGGCCGTGACTCCGTCGCCGCCTTCCTCGGGCTCGCCTGGCCGCCACTCGGCGACGAGCGGGTGCTTCGCGAGGCGCTCGCGCACCGCCCGCCGCACCGCGCCGGTGCCATGGCCGTGGATCACGTAGGCGGTTCCCGCTTCGGTCCGGTAGAGCCTGTCGAGGGCCTTCTCCAACTCGCCGAGTGCGTCGTCGGCGCGCATGCCGCGCAGGTCGATCGTGTTCGACTCCGTGCGCGGCTGCCACGACGGGCCCGACGCACCCCTCGCGGCCCGCCGGGACGCGCCGGCGGCGCCCGCCGGGCCCCGCCCCGAACCGACGTCGCGCTCG
>CAMTWF010000294.1:0-17033 GCA_947085355.1 uncultured delta proteobacterium
CTGCAGCTTGTCCTCCAGAAGGGTGGCGAGCCTGACGGCGGCCTCGGCCGCCGTCGTTTCGTCGGCGTCCGTCCGCAGGAGGTGCCGGTAGATGTTGATCGCCTCGTTGAACAGATCCTCCTCGGCGTACAGGTCGGCCAGGATCTCACTGCTCGGTGCAATGCCAGCCCCAGAGCGCGTGGTCTGCGCATGCATTGTCGGGGGTCCTTGTGTCGCAGCAGAACGGCTTGGCGGGCGGACATGGGGCCCTCGAGCAGTCTTCGACGACGATCTCCGCGGTTCCGAGGACCTCGCGGCAGCGGTACGTCTCGGGTTCGCCGCCGGTGCCGCACACGAGATCGTTGCAGCATCCGCGTACCCCGAAACCGGGCGCGGCCTCGCAGAGCCGGGTGTCGCAGCAGTAGCGCCATCCTTCCGGGCAGGCGTAGTAGTCGCTGCAGACCACGCTGTCGGCGGGGAAGACGAACTCGCAGCCAGGCGGCAGAGGTTCCCAGTCACGTCCATCGTCACCTGCCTCCGCCTGCCAAGGAACTCGCGCGCGCAAGTGACCGTGATCCTTAGGATCGCGCAAGTTCCATTCCTCGGGGTCCGCCGAAGGCGGGTGGGCATCTCCAAAGAATCGGGGGTCTCGGCATCGGTGCTGATGTCGTCCACCGGCAGGTCGTGGTTTGCGTCGGCGTCACGGTGATCGGTTCGATCCACGCCGTCTTCGCTGGTTCCGTCGGCATGTTCAGGCAGCGCGTCCCTGGATTCCTCGTGAGACACGTAGCACGCGCATGCCGCAGCCAGCGCGAACGCCGGGCAGGCGAGACGCCGTGCGCCGCCAATTCCGGAATTCCCGTTCGGCATTACCACTGGTTCTCGCAGGTCCACGAGTACCCGACAAGGGCGTGGTCCGCGCAGACCGCAGGGCCGCCGCGCAGCCAGCAGCAGTACGGCATCTCCGCCGGGCACCGGAATTCCTCCTCCGGTCGCGTGCACAGCCGGCGCACCGATTCCCCCATCGCCTCGGTGCAGTGGTACTCGCTGGGACTGCCGCTTCCGCACGAGAGATCCGTGCAGCAACCACTCACACCAAATTCCAGGGAGCCGCACTGGGTCGTTTGGCAGCAGTAGGAAATGCCGACCGGGCACACTGGGTAGGAGGGCGTGCAAGCGACCGTGCCCGGCGGGAAGAGTCCGTAGTCCACGCACGATTCGTCCACCAACTCCCAGGCT
Source organism: uncultured delta proteobacterium (assembly GCA_947085355.1). GTDB lineage: Bacteria > Myxococcota_A > Polyangia > DRWM01 > JAAZOP01 > CAMTWF01. Next base: position 1,219 of record CAMTWF010000294.1, read on the forward strand.
TCTTCGGCGTCGGCGTCCCCTGCGTCCTCCGGCACGGCGTCGCCGTCTTCGCTGGAGCCGTCATCCGGCGGGGGTGGAATGTCGGGCGAGGACTCGGCATCATCCGGAAGCGGGTCCGGGGTGTCGGTCCGCGTCTCCGCGTCGACCCGCGCGACGTCCTCGTCGCCTTCGTCGGCCTCACCGCGCGGGCCGGAGGATCCCGAACACGCGCTCAGGCCAAGCAGCCACATGGCGGGGCGGTAAGACCGGAAGAGCAATGATCGCAAGGTCTGCGGGAGATTGCGGCGGCACAGGTTGTCGTCCCGGGGCACCACCCCCGGCCGCAGGCCGGGCTCAAGTTCCACCGCCGCTCAGCGCTCCGGCGTGCGCGACAGCCGGATGTCGTACTTGCGCATGCGGTAGATCAGCGTACGGCGCGAGATGCCCAACTTCCGCGCGGCCTGCGTCTGGTTGCCGCCGCACTCGCGCAGCGCGTCTAGGATCGCGTCCCGCTCCACCTCCGCCACCCGTGCCGGCAACCCGATCGCGCCGCCCGTCGACTCGCCGGTTCGCTGCAGCGGGGGCGGCAGGTGCCGCAGCGCGATCGGCTTGTCCTCCGCCAGCACGACGGCGCTCTCTACCGCGTTGCGCAACTCGCGCACGTTGCCCGGCCAGGGGTGCTCGAGCATCCGCTCCAGCACCTGCTCCTCGAACTCCGGCGGCTCCCGGCCCACCGCCGCTGCCGCCTGTCGCGCGAAGCGCAGGGCCAGCGGTAGCACGTCCATCGGCCGGTCGCGCAGCGGCGGCACGAAGATGATGACGACCGCGATCCGGTAGAACAGGTCCTCGCGGAACCCCCCGCGTGCCACCTCCCGGGCCAGGTCGCGCCTGGATGCCGTCACGATGCGAACGTCCACCGGGATCTCGACCGTCGAGCCCACGCGGCAGACCGTCCGGCGGTCGAGGAAGCGCAGCAGCTTCGACTGGCTGGCCGGGGGCAGCTCCCCGATCTCGTCCAGGAACAGCGTGCCCCCCGCCGCTGCCTCGATGTAGCCCGTCCGCCGCTCCGTCGCCCCGGTGAACGCGCCCTTCTCGTGCCCGAACAGCATGCTCTCCACCAGCGTCTCGGGCAGCGCCGCGCAGTTCACCACGATCAGCGGGCCGTCCCGTCGCGGCGACCGACGGTGAACGTACCGCGCCACCTCCTCCTTGCCGACGCCAGTCTCGCCCAGGATCAGCACCGAGGACGTGGAACGCGCCGCGAGGTCCGCCAGGCGGTAGATCTTGCGCATCGAAGGATCGTGCAACTCGATGTCCGCGGTGTCCGGCACCGACGGCTCCGCATCCGCAACGGGCCGACCCTCCGCCCCGCGTACGCCCAGCCGCGCGCGCAGCGCCCCGATCTCGCCCGGCGGCCGTGACCCGCCGATCGCCCGGGATGGACGCAGCAGCGTGAGCAGCGTGCTGCCGATGCGGATCTCGTCCCCGTGGGTCAGCACGCGAGGCCCGGTCAACCTCTCGCCGTTGATGTACGTGCCGTTCGTGCTGCCCAGGTCGACCACCGTCACTTCGCCGCCCGCCGCTCGGACCTCCGCGTGCCGCCGCGAGGCCTTCGCATCCTCCAGGTGCACCAGCGCCTCGGGGTCGCGACCCAGCACGAGCACTCCGTCCTGCGGCACGGGGACCGTCCGCGCCTCGTCGCCGCCCAGCACGAGCAGATAGGCCCGTAGCGTGGCGCCGGAGTCGGCGTCGCTCTCATCGTCGCGCACCGTGGCGACAGCTGGCGACCGAGGTTCCGTCACGGGCGCGGAGTGTACCATCCATGCGCACGTGTGCAACGGACGTCCGGCGGCTGATCGACCCGCGTCTTGGTAACCCGGCGGAACACCTTCCTTCCTCGCCTGGAACGGAAGCTGCTCAAGGCCCTTCCCGGCCCCCGGGATGCGGCGACGGTCGCCGCGCGCAGCGGGGCAAGGAGGCCAGGCATGGAACGATTCGATAGCAGGCGCGCCGGCGGTTCCTGGGCGGCTGCGGTACTCGCGGTGCTCGCGCTCGCGGCCGGGGGCTGCGGCGGGCTGACCAGTACTCCCGACGATGACGCGGACGACGGCGGCGAGATCTGCGCCTGTACGACGAACGAGGACTGCGACAACCGCCGCTTCTGCGACGGGGCGGAGCGCTGCGTGGCGTGCGTCTGCGTCGCCGGAACGCCGCCGGAGTGCGGCGACGGCGTCGCCTGCACGGACGACAGCTGCTTCGAGGCGATGGCGTCGTGCTCGTCGACGCCCGACCACGGCCGGTGCGGCGACTTCGAGCTCTGCGACTCCGCGCGCGGCTGCATCGCCTCGCCGGATTGCGCCGCCGACGCGGAGTGCGACGACGGCCTCTGGTGCGACGGCGTCGAGATCTGCGACACGTCCGCGGCGCGCTGCGTGCCGGGCGCGCCGCCCGACTGCACCGATGCGTGGAGCTGCACCGCGGACGGGTGCAACGAGGTCGAGGACCGATGTCAGGCGGTGAACCTGGATTCCGCCTGCGACGACGGCGACACCTGCACGCCCGACCGCTGCGATCCGACCGATCCCGTGGCGGACGAGCGCGGGTGCGTGGTCGGGACGAGCGGCTGCGACGACGGGGACCCGTGCACCGACGATCGGTGCGACGTGACCGGCGGCGGCTGCTTCTACACCTACAACACGGCGCCGTGCGACGACGGCGACGCCTGCACGGTCGGCGACACCTGCGGCAGCGGCCTCTGCCGGCCCGGCGCCTCGCGTGACTGCGGCGACGGGAACGTATGCACCGACGACGCCTGCAACCCGGCGACCGGCTGCAACTACGCGTACAACCGCGGGCCGTGCGATGACGGCAGCGCCTGCACCACGAGCGACCGGTGCGACGGGGCAGGCCGTTGCATCGGCGCCGCCCCGCCATCGTGCGACGACGGCAACCCGTGCACCGACGACGTCTGCGATGCGGCCGGCGGCTGCACCCACGTCAACAACACCTCGCCCTGCGACGACGGCAACGCCTGCACCGAGTCGGATACCTGCGGGGACGGGACTTGCTCCGGAGCGGCGGTGAGCTGCGACGACGGAAACGTCTGCACGGACGACTCGTGCGTGCCCGCGACCGGTTGCGCCCACGCCAACAACCGCGCCGCGTGCGACGATGGCAACCCCTGCACCTCCGGCGACGCCTGCTCGGGCGGCGTCTGCGTCCCGGGCGCGGGCCTCCCCGTCTGGTACCGCGATGCGGACAGCGACTCGTTCGGTGACGCGGGAACCACGACCTGCGCCGCGGTCGCGCCCGCGGGCTACGTCGGCAACAGCACGGACTGCTGCGACGCGAACCGAAACGCACGGCCCGACCAGACGGCCTGGTTCGCCGGCAGCTACACCTGCGGCGGCGGCTCCCCCTCCTACGACTACGACTGCAACAGCGCGGAGGAACACCGGTGGACCGCTACGGGCGCCGGCTGCCGCAACACCGGCACATCGTGCGCGATGACCGAGGGGTGGGACGGCTCCTCCGTTCCAGTCTGCGGCGCCTCCGCGCGTTGGGTGACCGGGTGCACCTGGCTGGCCGCCGGCTGCGTCGTCGGCTCGGAAACGCGACGCCAGGAGTGCCGGTAGGACACCCCTCGGCGCCCTAGCGGCACGCCTGGACGCGATTGACGACGTCGGCCAGGCACCCGGTCAGGCACCCCAGCACCCAGCGGGCCGGCGCGCCGCAGGCCGGCACGGACGAGCCCTCCCAGCCTTCGCGGAGCGTGCAGGGGGGCAGGGTGCCGGAACAGGATCCGCCCGTCGCGGTCCACTGCGGCTCCTCGCGTCCATTGCAGTCGTAGTCGAAGCTCGGCGTCCCCGCGTCGCACGAGAACGAAGCGGGGAAGGTCTCCATCTGGCCGGGATGCACGTCGCGGTTGGAGTCGCAGCAGTCGTCGTGGTTGTCCACGTACCCCGCGGGACCCGTCGCTCCGCAGTAGGAGTGGCCCGGGTCACCGTGGCCGTCCCTGTCCGCGTCGAGGTACCAGACGGTTCCGCAGGCGTCGTCGTTCGGTGGTGCGTCGTCCGCCGCGGCATCCTCGGCGGGCGGGCGGACGTCCTCGGCGTCCCCGACATCCCCGACGTCCAGGTCGACGATCGCCGCGCCGCACGCGCCGCCGGCGGACGTGCCGAGCAGCCAGACCGCGCCGATGACAACCGCGCAGGCGCCGGCGACGCCGCGCACCGATTCGCTTCCTCGCCGATCCATGCCGGCCAGTCTAGGTTGGGGCGATCGGGCGGTCAAGCACGCGCGACGGATCGGCGGGTGGACGGGCCGGCTGCCCCCACCCGCGGCTGTACGTTCCTTGCGCAGGTGTACCGTCGCGGTCCCTCCCCCACGCGCGACCCGGCGGACTCGCGCCGCCGAAACCCCCGCGGCGCTGCCCGATCCGCCCGATCCGGTCCGCGCGGTCGCTCTGGCACGCCGGACGCTTCTACCACCTCCCGGCCGCGCGGCCCGGACCGGGCCGCGCAGGAAGTTGGCCGGGGGGGGCCGTGCCGGGGAACAGGTCATGGGTTTCCGGCCAAGAGTGACGTTGTCGAAGATGGAGGTGACAAGATGAACGCGATTCCCCGGACATCGATCCTGGCGCTCGGCGCCGCCGCAACCCTGCTGCTCCTTCCCACGCCCAGCCGGGCGCAGCTCGATACCGATGGCGACGGCCTGTACAACACCTGGGAGACCGGATGTATCGCGTCGAGCGGCACACGCACCGACATGACGAACGCCGACAGCGACGGCGACTACATCCGTGACGACATCGAGGTCGGCGCCACCGGCTCCCCCGCCTCGGCCCGCGACACCGACGGCGACACGCGGATCGACGGGTGCGAGACCGACAGCGATGCCGACACCATTGGTGACCAGACCGAGTCCGGGTGTTCCGCCGTCTGCACCACCCCGCGCGACACCGACGGCGACACCCTCCCCGACTACCGCGACACCGACAGCGACGGGGACGGGATCCCCGACGCCACCGAAGGCACCGTCGACACCGACGGCGACACCATCCCAAACTACCGGGATACCGACTCCGACGGGGACGGGATTCCCGACGCCACCGAAGGGACGACCGACACCGACGGCGACACCATCCCCAACTACCGCGATACCGACTCCGACGGCGACGGCCGCAGCGACGCGACCGAAGGCACAGGGGATCTGGACGGCGACACGATCCCGAACTACCTCGACACCGACGACGACGACGACGGCGCCCCCACCGCCTGCGAGCTGTCCGCGGGCACCAACCCGGTCGCCCGCGACACGGACAACGACCTGATCGCCGACGGGGTGGAGATCGGCCCGTGCGCCTCCCCGCGCGACACGGACGGCGATGGCCAGATCGACGCCCTGGACACCGATTCGGACGCCGATACGATCGACGACCGGACCGAGTCGGGCTGCACGAGCATCTGTTCGACACCCCGGGACACCGACGGCGACGGCATCCCCGACTACCGGGACACCGATTCCGACAACGACGGCATCCCCGACGCCGTCGAGGCGGGCGACGCCAACCCGCTGACACCGCCGATCGACACCGACGGCGACGGCATTCCGGACTACCGGGACACCGACTCCGACGGCGATGGGCGTCCGGACGCCACGGAGGGGACCGGCGACCTGGACGGCGACGGGTTGCCGAACTGGCGCGACGCGAACGACTCCGACGGACCGCTCGGCGATCCCGACGCCGACGGCGTCGTCAACCGCGACGACAACTGCCCGGCCGTGGCGAACCCCGGGCAGACCGACACCGACGGCGACCGGCTCGGCGACGCCTGCGACCCCGACGACGACAACGACGGCGTCGCCGACACCACCGACAACTGTCGCATCGTCGTCAACCCCGGACAGGAGAACCTCGACGGCGACGCGCTCGGCGACGCATGCGATCCCGATGACGACAACGACGGCGTCCCCGACACCACCGACAACTGCCCGCGCACGGTCAACGCCGACCAGTCCGACGTGGACGGCGATGGGCTCGGCGACGCCTGCGACGACGACGCGGACAACGACGGGGTGCCGAACGGCATCGACAACTGCTGGCTCGTCGCCAACCCCGCCCAGACGGATACCGATCGCGACGGCCTCGGCGACGCCTGCGACGGCGACGCCGACGGCGACGGCATCCCGAACGGGTCGGACAACTGCCCGAGCGTCGCGAACCCGAGGCAGACGGACACCGACGGCGACCGGCTCGGCGACGCCTGCGACCCCGACGACGACAACGACGGCGTCCCGGACACGGCCGACAACTGCCGGCTGATGCCCAACCCGGACCAGGCCGACCTGGACGGCGACGGCCTGGGCGACGTGTGCGACACGGACGACGACGGCGACGGCGTGCCCGACACCGCCGACAACTGCCAGCGCACGGCGAACCCCGTCCAGCGAGACTCCGACGGCAACGGCTAGGGCGACGCCTGCGACTCCGTCGACGGCGACGGCGACACCGTGCCCGACCTGGCCGACAACTGCCCCGCCGTGGCCAACCGCGACCAGGCCGACCTGGACCGCGACGGCCAGGGCGACGCCTGCGACCCGGACGACGACAACGACGGCGTCCCCGACACCACCGACAACTGCCCGCGCGCGGCCAACCCGGACCAGGTGGACACCGACCGCGACGGCCAGGGCGACATCTGCGACCCGGACGACGACAACGACGGGGTGATCGACGCCGCCGACAACTGCCGGCTCGTCCCGAACCCCGACCTCCGCGACACCGATCTCGACGGCTTCGGCGACGCCTGCGACGACGACGACGATGGCGACGGCGTCCCCGACGCCACGGACAACTGCCCGCTCGCCTCCAACGCCTCCCAGCTCGACAACGACCGGGACGGCCAGGGCGACGCCTGCGACCCGGACGACGACAACGACGGCGTGCCGGACACCACCGACAACTGCCCACTCGTCCACAATCCCGACCAGGCCGATAGCGACGGCGACGGCGAGGGCGACTCGTGCGAGGGGGACGACGACAACGACGGCGTCCCCGACACCACCGACAACTGCCCGCTGGTCGCCAACGCCGACCAGGCCGACCTCGACGGCGACGGCGCCGGCGACACCTGCGACACCGACGACGACGGCGACGGCGTCCCCGACGCCACGGACAACTGCCCGACCATGTCCAACCCGGACCAGGCCGACCTGAACAGCAACGGCTACGGTGATGCCTGCGAGGACTGGGGCGACGACGACGGCGACACGGTGCCCAACTTCCTCGACAACTGTCCGCGCACCCCCAACGCCGCCCAGGTGGACACCGACGGTGATCGTCGCGGCAACGTGTGCGACCCGGACGACGACAACGACGGCATCCCTGACGAGATCGACAACTGCCCGCTGGTGGCGAACGCCGACCAGGCCAACACCGACGGCGACGCCTCCGGCGACGCCTGCGACCCGGACGACGACAACGACGGCATCCCCGACACGACGGACAACTGCCGGCTGCGCACCAATACCGACCAGACCGACACCGATGCGGACGGCCAGGGGGATGTCTGCGACGGGGACGACGACAACGACGGCGTTGGCGACGACATCGACAACTGCCGGCTCGTGGCCAATCCCACGCAACTCGACACCGACGGGGACGGGCAAGGCGATGCCTGCGACCCGGACGACGACAACGACGGCGTGCGCGACCTGGTCGATGTCTGCCCCTTGCTCTACGACCCGGGCCAGGAGGACCTCGACGGCGACGGGATCGGCGACCTGTGCGACGACGATCGCGACGGGGACGGGGTGAAGAACGACGCGGACAGCTGCCCGGACATCGCCAACCCGGACCAGAGGGATCTGGACGGCGACGGCATCGGCGACGCGTGCGACACCGACTCCGACGCGGACCTCGACGGCATCCAGGACGCCGCCGACAACTGCCCGCTGGTCGCCAACCCGGATCAGGCCGACAACGACGAGGACCACCAGGGCGACGCCTGCGACCTGGACGACGACAACGACGGCGTGCCCGACACCACCGACAACTGTGCGCTGGCGCGCAACCCCGGCCAGGAGGACCTGGACGGCGACGGCGAGGGCGACGCCTGCGACGAAGACGACGACGACGACGACGTGCCCGACGCGGACGACGTGTGCCCGCGCGTGGCGGACCCCGAGCAGATCGATACGGACGGCGACGGCGCAGGCGACGCCTGCGACGCGGACGACGACGACGACGACGTGCCCGACGCGACGGACAACTGCTCCCTGGTGGCCAACGCCGACCAGACCGACACCGACGATGACGGCGAAGGCGACGCCTGCGACGAAGACGATGACGGGGACGGGGTGGCCGATGCGGACGACGTCTGCCCGCTCGTCGCCGATCCGGACCAGGCGGATACCGACGGCGACGGCATCGGTGACGCCTGCGACGACGGGGACGAGGATGGTGTCCTCGACGTCGGCGACAACTGCCTCGGCTTGGCCAACCCCGACCAGCTCGACACCGACGGCGACGGATTCGGCGACGCATGCGACGACGACGACGACAACGACGGCATCCCCGACGCGCGCGAGATCGAGCTCGGCACGGACCCGCTCGACGCGGCCGACACGCCGCACGCGATCGGCGGCGGGTGCGGCTGCACCGTCCTGCCGGGCGCGGGGGCGTCCGCCGTTTCCTTCCTGGCGCTCTCCCTTGCCCTCGCCCTCCTGGCCGTCCGGCGGCGGCGAGGACGCCCGTATCCCTCCCGCGTGCTCCTCGCCGCCGCGGTGGCCGCCCTGTTCGCGGCTGCCGCACGGCCCGCGGTAGCGGACGGCTTCGACGCCCAGATGCTCCGCCCCGGGTTCCTCGGACGCGGCGGCGTCGCGGTCGAGGCGACGGACGTACTGCTCCCCTTCGACTTCCAGCTCGGCCTGCTCTTCGGCCACGCCGCCGATCCGGTGCTCGTCGGCGGGGCGGGGGATGAGCGGGTGACGGACGTGATCTCCGGACTCTCCACGCTCGACGTGCGCCTCGCCCTCGGCCTTCCCGCCGACCTCGAACTGGGGATCGGCCTCCCCGTGGTCGTGGACCGGCGCGGCGCCGGCCCGGCGGCGATCGCCGGCGCCGGCCTGGGCGATCTCGGCCTGCACCTCAAGTGGCGGATCCTCGACCGCGACACGTGGCCGGTGGGGCTGGCCATCTGGCCGGAGGTCTTCTTCCCCACGGGGGACGAGACGAAGATGGGCGGCGACGGCGGTTTCGGCTTCGGCTTGCGTGTCGGGGTCGACCGCAAGCTCGGCCCCGTCCTCCTCGCCGCGAACCTCGGCGGCCGCTTCCGCGACGGCACGAAATCGTACCTGGGAGCGGCGGTGGGCCAGCAGCTCGTCTACGGCGCGGTGGTCGACTGGGGGATCGATGCCGGAGGCATCTTCCACTTGGCGGCCGAGGCGCACGGCGCGGTGGCGCTCGACGGCGCGGACTACGCCGGCCCCGTCGAGATCCTCGGGTCCTTCGTCAGCCACCTGGGTCCGGTGGCCCTCGTCGCCGGCGGCGGCGCGGGCCTGAACCGCTCGGTGGGGAGTCCCGAGTGGCGGGCGCTGGTGGCGGTCTCGTACACCTTCGAACGGACCCGGGACGAGGACGACGACGGAATTCCGGACGAGATCGACGCGTGCCCGAGCCGGCCGGAGGATCCGGACGGAACCCAGGACGACGACGGATGCCCCGACGACGACAACGACGGCGACGGCATCCCCGATGCGACCGACCGCTGCCCCGACCAGGCCGAGGACCACGACGGCTTCGAGGACGGTGACGGATGCCCCGACGACGACAACGACGGCGACGGCGTGCCCGATGCGCGCGACGCCTGTCCCATGCGGGCCGAGGATCTGGACGGAACCCAGGACGAGGACGGATGCCCCGACGACGACAACGACGGCGACGGCATCCCCGATGCGATCGATCGCTGCCCGAACGCGGCCGAGACGCACAACGGCTTCGAGGACGGTGACGGATGCCCCGACCAGGCGCCGGCGTACGTCTTCCGCCGCGGCGAGCGGATCGTCTTCCACAACATCCTGTTCGCCACCGGGAAGTACGAGATCCTCCCCGAGTCGTACCCGGTGCTGGACGAGATCGTCGCCTCGCTCCAGGCCCAGCCGCTGGTGCGGGTGCGGGTCGGGGGGCACACGGACGACCGCGGGGACGACAACGCCAACCTCACGCTCTCGCAGCAGCGCGCCCTGGCGATCGTCAACTATCTCGCCGGTGCGGGGGTCGACCAGCGACGCCTCGAGTACGCCGGTTACGGCGAGACCCGGCCGCTGGTACCGAACGACAGCGACGAGAACCGGGCGCAGAACCGGCGCGTGGAGTTCCTCACCCTGGACCAGCCGCTGGAGACGGTAGAAACGTCCGGCACGGAGTGACGTGAGCCGGCAGGATCCACCTCGCGGCCGCGTCGTGACGCTCAAGCCGAAAGGTCCGGCCGGAGTGCCAGCGGAAGACGTCGCCGAGACCCCCCCACCCCTTCCCACGGGTACTCAACTGGTCGGCCGCTACCGCCTCGACACCATCGTCGGCCGGGGCGGCATGGCCACCGTGTACATGGGTCTCGACCAGGTGCTCGGGCGCGAGGTGGCGATCAAGGTGCTGGAGCCCGGGCTGGCTGCTCAGGCGATCGTCGTGAAGCGCTTCCTCCGCGAGGCGCAGATCATGGCCTCCCTCGACTCGGCGCGCGTCGTGCCGATCTACGACGTCGGTCGCGATGGCCCGCACGTGTTTCTGGTCATGAAGTGCCTGGCCGGCGTGCCGCTCGCGGATCTGATCGTCCGGGACGGCGCGCTGCCGGCGGAGCGCGCGGTGCCGCTGGTCGTCCAGGTGCTGGAGGGCCTTGCCGTCGTTCACCGCCGCGGGCTCGTCCATCGGGACGTGAAGCCGGAGAACATCATGGTGATCGACGGCGACCAGGCGGTCCTGCTGGACCTCGGCATCGCCCGGGATCCGTGGAGCCGCGGAATGACCACCGAAGGGACGGTGATGGGAACGCCGGAGTACATGGCGCCCGAGCAGATGCTCGGGCGCACCGTGGACCACCGCACGGATCTCTACGCGGTGGGAGTGCTGCTCTTCGAGGCGCTGACAGGCCGTCTGCCGTTCAACGGGGAAACCCCGATCGAGATCGGCCTGCGCCACGTGAGCGACGCCCCACCGTCGCCCCGCCGCTTCGCCTCGTGGATCTCCGAGGCGCTGGCGGCCGTCGTGCTGCGCGCCATGGCGAAGGATCCGGCCCAGCGGTACCAGTCGGCCGACGAGATGCGCGAAGCGTTGCTGGCCGCGCCGGCCATCGTCGCCCCGGGCCTGCCGGGGGCGGAGCATCTCCCCGGCCCCCAGCCCGCGGGCGACGCACAGGCCCCGACCATCCTCGCATCTCCCGGCTCCTTCAGCGCCGCAACCCTCGGTCGTGCCGCCGACGCCGGGCCACCCCTACCCAAACGGCGCCGGGCCTTGCTGGCGGCCCTGGCTGCCGGAACCGTCCTCGCTGCTGCGGCGGTGCTGGTCGTCTACTTCGTAGTTCGGCCCGGCAATGAGCTTGCCGCCGTACCACCTCCCGTGATGCGTGTTGCCGCGCCGCCGCGCCCGCCCCCGTCGTCGCCCCCCTCGCCCGCCGCATCGTCCTCCGCACCGACACCGCTGCCGGTGCGTCCCACAACCGGCACGGGTGGGCCGCCAGCAGCAGCTTCCGCAGGGGACGCCGCGAGCGCGTCCGATGCCGGCTCCTTGCCGCCCAGTCCCGTTCCTGACGGTGCCGCCGTGCCGCCGCAGTCCCCGTCCATGACCGGACCGGACGCAGGCCAAGGCCCGCCGGCGACGCCACCTGGCCCGCCGGACGCGGGAACCACGACCACACCGGACCGCCCGCCTCGCCGTCCCGCGGATCCCGGGACGGGGGCGGCCACTCCGCCCGGCGGGCCCGCCGAGGAAGCCCGAGTGCGCCTGGAGCAGGGCGACGTGGCCGGTGCGCTGCGCATCCTGGAATCCGCCATGGAGCGGACCCCCGACCGGGCCGCGTTGTACCGCGTTCTCGGCGATGCCCACCTGCGCGCAGGCAATCGCATCGGGGCGATCGCGGCCTATCGTCGCTTCCTGGCGCTGGAGCCCGAGGGAGAGGCCGCCGAACGCGTGCGCACACGCCTGCGCCGCCTGGGCGGACTGTGACCGATTCGCGGCGCGGGCGGTGACCGATCCCGCCGACCTGGATGACCTGGAGCCGATGAGCGATCTGGTGCGGCAGCCGCCAACGGCCGGCACCGTTCCCTGGCCGCCCCGTTCACCGGCTGGTATCCTCCCGCCGGAGCGGGGCGGTCCGGCCTGCGCTCGAGGGTGATGCGCCGTGGCGGGAGCGTACTGTCCGGAATGCCGTTCGGTCGTGCGCGACGAGGATGCCGCGTGCCCGGGCTGCCGCGCGGACCGGCCCGCTGACGGCTGGCCGCGCGACGAGCAGGTCGGCCGCATCGTGCGCGACCGCTACCGCATCGAACGGCGCCTGGCAGCGGGCGGCTTCGGCACCGTATTCCTCGCCACCCACGTGCAGCGCGGCTCCGAGATGGGCCGTGTCGTGCTCAAATTCCTGCACCGCGAGTTGGTCGCCACCGCGAAGATCCGTCGCCGTCTGCTCGACGAGGTGCGCATCGCCCGCCGGCTGACGAATCCGCACATCGTGCGCGTGCTGGACATCGACGAGGACGAGGACGGCGTGCCGTTCCAGGTCCAGGAGTACGTCGATGGCGAAGGGCTCGACCGCGTCCTCGCCCGCGCGAAGCGCCTCCCGTCCGCGCAGGCGGTTGAGGTCGCACGGCAGATCGCGGAGGGCCTGACCGAGGCCCACGTCAAGGATGTCGTGCACCGTGACCTGAAGCCCGAGAACATCCGAATTGAGCGCAACACTGGACTGGTGAAGATTCTCGACTTCGGCGTGGCGCGCGTCGTCGGGCCCCGCGGCACCGCGACCACCTCGCTGGTCGGCACCCCGCGCTACATGGCACCCGAACAGATCCGCGGACGGCAGGTCGATGGCCGCACCGATGTCTACGCCCTCGGCGTTCTGCTGTTCGAGATGCTCGCCGGTGAGCCGCCGATCCCGCGCGAGGACACTGAGATGGCCTACCTCAGCCTGAACCTCACGCGGAAGCCCCGCCGGCTGCGCGAGGTGATGGCCGACTGCCCCCCGGATCTGGACGGCGTGGTGGCGTGCATGTTGGCCAAGGACCCCGAGGCGCGGCCTCCCGACATGGCGACCGTCGCCTCGGCGCTCCGGCAGATCGCGTCTGACCAGGGTTGGAGCCCCGGCACGCCAGCGCTCGAAGCAGCCGGACCGATTCCGCCCGGCTTGGCCGCCACGCTTCCTGGCGGCCCAGTCGCCACCGTCCGGGCCGACCGTGCGCCGGCAGGGGCCCCGACGGCGGTTGCGGTTGATGCGCCGGCGACGCGACCGCTTGGCGTCAGGACCGACTCGCTGGCCTTGCGCCACGCCCGCCGCCGCCGAGTGGTTTGGCTCGGCGCGGCAGGCGCGGTCGTCGTCGCCGCAGGCGTCGTGGCCACCCTGTTCGCGGCCCGCGGTTCGTCCACCGCTCCGCCGCCGGCCAGTCCCGGCCCCGCGGTGCCCGAGGGCGCACCGGCTGCACGCGGCCTTACGCTCGGTCCCGCGATCCTCGAGTCCGCGATCCCGACGTCCACCACCGCTCCCGACGCCGGGACCGCGCCCACCGTCGTCGCACCGGCCACGGATGCCTGGCCTCCGACGACCCTTCGGACGCCGCCGGACGGCGCGCCGACCGTGGACGCTTTCCCGACGGCGACGTTCGCGGACGACGCAGGACACCCGCGCGGGGACACCGGCCGCCGACGCGACGCCCCGGCAGCCCCGACCGCGGATGCCTCAGGGGCTACCGAGCAGCTACCGTTCGAGAAGATCGGGACGGCGCGACATGTACCGTAGCGCCTCTCAGAAATGCACGGCGGCGCCGCCGAAGGCCGCGTAGTTCACGAGCAGCCGATCCCGGATGCCGCTGCCGAGCGCCACATCGATGTCCACCGCGGCAGGGACGACGAACAGGCCAAAGGTGTCCACCGGCAACCACTCAAGCAGGACCGCCGGGCGGATGTGAAGGAGCACCGTTGGCCCGTCGAGAGGCGCTCCGGCCCATGGGACGGGCACTGCGGGGTCCGCCGGAGGGAGGTAGACGCCAAGGCCGAGGCCGACGCTGCCGACGAGGCGCAGAGCGGGCACGGGCCGCCAGGCAACGCCGGGAACGGCGGCGAAGTCGAGGAAGAAGCTGCTGTGGCGCGCACTGGTCTGGCGGATCTCGATCGGGTAGGCCCCGAGCCAGAAGTCGCCGCCGACCACGAACCGCCACTCGCCGCCGGGGAACTCGTAGCCCGCGAATGCACCGGCGCCGCCCGTGGCGAAGACGTTCTGAGCGCCCCGCAGCCCCGCCACGACGCCACCCTGGAGACCGACGAACGCGCGGTTCGCGGGCGGCACCTCCGGCCCATGCCCCACGGAACCCACAGGCGGTTCCTCGACCCGGACGAACGCGACGTCCACCGCCGTCCGCCGCCCCAGGCCGCCCTCGACGACGCGCGTCTGCGGCGTCGCGCCGGGCAGGTCGAACCGGAGGACGAACGTGCCCGGCGGGAGCTCGATCTCGGCGGGCGTGGTAGCCGGGGGGAGCTCGGCGAGCGGATTGCCATCGGCATCGCAGACGACCACCGTCGCCCCGGGCGGCGTACTGGCCAGCGACAGCACGGCGGGACGCGCGCGCAGGTTGCGGATGCGATGGAGCACCGTCTGGCGATCCTCGGCCGCGTCGCTGCTGGCGGCGATGTAGCGCTCGAAGTAGTCGACGGCCTGGGCCAGGTCGCCGAGCCGCTCGTAGCACTCGCCGAGGTTGAACAGCGCGTAGGGGTGGCCGTGGTAAACCTCGTACGATTCGCGGAACAGGCGAATCGCCTCGTCGAGGTCGCCGCGCTCGAATGCTTCGACGCCCTGTCGATGCGTTTCGACCGCTTCCGCAGAATACTGCTGGGCCCGTGCGACCGCTGGGATCAGCCAGACAACCAGCACCAGAACAACCGCGCATCGGACCAACTGGGTCCGCTGCTGGGCCACAGGCACGACCCGCAGCCGTCGCGGCAGTGGCGTCACGCACCCTCCACGGGATTGCCACTCGCCAGTTCTTCGTCCGACCGTCGACATGAGGCCACCATCCTAAGCGCGAAGGAGGATAGCGCGTTCTCGCCCGGCATGATACCTCATCTACGCTGCTGGGTGCGTTGCATGAAGCCGGGTTCTGGTGATCCTGCGACCTGCCGGCCGAGTCAGCCTGCGAAGATCGCCAAGCAGGTGGGGATCCGGAATCCGCCAGGATCCGATCACGCGGCCGGCCCGACGGATGTGGGAAGGTCGCCCGTGGACGCCGTCTGCCACGCGTCGGTGCGCCCGGCGACTCGCCCGAACCGCCTCCGCTGCTCCACCCAATCCATTGCCTCGGCCACCCAGCGGAGGTCTTCCACGGTGACCGTCTCCAGCGCGGTGGTGGTGAGGTCGGCCACCTGGTCCTGTACGTCCGGCGCCAGCCGGGCGAGGGCGAGGAGGCGGCAGATGCGCATGCGCGAGCAGCCGTGGGCGCGGGCAGCCGCCTCGACGGCCTGCCCCAGCCCGGTCGTGCCGCGGAGGCGGTCGCGCCGGGTCGCCCCGTGCGTTTCGATGTCGGATGCGTACAGCACGCCGATCGAGGGCGCCGCCAGGGCCAGCAGCTCGGCCGCCGGGTGC
>CAMTWF010000295.1:0-20049 GCA_947085355.1 uncultured delta proteobacterium
CGACGCTCTTCCGATCTCAACGACCGTCGGCGCGGCAGGCGACGACCGCGAAGGAGGCGCCGGGGCGGCCGGGCCGACGTGCGGCGGCCGCGCGGGCGCCTCGGCCACGTGCGGCGGCGGAACCTCGACCGGACGGACATCGTCGCCGGCGACCTTGGCAAGCGGCACGGGCGCGACCTCGACATACCGATCGCGTCCCGGAACGACCGCCTTGCGGAAAGGCTCGTGGCCCGGCAACCGCACCTCGATCACGACGACGCCGGCGTCGTGGGCCACGACCGGTTGCGGCGCGGGACGCTCGGCGGCCGTGCGGCCTTCCGGAACCTGGTCCCGCGAGACCGCCAGGAACACGGCGGCGCCGGCGAGCGCCCCGGCCATGGCGGCGGCCGCCAGCGGAGCCGAACGGCGCCACAACGGCGACGGCCGCGGTGACGGCACGGGGACCGGCGTCTCGTGGGGTTCCGCCGGCACGTCCCCAGGCTCGCCTTCGACGCGATCCCCGGCTGCGGACGGTAGCTGGGGTTCCGGACCCGCAAGCCCAAGCCTCGTCCGCGCCTCGGGCGCCACGAAGCGAGCAAGCGCGGCGATCGTCTCCTCCGCCGTCGCGGGACGCTCGCCTGGGTCCCCCGCCATCATCCGGAGGACGAGCAGATCGAGCCCGATCGGCAGGGCGGGGTTCAGATCGATCGGCCTGGGGAAGCGCCCGGCGAGGATCCGGGCCGTGACCTCGCGCTCGTCCGATCCCTCGAACGGCCGACGCCCCGTCAGGCACTCGTACATCACCACCCCGACGGCGTACAGGTCGGACCGCCGGTCCGCCTCGCGACCACCGAGAAGCCGCTCCGGCGCCGTGCAGTTGATCCCGGCGAGGTCCGTGGCGGCCGGACCGGTCGGGACGGCGCCTGCGGACCGGACGGCACCGGGAGATCCGAAATCGACCAGCTTGGCCACGGTGAACGAGCACGGCCGGCGCGGCAGGTGCACGTTGGAAGGCTTGATGTCGCCGTGCACGACCCCCGCGGCGTGGGCGGCGGCGAGCGCCCCGAGCACTTGGCCGGCGACGTCGGCGACCCATGCGGCCGCGAGCTGCCGTCCCCCTCCGGCGCAGGCGGCGAGGTTGTCGCCGTCGAGGAGCTCGCCGACCAGGAACGGCGCGCCGTCGTTCGCGACACCGGCCTCGTAGACCGCGGCGATGCCCGGATGACGGATCGCCGCGGCCGTCATCGAGTCGCACACGAAACGTCGGACGAGGTCGACGTCGTCCGCGAGGTGTCGGTGCAGGATCTTCACCGCGAACCGGCGGTCCACTATCACGTTGCGCGCCTCGTAGACCGTCCCCGACGGCCCCTCGCCGACGCGCCGGAGCAGGCGGTACTTGTCCGCGATCACCCGGCCGCGTAGCGCGGGCATCTTGCCCGCAACCCAAGAATCGTCGCGCGGCGCGACATCGTCCGGCCCGCCGGCGGGCGCGCCGCCCACGGCGGCCCCGCCGTCGATGCGCTCGATCAGCCTCAGGTAGCGGGCGGACAACTCGGCGCCGTAGTGCACCCGGAGACCCTGCGCGACGGCGATCGGCGATGCCGCAGCCTGCGAGACGGCGCGCCCGGTCGCCTGCTCCAGATCGGCCAGCGCCTGCGGCGGCAACTGCCTCGCGGCGGCGACGACGAGGGTCCCGCCGTGGTCCGCGACCGGGCACGCGCGGTGACGGACCGCCAGGTCGGCGGCCACGATTTCGGTCACCTCGGCCGGCACGTGCTCGATCTGCGATCTGGTGACGACGGGCATCCCGTGGAAGAACCCCAGGTGCCTGGTCAGATCCTCCTCGGTGACGGCCCCCATCTCGAGCAGGTTCACCGCGAGGTCGTCGCCGTAGAGGTTCTGCCGCTGCAGCGCCCTGTCGAGCCGGTCGATCGGCACGAGACGCTGCCCGGCCAGGAAGGCCCTGAAGGACCTCATCGACTCCTCACTCCGGACCGGCCCGCCGATGGGTCGACATCCCCGCCCTCGCTCGCGATCCCCCGAAAGGCCCCGGGATCCCCGCCGCACTCTCGCCGACGCCGTTGTTACCACGCCGCCGACCGGCGATCCAGGGGAGCTTCTCGGAGAGCAGTGGCGAAGAAGGGCGCCTACAGCACCGTGAGGAGGCCCAGGTTCGCGGTCGAGAACCCGTCGTCGGTGCCGGCCCCGACGTCGCAGTAGAGCCAGTGCACGCCGCCGTCGTCGCTGAAGCGGTAGGCGTACGAGTACGTTCCCGCGGCGGCGGCGGTGATCGACGCGCCGTAGGCGTCGTCGGAGCCGACGTCGAGGTAGTACCTGGCGGCGACCCACGTCCAGGCGATCGTGGTCCTGGGGTCGCTGCCGCGCGGCCCGTGGCCGACCTCGCCCACGATTCCGATGCCCTGGCCGGCCGGCGGCGTCACGCCCGCCTCGCGGACGCGGCCGAAGATCGGGACCGTGGGAGCGCCGACGGAGGTGGTCGTCGATTCCGGGTGCTGGACGTTGCAGAAGTCCAGCGTCGAGGCGGCGCCGGTGTAGACGTAGCCGGCGACGAGCGTGAACGATCCGGCCGTCGTCGTGACGCGCACGTCCGCCGGGCCGGGCGTCCCCGGCGGCGTCGTGGCGCGGATCGTCCGGTCGTCGACGACGGAGAACGGCGCCGCCGCGCCGCCGATCGTCACGGCGGTCGCCCCGGCGAAGCGGTTGCCGACGATTCGCACGGGCTCGCCGCCCGCGGCCAGCCCGCGGCGCGGCACGACCTCGCCGACGGCCGGGCCGCCCGCGCAGTCGACGTTGACCGCGCCGGGAGTGCCTCGATTGGTCGTGTGGTAGGCGAAGGCGAGCGGTGCGGCGCACCAGTTGGCCGGCAGGTCGTTGGCCGTCGCCGTCGTCAGCGGGGCGCCGAGGTTCAGCGAGGCGCCCTCGACCAGGGGCCATCCGCCGCCGTAGACGACGCGATCCACTTCGAGCGGGCCGAAGAGCAGGATCACCTCGTCCGAGACGTTGGCCAGGGCGACGCCCGAGTAGACGTAGTCCGGCCGGATGTCGCCGTTGACGGCGGTGTCGCCGTTGCGCGCCAGCAGCACGACGCCGCCGGGATCGACGCGCAGACCGCCCGGCCGGTTGATCGTGTGCATGTCCGGCGTGGGATTCAGGTCCCGGATCACCCAGCCCTGGAGGTTGATCGGGAACGCCGACACGTTGCGGACCTCGAACCATTCGGCGTTCGCGTCGATCAGCCCGCCGGCGGGGTCGTGCATGATTTCCGTGACTACGACGTCGCCGGCCTGCACCAGTCCCTCGTCGTACCGGCCGTCGCAGTTGTTGTCCTTGGCGTCGCGAATCTCTGGACGCCCCGGGCGCACCGAGGGGTCGGTATCGTCGCAGTCGTTCCCGCCGCATGCGATGTCCTGCGCGCCGTCGCCGTCGTTGTCGACCTGATCGGTCGTGCCGTCGCAGTCGTCGTCGACGCCGTTGCCGCACACTTCGAGGCGGCCCGGGTTGCGCGCCGGGTTGGCGTCGGCGCAGTCGCCCGGGAGGATGCCCGCCCCGAGGCACGGGCCGACCTCGCAGAACCCGTCGCCGTCGTCGTCGTAGGCCGTGGTCCCCTCGTCGGTGGCGCCGTCGCAGTCGTTGTCGCGGCCGTCGGGCGCTCCGGTCCCGGTCCCGCCGTCCTCCGGCGCGCCGGGGTGAACGCGTCCGTCGGCGTCGTCGCAGTCCCCGCCGAGCGGGGCGTTCACGCACGGTGCGATCTCGCAGAACCCGTCGCCGTCGTCGTCGTAGACGGGCGTCCCCTCGTCGACCAGGCCGTCGCAGTCGTTGTCCAGACCGTCGACCACCTCCGCGCGGCCCGGCGACCGCAGCGGGTTGGCGTCGTCGCAGTCCCCGCCGGCCGGGGCGTTGACGCACGGGGCGACCTCGCAGAACCCGTCGCCGTCGTCGTCGTAGGCCGTGGTCCCCTCGTCGGTGGCGCCGTCGCAGTCGTTGTCGCGGCCGTCGGGCGCCCCGGTCCCGGTCCCGCCGTCCTCCGGCGCCCCCGGGTGGATGCGGCTGTTGGAGTCGTCGCAATCGCCCTCCCCCAGCGCTCCGCGGACGCACGGACCGACTTCGCAGTATCCGTCGCCGTCGTCGTCGTACGCCGTAGTGCCGTCGTCCACGGCGCCGTCGCAGTCGTCGTCGATGCCGTTGCGCAGTTCGGTTGCGCCGGGGTTGATCGACGCCTCGCCGTCGTTGCAGTCGCCGTCGCCGAGCGCCCCGTGGACGCACGGGCCGACCTCGCAGAACCCGTCGTCGTCGTCGTCGTAGACGGGCGTCCCCTCGTCGGTCAGCCCGTCGCAGTCGTTGTCGATCGAATCGACCACTTCCGCCGCGCCGTCGTGCCTGAGCGGATCGGCGTCGTCGCAGTCCGGGCCGAGGCAGTCGACGCCCGCGCCCCGGAGGTCGCCGTCACGGTCAACGCAATCGGCGCAGTTGCCCCCGAAGGGGCGGCACTGCCGGTGCACCTCGCCGCGCACCACGACGTCGAGGCAGTCGAAACCGAACGGGCACTCCTCGGCCGCGCAGTCGCGCCCGCAGAACCTGCCGATCGGGTAGTCGAGGCACAGCGCCCGGACGCTTCCGCACTGGTCGTCCCGGAAGCACGCCGCGCACAGGAGATCGTTCGGGGGCAGGCACAGCATCACGATCGACGCGCCGCCCGTCCGCATCGCCCGGCACTCCCAGTGCCCGTACGGCGCCGGGCACGATCCGGCGCACGTGCCGGAACAAAGCCGATCGCCCTCGGGACTCTCCACGCAGTACCCGACGAGGCAGTCGGCGTGCCGCACGCACGGATCCCCGAGGATCCCCGGCGAGGCGTCGCCGGCGTCGCCGTCCTCGGCGTCGCCGTCCGCCGCCTCCGGCGCTTCCTCAGCGTCGTCCGCCGTGTCGCCGCCGTCGTCGGCATCCGAGCGGTCGGGCCGTCCGTCGTCGGCCGCGTCGCCGCCGTCATCGCCGTCACCGGCCGGAACGGCGTCTTGCGGCTCGGCGCAGCCGAACGCCACGGCCAAGCATGCCGCCACGGCGATCCTGCTCGCGGTCATGACGACCTCCCGTTGCGTGCAGGTTAGCCCGCGGCAGCAGCACCGGCAAGGGCGCGAGCCGCAAGCGGTCAGCCGTCAGCCGTCAACTTTCGTCAGTCGGGTCGGTGACCACGGGCGATCTCCATCGCCGCCGCGATTCCGTCGCCCGCGGCGACCGCGACCTGCCGCACGAGGCCGCGCCGCACGTCGCCCGCGACCCACAGGCCGGGCACGGGCGTTCGGCCGGCCGGATCGCAGCGCACGAGCACCGCGCCGTCGACGATCTCCGGGGGCAGCAGCGCGACCTCCGGCCGCTTGCCCACGCAGACCAGCAGCCCGTCGGCCGCGAACGTCTCCTCGCCCCCCGAAGCGACGCACCGCACCGACAGCCGCCCCCCCTCCTCGCAAAGGCACTCCACCTGCCGCTCGGTCCGCACGGGCAGGCCGCGGGCGGCCGCCTCGCCGAGCAGGCGCGCCACGGCGCGGGGCGCGCCGCCCCGCACCAGGATCGCCACGGATCGCGCCGCCGGCGCCAGGGCCAGCGCCTGATCGAACGCGACGTCGCCGCCGCCGGCCACCAGCCAGTCCCCGCCCGCCAGCTCCGGCGGCGCCTCGTCGAAATGATGGAAGACGCGCCGGCCGAGCAGCCCGGCCTCGCCGGGCACGCCGAGCGGCACGGGGCTGGCGCCCGTGGCGAGCAGCACCGAGCGGGCCTCCCAGGATCGGGCAGCGCCGCGCACGATCAGCGAGCGTCCGCGCGGCTCGACCGAGACGACCTCGTCACGCTCGATCGGGACGCCGAACGCCGCGGCATGGGCGACCAGCCCGTCCGCCAGATCGCTCCCCGTCACGCCGTGCGGGAAGCCGGGCACGTTCTCCATCCACCGCGCGTGCCGCACCGACCCGCCCGGCCGCGACCGCTCGACGACGACCGCGCGCAGGCCGGACCGCACCGCCTGCACCCCGGCCATGATGCCCGCGGGGCCGCCGCCGACGATCAGCAGGTCGCAGCCGGTCACTTCGACCTCGCACGGCCCAGCGCGGCCGCAATCGCCGCGACGGTCGCCACCGTGCCGAAGCCGTCGGCGATCGATCGGAGCGCGCCGACGTGCAGCGCCTCGTCCGAGGAGGCGCAGGCGTCGAGCGGCACGACGACGTCCATCTCGCGGAGGAAGGCGTCGCGGGCTGTGGTCTCCACGCAGAGGTGCGTCATGACGCCCGCCACCACGAGCCGCCGGACGCCGCGGCGCCGCAGCCACGCCTCCAGGCGCGTGCCGCGGAACGCCGAATACTGCGCCTTGCGGAAGACCGGCTCGCCGCGCCGCGGCGCCATCTCGGGAATCAGATCGGCCTGCCGCGTGCCCTCCCGGATCAACCATCTCCAGTGTCGCGCCATGCTCCCGAGTCGTTCGCCGGCGCGGTGTCCGTGTCGCGTGAACGCCACCGGCCTGCCGCCGGCGCGGAAGGCGTCGCGCAGGGCGATCACCCGCGGCCCCACCGCGCGCGCCGCCGGCAGGAACGCCTCGCCCCGCGGGGCGACGAAGGCATGCTGCATGTCCACGATGACGAGCGCCGCGTCGCGCAACGGGCCGACGCGCAGGCGGCGCCGGTAGGGCGCAATCGCCCGCCCCCACCGCGCCACGGCGCCGTCCAGCGTCGCCGCCGTGACGTAACCCCGCCGCGCCAACGCCGACGCTCCCTCGCGCGGCCGCCCTACGGCGACAGCCTCGACATCAGCCTGGGGAACGGAATCGTCTCGCGGATGTGCGGCAGGCCGCAGATCCACGCGACGGTGCGCTCGACCCCGAGGCCGAAGCCGGAATGCGGCACCGAACCGTAGCGCCGCAGATCGAGGTACCACTCGAACGCCTGCCGCGGGAGGCCGTGCCGTTCGATCGACGCCTCCAGCGCCGCCAGGTCGTCCTCGCGCTGCCCGCCGCCGACGATCTCGCCGTACCCCTCGGGCGCCAGTACGTCCACTCCGAGCGCCAGTCGCGGATCGGCCGGGTCCCGCTTCATGTAGAACGCCTTGATCGCCGCCGGGTAGCGGCTCACCATCAGCGGCCGGTCGTGCGAGCGCGCCAGTTCCGTCTCCTCGTCGCCGCCGAAGTCCGCGCCCCACTCGATCGCCGTCCCCTTCGCCCGCAGCATGTCGACCGCTTCGGTGTACGTGATCCTCGGGAACGGCTTGCGCACCGCTTCAAGCGCCGCGGTGTCGCGTTCGAGCGTCTTGAGTTCCTCGCGCCGGCGGTCGAGCACGCGCTGGACGACCCCGACGATCAGGTCCTCGATGATGTCCATGTCGCCGTCCAGGTCGACGAAGGCCATTTCCGGCTCGACCATCCAGAACTCGGTCAGGTGGCGGCGCGTCTTGGACTTCTCCGACCGGAACGTCGGGCCGAAGCAGTACACGCGGCCCAGCGCCATCGCCGCGGCCTCCATGTAGAGCTGCCCGGACTGCGTGAGATACGCCTTGTCGCCGAAGTAGTCGGTCTCGAACAGCGTCGTGGTCCCCTCGCAGGCGGCCGGCGTGAAGATCGGGGCGTCGACTAGCGTGAAGCCGCCGGCGTCCAGGTGATCGCGGATCGCCCGGATGATCTCGGCGCGTACGCGCAGGACGGCGTGCTGCCGGCGCGACCGCAGCCACAGGTGGCGGTGGTCCATGAGGAAGTCGGTCCCGTGCTCCTTCTTCGCAATCGGATACTCGCCGGCGACGTGCACGACGCGGATCCCCGCGACCGCCAGCTCGAAGCCGATCGGCGACCTCGGGTCCTCCCGCACCGTGCCGACGACCTCCAGGGACGACTCCTGCGGCAGCGAATCGGCGGCGCGGAACGCGGCCTCGTCGACGTCCGCCCGCCCCATCACGCACTGGATCGTGCCGGTGCCGTCGCGCACCTGCAGGAAGTGGATCCTGCCGCTCGAACGGCGGTTGGCCAGCCAACCCCGCAGGAGCACCTCCCTGCCGACGTGGTTGCCGATCGACGCGACCCGGACCCATTCGGGCATCGTTGTCCTCCCTGGCGACGAGGATCAGGCCGCGGGGCCGTCCGCGATCGCCCGCGCCACCGTCCGGCCCATCTCCTCGCAGGCCGCGAGGTCCGCGGGCCTGGGCCGCCACTTCGCCGACACCCCCCCGGCGACCACCGGGATGTCGCACTTCGCGAGGTGTCCCTCGATCACCTTCACGGCCTCGCCGCTCCAGCCGAAGGAGCCGAACGCGGCGCCGATCTTGTTGCGGAACTTGAGCCCGCGCAGGTCCTCGAGGATCGGCGCGACGGACGACAGCACGCCGTTGTTCATCGTTGGGGACCCGACGATCACCGCGCGCGAGCGGAATATCTCGGCGAGCACGTCGTTGCGGTCCGACACCGCCAGGTGGAACAGGCGGTGCGGCACGCCTTCCGCGGCCAGCCCACGGCCGACCGCCTCCGCCATGCTCCGCGTTCCGCCCCACATGGTGTCGTAGATCACCGCGGCGCGCCGCTCGGGCTTCTGCGCGGCCCATTCCTGGTACCGCCGCACTATCTGCAACGGATCGCGGCGCCAGATGACGCCGTGGCTGGGCGCGATCATGTCGACGGGCAGCCCGAACGCCAACACCTCGTCGATCTTCTTGGCGACGAGGGCGCTGAACGGCGTGAGGATGTTGGCGTAGTACTTGAGCGCCTCCTCGAACAGCTCGTGCTGGTCCACCTCGTCGTTGAAGCGGAACGGCGTGGCGTAGTGCTGGCCGAAGGCGTCGTTCGGCATGAGGACGTTGCGGCCCGTGAGGTACGTGAACATGCTGTCCGGCCAGTGCAGCATCGGCGCCTCGACGAACACCAGATCGCTCGAACCGATCGGCAGCCGGTCGCCGGTCTTCACCGCCTGGAACTTCCACGGCCGGTGGTAGTGCCCCTCGACGCTCTCGACCCCGCGCCTCGACGCAAGCACCGTGGCCTGGGGCGCGACGGCCATCACCGCCGGCAGGCCGCCCGAATGGTCCACCTCGGCGTGGCTGGCGACGACGTAGTCCAGCTTCGCCGGATCGATCACCCGGCTGATGTTCTCCATGAGCCGCTCGGCGAACGGCGACCAGACCGTGTCGACGAGCACGTTCTTCTCGTCGACGATCAGGTACGCGTTGTACGTCGAGCCCCGGTGCGTGGAGAGCCCGTGGCCGTGGAAGTGCCGCAGATCCCAGTCGACCACGCCGACCCAGTAGACTCCCTTGACCAGCTCCGTGACCACTCGCACACCTCCCGCCGAATCCCCCCGGGTCGCCCGATCATTCCTCCTGGGGCACGAACGACTCCTTCGTCAAGCCGCACTCGGGGCACAGCCAGTCGTCCCCGAGCCGCTCGAACGGCGTGCCGGGCGCGATCCCGTTGTCCGGGTCGCCCTTCGCCGGGTCGTAGACGTAGCCGCACGCCTCGCACACGTATCGCCGCATCGGGTTCATCCTCCGCGCCCCGCCCGCCGGCGGGCGGCGGCGCGACCATACCAGGAGACCGGCCGGCCCGCACGTCGAGGCGGGCGGGGCATCGGCGACCTAGCCGCGCTCGGACTCCATGTCCAGGTGGAAGCGGACGGGGCCGCGGCAGCCGTCGCCGAATCGCTTGTTGAGCGCGCAGGCGGATGCGGGGTCGGACCACGACGTAGCGATGGCTATGTGGCCCCGGGGGAAGGCGGTGACCTCCGCCGGGACGTGCCTGGTGGGGGCCAGCGCGGTCTCGGGCTCGACGAGATCGTCGCGTTCGCCGTAGCAGATGAGCCACGGGATGCCCTTCTCCGGGATGCGCTTGAGGTTGAGCGTCCGACCGAGGATCCTGACCGGCAACGTGCCGTCGGCGGCGATCGGCTCGGTGTAGGACGCGAAGCTCATGCGCGTGATCCCCAGCGGGAGATCGGTGCGCTCGCTGCGCAGCCAGTAGGTGATGGCGGCGTGCGACTTGCCGATCCGGGTCTTCTCGCCTTCCTGGCGGGCGAACATCATCAGGTCCCGGTGGAAGGCGCTCAGCGGGCCCTCGGTGTCGATGCTCTTGAGCTTGTAGACCCAGCCCATCAGCGTGCCGTCGGCGACCTGGTTTCCGTTGGGCAGCCGCTTGGTGCCGTAGGCGAGATCGTTGAAGCGCGGCGGGAGGCCGCGCAGGAAACCCGACAGGCCCGCGCTCCGCGTGCCGTCCATCGGGGAGACGCAGGTGATGAGGACGTCCACCAGCCCGTCGAGCTCCCCGGTAAGGAGGCTGCAAACGGCGGAGAAGCCGCCCTGGCAGTAGCCGTTGAGCGTCACCGCGCGGCCGTGCTCGCGCCGCACACGCTCGCAGAACAGCCGGGTGTCCATCACGTCGTCCTCGGGAGTCATGGTCTGGACCGCCGGCGTCTCGTGGATCGGCTTCATCACCCGGATGTAGGTCGGGATCCCCTCGTTGGCGAAGGCGTGCGCGTAGCTGCGGTTCTCCTTGGGGAGGAAGGCGAGGATGTTCGACCCGAGCACGTACGGGGGCACGATGATCAGAGGCTTGGCGTCGGGGCGCGGCGTGACCCGGGGATCGCTGGGCGTGACGCGGTAGAGGAAGAACCGATCGGTCCGGGCGAACAGCGGGTGATCCCCGCGCTCGAAATGAAAGCCGTACTCCTCGGCCACGTCCGCCACCGCCTTCGGGTAGTCGTGCGCCACCTGGCGGGTCAACCGCGCCTGGCGGGCGGCGAAGGCTTCGAGATCCTCGCCGCCGGAGCAGGCGAGCGTGTTGATCCATGCGGCGAACGCCCTGCGGCCCTCGTGCTCGGCGAACTCGTTCGCCGCCGACGTCCCGGCGGACAGCGCCCGCTGGAGGATCTCCATGTTCATCCCGGCCAGCCGGGCGTAGTCGACCGCGAGCTGCCCGGGATCGGAAGACGGGAGCCGGCGCATCTCCTCCCGGCACCAGATCCCGGCGGCGGTCGCGAAGGGGACCATGAATTCGCCGAGGTACTGCGTGAAGCCGGCCCAGTAGTCCATGGTGGCGCGCAGGAGTTGCGCGGCCGTGGCCAGGTTGCGCGCATATGCCTCGCCGGTGAAGAACTGCACGAGGCGGTCGTTCTGGTCGGCGGTCATCCGGGTCTCCTTGCGGGTCGGGAGTGTAGCGCACGTCCGGCCGCGGTGTCCAGGTCGCCGCGCGGCATGTAGCTTCTCAGCGCGGCATCGCCGAACCCCTTGACACTACGGCGCGATCCGTCTACGGATCGGCCGTGCCGTGCGGGATTAACTCAGTGGTAGAGTGCTAGCTTCCCAAGCTGGAAGTCGCGGGTTCAAATCCCGTATCCCGCTCCGCTGGTAGTCGATCGATTCTGCAAGGTTCGCTTGGCGCGGTCTCGGGCGCGTGGGGCTCGATCCGCTCGCTTGGACTCCGCGACGGACTCCTTCCGTCGGAACGCGGCGCGGCGCCGGTGCGGGCGAAGCGAATCCCCCGACGCCTCCGCATAGTCCGGGTTTCTCGGTATCCCGAAAGTACTTGATCTGGCCGCGGCGCCTGTGGCTTCGTGGACCCCGCAGTCGACTCGCGGGGGAGGATGGAGGATCGATGGCGATGAAGATCGAGGTTCTTCCGATTCCGGACGGAGAGCTGAAGCCCAAGCCGACCGATGAGGCGTCGCTCGGGTTCGGCCGCATCTTCGCCGACAGGATGTTCGTCATGGAGTACGCGGACGGCCGCTGGCGGAATCCGCGGATCTGCAGGAACGAGCCGTTCTCGCTGTCACCCGCGGCAATGGCGCTGCACTACGCGCAGGAGATATTCGAGGGACTCAAGGCGTACCGCACGCGGGACGGGCGGATCGTGCTGTTCCGGCCCGAGCTGAACGTCGCGCGCATGAACCGGTCCGCCGATCGCCTCGTCATGCCGCCGCTCGACCCGCAACTCGCGCTCGAAGGGATCAAGCAGCTCGTGCGCATCGAACGGGACTGGGTGCCGGGCGCCGAGGGGACGGCGCTGTACATCCGGCCGACGATGATCGCCACGGACCCGTTCCTCGGCGTGCGGCCCAGCGATACCTATCTCTACTTCGTCATCGTCGGGCCGGTCGGGGCGTACTACCCGCGCGGCTTCGTCCCGGTGTCGATCATGGTCTCCGAGGACTACGTCCGCGCGGTCCGCGGCGGCATGGGGTTCGCCAAGGCCGCCGGAAACTACGCCGCCAGCCTCAAGGCACAGCTCCAGGCACGGGAGAAGGGCTTCGACCAGGTGCTGTGGCTCGACGGCGTCCACCGCAGGTACGTCGAGGAGGTCGGCACGATGAACATGTTCTTCGCGATCGACGGCGCCATCGCAACGGCGCCCCTCGACGAGGGCACCATCCTGCCGGGCGTCACCCGCGACTCGGTCATGCGACTCGCCCGCGAGCTGTACGGCATGAAGGTCGAGGAACGCCCCCTGCCGATCGACGAGGTGATCGACGGCATCCGCAAGGGCCGCGTCACCGAGGCGTTCGGGTCCGGCACGGCGGCGATCATCACGGCGGTGAGCGAGATCGGGTACCGCGGCGAACGGCTCCGCCTGGGCGACGGCGGGGTCGGCCCCGTCACCCGGCGCCTCTACGACGATCTGGTCGGCATCCAGTACGGCCGCAAGCCCGATCGGTTCGGCTGGACCGTCCAGGTCCACCCGTAGCACCGGCTGCGGACGAACCGCTTATCCCCGCCGCGTCGACAGCCTCCTCGCGGAGGCTTTGCCTACTCGGCCGTTTCCGACGTGGTGTCCGGCTCCGGCTCGGTGTCCGGCGTGGTGTCCGGCGTGACCTCCGGCGTGACCTCCGGCGTGACCTCCGGGGTGACCTCCGGCGTGACCTCCGGGGTGACCTCCGGGGTGACCTCCGGGGTGACCTCCGGGGTGACCTCCGGCGTGACCTCCGGCGTGATGTCCATCTGCGGGTCGGGATCATCCTCGCAACCCGGCACGAAGGCGAAACCGAGCACCGCAGCAACCGCTACCGCGAACCTACCATTCATGCGATCCTCCCGTGCGCCGTACCTTCCGGCGCTTTATCCGCGCGGTCTCCCACTGAGGCCGCCACCGAACCGCCGGGTTATAGCGCCGTCACCAGCCGCAGTCAAGGAATAATTCTCCCCCGGGATTCGGGAGAAGGTCGGCCGGTTGCGGCTCGTGTGGAACATCCTTCAAGATGGCCGTCCGGAGGGTTCCCGTCATGCCGCCCAGGGTCGACGCCGTCGAGAAGGTCACCGGAAGGGCGGTCTACGCCGACGACATCGCGCTCGACCGCATGCTGCACGCCAAGGCGCTCTACGCGGAGCACTCGCACGCCGCGATCGACAGGGTCGACGTCTCGGCCGCATTGGCCGTGCCGGGCGTCGTGGACGCGATCGTCGCATCCGACGTGCCTGGCTCCAACCGCGTCGGCGGGATCGTCGCGGACCACCAGGTGCTGGCCGACGGCCGCGTCCTGTACCGCGGCGACGTCGTGGCCGTCGTGGCGGCCCGGACGCCCCGGGCCGCGATCGACGGCGTCGCCGCGATTCGCGTCGCGTATTCGCCCCTGCCGCCGCTGCTGGACCCGGAGGAGGCGTTGCGCCCGGACGCCCTGCTGGTCCATCCGGATCGCTCCGACAACCTGGTGGCCCGCTACCACGTGCGGCGGGGCGACGCCGAGGCGGCTCTGGCGTCGGCCGAGCTGGTCGTCGAGCGCGCATACCGCACGCAGTACGTCGAGCACGCCTACCTGGAGCCCGAATCGTGCGTCGCGTCGCCGGAGCCCGACGGCTCGGTCACGGTCCGCGGCTGCATGCAGCACCCGTTCTCCACGCGCCGGTACGTCGCCGCCGCGACCGGACTGCCGCTCGCACGCGTGCGCGTCGTCCAGACCACCCTGGGCGGCGGCTTCGGCGGCAAGGACGACACGATCTCGGTCGTGTGCGCTCGCGCCGCGATCCTGGCCCTGCGGACGGGACGACCCGTCAAGCTGACCTACACGCGCGAGGAATCGATGCGCGAGAGCTACAAGCGGCACCCGTTCCGCATCCTGTACCGCGCCGGCGCCGGTCGCGACGGGAAGATCAAGGCGGTCGACGTGCGGATCGTCGCCGACGCCGGGGCGTACTGCACGACCTCGCCGTTCGTGATCTGGCGTCCCACGGTGCAGTGCACGGGGCCGTACGAGGTGCCGGACGTGTTCTGCGAGTCGCGCGCGGCCTACACCAACGGGCCGCTCACCGGCGCGATGCGCGGCTTCGGATCCCCGCAGATCAATTTCGCCGTCGAGTCGACCATCGACGACCTCGCCGCCGCCGCGGGCCTCGACCCGGTCGAGTTCCGCCGGCGAAACTTCCTGCGGCAGGGGAGCGTGACGCACACCGGCCAGGTCCTCGACGGCCACACCGTCTCGATCTCCCGGGTGCTCGACGTCGCCGTCGAGCGGTTCGGATGGAACGAGGCGTGGGCGCGGTGCAGCCGCGGCCGCCCAGGCCCCGACGGCCTGCTCCGCGGCGTCGGCCTCGCCTGCAGCTACCGCGGCGTGAGCCTGGGGGCCGAGGGCAACGACTTCTGCTCGGCCGTCGTCAACGTGCAGCCGGACGGCTCCGTCCACCTCCAGGTCGGCGTCGCCGAGAACGGCCAGGGCCTCAAGACGGCGATGACGAGGATCCTCGCCGGCGAGATGGGGATCCCCGAGTCGGCGATCCGCTGCCTCGACGTCGACACCGACCAGGCGCCGGACGGCGGCCCGACCGTCGCCTCGCGCGGGACGCTCGCCGGAGGCAACGCCGTCATCGAGGCCGCGCGCAAGATCAAGGCGACGATCGCCGAGACGCTCCTCGGGAATGCCGCCGTAGGCCCGCTCGAATTCGCCGGCGGCCGGGTCCGCTACGCCGCCTCGGGCCCCGGCGCCGAACAGCCCCCCGGTGCAATCGACATGTCGTGGAAGGAGGCGGTCTTCGCCTGCCACTGGCGCCGCGTCCACCTCGCCGCCGTCGGGACGTGGCGGGCGCCGGCGGTGCGATGGGACGAGGAGCACGGACGAGGGGACCCGTACTTCACGTACGTCTACGGGTGCAACGCGGCCGAGGTCGAGGTCGATCCGGTCCGGGGGACGGTTCGGGTGACGCGGCTGCTCGGCGTGCACGACGTGGGGCGGGCGATCGACCCCGACGGCGTCCGCGGTCAGGTGCTCGGCGGACTCGCGATGGGGCTCGGGTTCACGCTGTGGGAGGCGGTCGAGACCGACGAGACCGGGAGGATCCTCAACGACAACTTCGACGGCTACCGAATCCCCAAGGCGACCTGGATGCCGGCGCTCGACGCCGTCATCGTCGAGAACCCGGACCCGGCCGGACCGTGGGGGGCCAAGTCGGTCGGCGAGCCGACGAACGAACTCGTGGCGCCCGCGGTGTGCAACGCGATCTTCCACGCCACCGGCGTCCGCGTGACCCGGCTCCCCGTGCGCCCGCACGACATCGCCCCGTGCCTCGGAACTCCTCCGCCGCCGGCGCCGCGTCGCACCCCCGACGTGACGCGCGGCCGGGCAATCCGTCCCGGCGAACCGACGCGCCTCCGGCTGCAAGTCAACGACGCGGCGCACGACGTCGTCGTCGAGCCCGGCGAGACGCTGCTGGACGTCCTGCGCGAGCGGCTGCGCCTGACGGGGACCAAGCGGGGCTGCGACATCGGGCAGTGCGGCGCCTGCACCGTGCTCGTGGGCGGCAAGGCGCGCCGCGCCTGCCGGGTCGCGGCCGCCGACGTCGGCGACGCGCGGGTGCTCACCATCGAGGGGCTGACCGGGCCCGGCGGCGCGCTGCACCCGATCCAGCAGGCGTTCATCGACGCCGGGGCGATCCAGTGCGGGTTCTGCACGCCCGGTCTGGTGCTGGCGGCCAAGGCGCTGCTCGACCGCAACCCGGCGCCGTCGCGCGACGACATCCGCAGGGCGATCGCCGGCAACCTGTGCCGCTGCACCGGGTACGAGCAGATCGTCGAGGCGATCGAAGCCGCGGCGGCTCCGCGGTAGCGCCGGCGCAGCCTTTTACGGGGGTACCACAGCTCATCGCAGACCTTCAGATCATCGCCCCACGACCGCCATCACCAGAGCATCTCGCGAGATGACCGATAGTCAGGTCCAGGTCGAAGTCCCGACTGATCACCCCCCAGTCGAGGGAATGCACCCCTGGAACCTCGGCATCTTGCGCGCCCCCTCGACGGCGCGGTACGTGATCGCCTCGTGACTGCCGTCGAGCGAGCGTGGTACGCGCTGCGCACGCGGTCCAACTGCGAGCGCAAGGTCGTGCGGTTCATCGAGGGGCGCGGCGCTCCCGAGACGTTCCTGCCCACGTACCGGGCCAAGACGCGGCGGCTCGGCGTGACGCGGGTCGTCGAGCGGCCGCTCTTCCCCGGCTACGTCTTCGTGGCGCTGGGCGGGAAGTGGTCCGAGCGGGTTGCGGCGGTGCAGGCGCCCGGAGCGGTCGGGTTCGTCTGCTTCGGCGGGAGGACCGCTCGGATCGACGATCGGACGATGGCGTCGCTGCGGATCCTGGTTTCCCGTTCGGACGAGGCGCGACCGCACCCGCTGCTGCGCGAGGGCCAGGCGGTCCGCGTCGTGGACGGCCCCTTCGCCGGCGCCACGGGGAGGGTCAGCCGCGGGCAGGGGCGCAAGCCGAGGCTGGTGGTGACGATCGAGATCCTCGGGCGCGCCGCGGCGGCGCCGATCGATCTCCGGGACGTGGAACCGCTCTGACGCCCGGCGGCCGTCGGGCCGCGCCGTGTCGGGCCGGCTGGAAGCCGGCGCTCCCGGCATTTCGGGCATCCGCCACCGGTTATGGAGAAGGTAACCGTTCACCCCCTGTGGCGCCAACCCGTGAACGCGCCCGAGCCCGAGCCCGAGCCCGATCGCCCACGCCTACGCCCACGCCTTCCTCCTCCTCGAAACCGGGCTCGGGCGCGGGCTCGGGCGCGTTCACGGGACGGCAGGGGAGGGTGAACGGTTACTGGAGAAGTTACATTCCGGGAGGGACAATCCAGACACGGGGAACCGCCCGTGGTTGTCACCGCCGTGCGCGCGTTCCGACCCCGCCCGCGCGGGTGGATCGGCGCCGCGACATGCAGGCGGCGTCGATCAGGGCGCCGGCCTCCGGATCGAAGTACTCCTCGCCGCACCGGTCGCAGCGCTCGCGCGGAACGTCGGGGACGATCGCGAACGCCCACGGCGTGCGGCACTCGAACGCTGCGACCACCCACCGGATGCGGCGCGAGCCGCAGTTCGGGCAGCTCGGCAGGCTACGTCGAACGCTTGGACGACACGAGGATGTAGAAGGTCTCCGTCGCCGCAAGTCTCCGGATCGCCCCCTTCGTGTAGACGGGGACTCCGTCGTACGTGCAACTCTCGATGACATAGAGCTTCTCCTCCCGTCCGCCACGTAGCGCAGGGCTGATTCTGGTCCGGCGCCCGTCGAGGGTCAAGCCGGTGGCAGGGCGGTTGATCCCCAGGGCGCCGCTGGGTACGCTGTCCGCGTGGCTGCGACCGACATGGGCCGCGAGGCGGCG
Source organism: uncultured delta proteobacterium (assembly GCA_947085355.1). Lineage (GTDB taxonomy): Bacteria > Myxococcota_A > Polyangia > DRWM01 > JAAZOP01 > CAMTWF01. The sequence goes on from CAMTWF010000295.1 coordinate 17,564, forward strand.
CGGTGGTTCGTCGAGCGCTTGCGAGCGGGTCCGGCCGCGCGGCAGGTGGCGCGGGTCGTCCTCTTCGGCAGCGTCGCCCGCGGGGCGGCAACGCCCGAGAGCGACGTGGACGTGCTGGTCGTGGCGACCGGGGATCTCGCCTCGGTCTCCGAGGCGTGCGCCGACGCGTCGTTGGACACGTGGATCCGCTGGCGGCGCGGCGTCGAGCCGGTGATCTATTGCGAGGACGAGGTGCGCCATGCGGCGAGCCCCTTCGTTCGATCCGCGATCGAGCGGGGCGAGGAGGTGATGGCGATGGAGGAATCAAGACTGCTCCTGGCGCGGGCGGCCGATCATCTGGCGCTGGCCGGCGAGTACCTCGACAGTGCGCGACGGATCCGGGCGGCCGGCGAGGTCCGCGTGGCCGCGGACGCGGCCTACAACGCCGCGGAGCTGGCGGCGAAGGGCCTGATCCTCGCCGCGGGGGCCGAGCTTCCGGGGTCGCATTCCGGGGTGGTCAACCGCTTCGGCGAACTCTACGTCGTGACCGGCAAGGCGCTCGCGGACCTCGGCCGCCGTCTCCACCGCACCCTGCAACTCCGCAACCGGGCCCGCTACGACGTGCACGCGCGCGTGGGCGCCGACGACGCGGACGAGGCGCTCGGCCTGGCCGAAGCGATGGTCGCGCTGGCGCGCACGACGACGGAGGCGGGCGGAGGTCCGTAGCCGACGGCGCCGCCGCGCTAATCTACTACTCCCGAGAATCGTAACCGTTCACCCCCGGCAGGAAGCGTAGTCGTGGTCGTCGTCGTGGTCGGGAGCTGCGGCCTGATCACCCAGACGGCAAACCAGCCAGGGTCCTGTCAAAGTCGGCGCCGACCACAACCGGTCGGGGAACCCCGCTCGGCGGCACCCGACATGTTGTGGATCCGTACGGCTTTGTCCGTCGCCCTGACGGCCAGGGCGGTTCGGGTTGGCGGCGGGCGGCAAACCGCCTAGAATGGACAGGCGGGCGGGAGGCCCGGACGAGGTGATGAAGCGGCGACTCCGCATCTACCCCGACACGTCGGTGTTCGGCGGGCTGTTCGACGACGAGTTCCGCGTTCCCAGCGTCACGTTCTGGGATGCGGTCGCTGGCGGCGCGTTCGACGTCGTCGTTTCGGCCCTTACCGAGGCGGAGTTGCGGCGTGCACCGGAGCGGGTGCGGGCGATGGTGGCGCGTGTTCCTCGCGACTGGCTGGTCACCGTCCGGGAGTCGGCGGAGGCGGACGAACTGGGCCGGGCCTACGTCCTGCGCGGGGTGGTGCCGGAGCGGATGTGGAACGACGCTCTGCACGTCGCACTCGCCACGATCGCGGGAGCACAGGTCGTCGTCAGTTGGAACTTCCGCCATATGGTCAACGTGACGCGCATCCGCTCGTACCAGGCGGTGAATCTCGAGATGGGGTACCCGACGATCGACATCCGGACCCCGAAGGAGGTCGTCTACGATGAGTGATCGGTCGATCGACGCCGTTGCCCTGATGCGTTCCATCCGCGAGCAGATGGCCGGGGAGTATGCCGGCCTGACCTGGGAGGAGCGCGCGCGGCGGATTGCCGCCGAGCTGGCCGACGATCCGGTGTGCCCGGACCTCTTCGGCGAGGAATCCGCAGCCACGGAGTCCGCGCTCCCGCCCGACGATCGGCCTCCTCCCGCAACTGCGCGATAGCGGTGGATCCCGCACTTCTTGCCGACCGGATCGTCCGGCGGCGGAATCGGGCGGATCGACTCCCCCATCAGTCGTCTCCTCCGCCGTCGGAAGGGGTGGCGTCCTCGACCGCGGCGGCGCGGTCGCACGGGACGCCGCGGTCGCGGATGGTCATGTCGTCGAAGGCGCAGGGGCGTGGTGAGGCGCTCGGCGCCGAACAGCCCCCCGGCAAGATGCTGATCATTAGTCACATCTTCCCCTGAGCCTTGCCTCCCGGTTTTTCGACTGTAGATCAGCGGCGAGGCGTAGCGCGGGGACGCGCCCCCCGCAGCGGTGAGGCGTAGTGCGGAGACGCACCGGGGGCGCGTCCCCGCGCAAGCCCGCCGCGGGTCCCAATGCCGGCCTGTCGCCAGGATGACCGGCCCCATGTGCAACGCCGCGGCGGCCTGCCTGCCGGCAGGCAGGCGGGCTTGCGCGGGGCGCGTGCAGCACTACACCTTGCCGCCACGAAACAGAGGCGCGCGCCCCGCGCTACGCCTCGCCGACATCCGACCCAGGATGACCGCGCGGCCAGCGGGTCATGTGGGACACACCCGAATTTTTCGCCGGACAGCCGCTTCCCCTTCGGCCGGCCGAAACTGCCATCCACCGCTCGCGGTGCCGCATCCGGCAAGCTCAAAAGGGCCCGTGATCACGGGCTTCGCGCATACCCCGCGGTGGGTGCGGAGGTGGTCGTGAGCCAACCGCGCAAGTGCGTGGTGCGTGGCCCAGAGGCGCGCCGACGGCCGCGCACTTGCGAAGCGTCGAGAGGGGCGGCGC
>CAMTWF010000296.1:0-20583 GCA_947085355.1 uncultured delta proteobacterium
CACGGACGCTCGGGCGACGGCAGCAGCAGCGGCGCGCCGACCGAGCGTGCGATCAGCCGCGAGGCCAGGTTGCTCACCTGCGCGTCGCCGACCGCCTCCTGCCAGAGCAGCGACTTGCGCCGCAGGCGCGGCACGTGGGTGATCGGGTCGACCGGGTCCCAGAACATTTGGCTGGCCGAATAGAGCACCTGCCGGTCGACCGGGTTCGGCGTCCACTGGCGGGCGTACCGGTCGTAGTCCTCCCAGTTGCTCGACCTCTCCATCATCAGCCCCCACGCGCCGCCGGCGACGTGAAGCACTCCGTACCGCACGTGCTCGGCGTTGGCCATGAACGTGGCGCCCTTGATGCCGCCGAGCGAGATCCCGTAGTACACGGTGCGGTCCGGATCGAGGAGGCTGCCGCCCCCGTCCGCGCGCAGGAAGTCGGCCTCGCGGAACCTGGTCCTGACGAGCCTCTCCAGCGCCAGGGTGTTCGCGACGCCCTGCTGCAGCTCCTCCGTGATGCTTGGGAACAGCCCGAAGTCCACCGATACGGCCGCCGCGTCCAGCTCGTCGCGTTCCGACAGGCCGCTCCACTCGGTGCCGATCGCCACGAGCCGCAGATCGTTCGCCAGGCGCATCACGCTGTCCGGATCGCGTTCGCTCCCCAACGGCCACTCGGGGCTGTCGAGCAGCCCGTGGCCGTAGATCAGGACACCGAGCGATCCTGCGGGGGCCCCCGCGGCGACGGCCGGCACGACCGTCAGGAAGACGACGTCGCGCCGGCCGCGCCGGACCGGCATCCCGTCGGCATCGAGCACGAACATCCCGTCCTCGGGCAGCTCGGGATCGCGCGGGACGAACGCCGCCAGCGAGAACGTGCCGCGGACGCGCCGCAGCACCAGCGGGTTGAGGTCCGGCTTGTTGGAGGCGTCCTCGATGCTTGTCACCACGTAGTCCGGCTCGAAACCGGGATCGGCCGGCAGGTCGGCCCGGGTCGCCGCCAGCACGTGGTCGAACGTCGCGTGGATCGATTCGTCCGAGGCGGTCCAGAAGTCCCAGGCGAGCGCGATCGACGAACGAGGCACTCCGTGACGATCCAGCGCGTCGAGCAGCGAGCGGTAGTGGCCGACGTAGCGGTCGAGCGCCGGGTGGGGGCTGCGGCCGTCCCGCAACGCGGCGAAGCGCGGCGGGGGCGCCGCCGTCCCGCCGCCGCGCGTGCGGATCCCGGTCGTCAGGACGACCGCGTAGCGCTTGGCGAACTCCATCGCGCGCTGCACGCGGACGATCATCGTCCGGTTGTGCGGCCCGGTCGCGTCCGGCGAGTGGTCCATCTCGGCGAACAGGGGGATCCGTTCGCCGGTCGCGACGTCGATGACCATCACCGTCGCTCCCGGGGCGAGGCTGTCCTCGATGCGGTCCTCGCCGGGGAGCGACGCCGGATCGATGTCCTGGTCGCCGAGCAGCACGACGATCGGCTGGACGGTCGAGAAGCCGTCGCGGCGGTTGAACCGCTCGACGTCCATCGGCCGGCAGTCCGGGCACTCGGACACCGGCAGCAACCCCTCGGGGATCGCCACTCGCAGGCTCGTGGCGGTCGCCGCGTCCTCCCTCATGAGGTGTACCGACGGGAACGGGAACAGGATCGAGTCGTCGATGATGCCGACCGGGGGACCGGAGTACGGAGCCTCCGTCTTGTCGCACGCGGCGGACGCGGCGGCGAGAAACAGGAACCAGGAACGTCGCATCGGGCGCCTCCGGGGCGGATACTCCGGCGGGATGCGGTTCCGCGTCAATCGACCACGGGCGGCCTGATCTACTACCCCCGAAATTCGTCGCACGGCGCGACGACATTGGTCACCGCGGAGCACGCAGAGAACACAGAGACCATTCTCTGCGCCCTCTGCGGTCTCTGCGGTAGTTCCGGTTGCGGCGCCTGCCTGCCGCCTGCCTGCCGGCAGGCAGGGCAGGCAGGGCAGGCAGGCCGCCGCGCTATGATTCGACGTCAACTCCCCCCGCGCACCATGATCGCGCCCATCTCGAAGACCGGCGATTCCGCGGCCGCGTACGGATCCTCGTAGCCCGCCTGCCACGAGTACCCGCCGGGCGGAGCGACGGAGGCCGCGGCCGATTCGAGCGCGTCGCGCAGCCGGCGCTCGACCGGCAACTCGCAGCCGCCAGGCCCGCAGCGGGCGACCAGTCGCGCGAGGTGGTACCGCGCCGCCGGGCACGCCGCCAACAGATCTCCCAGCGGCGGGCCGGGGGAACGCGGATCCCCGACCGCGGGCCCCAGCAGATCCGCCATCGGTCCGACGTCGCCCGCGGACGCGCGCAGCGACGCCGCCAGGAAGCGGAACGCGACCGATCTCCGCAGCAACTCGATTCCGGCAGGCGGTCGCGGCGCGGATTCGATCGCCCGGATCGCATCCGACCCCTGACCCCTGCCCCCTGCCCCCTGCCCATGCAGCGCCTCCAGCAGCAGCAGCGAGCCGACCCCGCCGTCGAGGCGCGCGAACGCGCCGATCTCCGGATGATCCGTGATCGGCGCCCGCTCCGGCGGCGGCGTAGCGCGGGCATCTTGCCCGCGCCCCATCGGCGCAACCGGGGCGCGAGCGAGCGCGGAGTCGATGGCGGCCCCCAGCGCCCGGTCGAGCTTTCCCATGTCGCCGGCCGTCGCCGCCGCGGCGATCGCGTCAAGGTCGATCCGCTCGACCTCGCCCGAATCGGCCAGCCAGTCCGATACCCACCCCTCGGACACGAGCGGCACGTACGGCGGGGCGCCGGCGGGCAGACCTGGCCGGCTGGAAGCCGGCGCTCCCGGCGCGCCCTCCAGCGTCGCCACTCCGTCGAGCAGCGCCCTCCAGCCCGCGTTTCCGCCGCTGCGCGCCCAGCGGTCCATCAACTGCGCCGCGAGCAGCAGGTCCGCACGCGGTCTATCCTCGTCGCCCGCGGCCACACGGTCCGCCGGCCCGTGGACGTACGCTCCGTGCAACGCCCGCGCCGCCCAGTACGCCAGCTCGGGCCGGCCCCCTCGCACGCCGGCATCGTCGAGCAGCGGCCGGAGCGTGCGCCAGGCCGTCTCGTGATCGCCGGCCATCGAGTGTGCCGCGCCGATCGCCAGCATCGCCACCGGCGCGGGGACGGCGTCGTCGAGAACGCCTGCGACGCCGCCCTCGCGGGCCGCGGCGGTGACGGCGTCCCATGCGGCCGCGGCGCGGATCCCGTCCGCCGCCTCCAGGGCGGCCACGAAGGCGGCGTAGGCGGCCACGAGCCGACCGTGCGCCTCGTCGCGATCGTCCGGCGTCGCGGCCGTCGTCGCACGCGCCCGGCGCAACGCCTCGTCCAGCGCCGCCGCGGACGGAACCGGAACGGCGCGCGCCTCCATCCACGGGTCGCCGGCGTCGAGCAATCGCTGCCTGGCGCGGAGCACTCCGCCGTACACCCACAGCTTGCGCCCCGTGGTCCACGGGTCGCTCCACGATCGGTTCACGGCGTCGTCGAACAGCGTCAGATCGGGCACCGCCTTGCGCCACGGTTCCCCGGCCCACGGCTCGAACGACGTCTCGTACCTCGCCCGCTGCCGGGCGACGAAAAGGGGCGACTCGCCGGCCGGTCGCGCCACCGGCCGTTCGGCGCGCATCAGCGCCATCTGCACCAGCAGCCGCAGGGCGTGCTGGTCCGCGTCCGGCCGGCTCTCGGGCAGGCCGCCCCAGCCGATCGGCATCCGAGCCGGCTTCATCAGCGGAGCCAGTCCGTCCAGCGTCGGCGGGACGCCGTCGATCGCGGCGGCGAGCGCCTCGCGGATCTCCACGTCCACCACCTCGCGGACGATCGGCCGCCACGGGCCGGGGAGCCCGGGCGCGATCGGGGCGCCCGCCAGCATCGTCTCGTCGAGCGCGGCCTCGCGTGCGGCTTCCAGAATGAATGCGAAGCGGGGCGCGGGCGGGATCTTCGCTTCCGCCTGCCTCGCGGCGGCGCGAGCCAGACGCCACGCCGCGACGGCGGGGCGCGGATGCGCCGTGCGCCACGCGGCTGTTGCGGCGTCGATCTCGGCAGTCACGGCGCCGGCGGGCTGCCCCGCGGTGACCGCGGCAAGAGCGTCGATCATGGGCGCCGCCGGCCGCGCCGCCGATCGGTCGCGCCCGGCGCGGAGGCTGCGGAGCATGTCGTCGGCCTGCTCGCGATCCGGCGCGAAGGCGACGGAAGGCGCCGTCGCGGCCTCGAGGATCAGGTCCGCCGCCCACGCGGCCCTGCCGCCCCGCACGAGCGCCTCCGAGACGGCGTGGACCTGCGCCGAGGCGTCGATGCCTTCCGGCTCGTACCCCGTCTCGCGCATCCGCCGCAGGTCGATCCGCCCCCAGCGCCACGCCTTGCCGTACACTCGGGCGACGACGTCGTCGTCGCGGCGGGCGAAGCGGATCATGTCGAGCGGCGCCTGGAACTCGATGAAGGCGTTGTCGTCGGTGTTGATCGTCGCCCGCCCGGCGAACTCGAGCAGCTCGGCGCGGTCGGCCATGATGAGCCGCGCGACGATGTCGTCGACGCCCGTGATCTCGGTCCGGTCCGGCGCGAACACCTCGGCCGCGTCCCGGCGGGCGAGCGCGGCGCGCAGGCGCCGGATGTCGATCGGGATCGGATCGTCGGAGCCGATCATGATGACGTCCGACGACTGCGGCGACGCCGAGAAGACCCGCACGTGCGGGAACGCCGAGGCGAACGTCCGCATGATCGACGCCACGCTCTCCTCGCTCATCTCGTAGAGCTGGACCCACTGGCAGAAGAGGCCCCCGGGGGCGAGCGCCTGTCGGGCGGCGAGGAAGTGGTCGAGCGTGAACAGGTTGGAGACCCCGGTTATCCACGGGTTCGACGGCTCGCTCACGACGACGTCGTACCGTTCGGACGTGGACGCGAGGAAGTTCCGCCCGTCGTTCGAGAAGACGCGCAGGCGCGGGTGCGGCGCCGGCGTCCCGGGGCGGCGTCCGGACGGGGGGCCGTACTCCAGCAGGTTGGCCTCGCGGAAGTAGTACGACGACTCGATCACCGCCGGCTCCAGTTCCACCGCGTCGACGCGGGCCACCGGCAGCCCCAGGGCGGCGCCGACCGACACGCCCGACCCGAAGCCGATCACGGCGACGCGCAACCCCTCGGGGCCGCGCGGGTGGAGCACGATCGGCAGGCCGGCGACCATAACCTGCGTCGGCATGTCGTCGCCCGTGCTGGCGTCCACCTTGCCGTTGTTCTTCATCGCGACGTGGTCGCCCCATCGCTGTACCGACACCGTCGTGGAGACGCCGTCGCGGAAGTAGAGCATCTCCGCCCGGCGCTCGCCGGTCAGGATCGACGACAGGTACGCCAGGCGGAACGAACCGGCCACGAGCCGGTCCGCGTCCCAAGTCCAGCCGCGCCCGGCGGTCGCGAGGATCAGGATCACCCCGAGCGCCGGCACGAACGGAATCGCGACCCAGCGGGCCACCTGGGCGCGCACGTCCGAGCCGCCGCCCTCCGCGGGACGCGTCGGCATCGCGACCAGCAGCGCCGTTCCGGCGCACAGGTTGAGCAGCACGCAGAGGCCGATCAGGAGTTGCAGCCCGTGACCCGCGCCGAACAGCGCGAACGAGGCGCTCGACAGCGCCGGCAGCAGCACGAACGCCGACAGGAACGAACCGGCGATCGCGCCGACCGTGTTGGCGGCGTAGATCGTTCCGACGTCCCGCCCGATCCGGTCGCGACCGACCGCGCACACCCGCACCGTCAGCGGCATCGCGGCGCCCATGCCGATCGTCGAGGGGAGCAGCGCGAGGGCGGCGACGCCGAACCCGATCAGCAGGACGGTCGCGTCGGACGCCCCGCGCCCGCCGCCGAGCCGGTCGATCAGCCAGGCGAAGAGCCACGGGTATTCGTCCGCCAGGAAGTAGCCGGCGGCCGATGACAGGCCGATCCAGACCTGCACCACGGCCAGCCAGAACACCGGATTCCGGATCCGGCGCATCAGGGCCGACGCCACGGACGATCCGATCGCGATGCCGACGAGGAAAGCGAGCAGGATCGTCGTGAAGGAGTAGACCGAACCGCCGATCACCATCGACAGGACCCGGTTCCACGCCACCTGGTAGTTCATCGCCACGAAGCCGGACACGCCGAAGACGGCCATCACGGCGATCCGGACACGGGCGATTTCGGATTTCGGATTTCGGATTTCGGATTTCGGATCCGCGATCGGTTCCGCCGGCGCCATGGGCGCATCGACCCGCGCGGTCTCCCGTCGGCCGAACGCCGAGAGGATCAACACGCAGACGCACATGCAGGTCATCGCCGCGACCCGGTTCGTCCATGCGAACCCGATCGCCGGCATCAGGACGTACCCCGCGGCGAACGTGCCGGCGACCGCACCCAGCGTGTTGAGCGAGTACAGCGCGCCGACGCGCTTTCCCACGCGCCGCATCTCGTCCTGGGACCGAACGAAATGCCGGGAAAGCAGCGGCAGCGTCGCCCCCATCGCCGTCGTCGGCGGCAGCAGCAGCACGAGCACGAAGACGAACCGCAGCAGCGAGAACGAGAGGAAGCCGGGCTCGAAGTGATCCCACAGGAACCGGTTGAGGTGCGGATAGACGTATTCGATCGCGATCGGCACCAGCAGGCCCCAGAGGCCGATCGCCCCTTCGAGCAGCCCGTACCAGACGATCGGACGCCGCGTGCGGTCCGCCAGGCGGCGGCCGAAGACGAAGCTCCCCAGCGCCAGGCCCGCCATGAACGCCGTCAGCACGGACGAGACGCTCAGCGTCGTCGAATCGAACACCTGCGTCAGCTTGCGCGTCCAGAGCGTCTCGAAGACCAGGCCCGAACCGCCGGACAGCAGGAAGCAGAACGCTACGACGGCGGTCTTCAAGCGGCGGTCCTCCGAGCGCGGCACGCTACCAGTTGACACCCGGCAGTCAACAGCCGGGTGTGTCCCACATGACCCGCTGCCACAACCTTGCGCCAACCGTTCTTCCCGGATGTAGGGGCGCCACGCAGCGGCCCCGAAGGGGCCGCAAGTGCGCCCGCGAGTTCACCCAAGCGGTGGGAGTGTGCCCGCGGGCGCACTTGCGCGCGGCGCGTTGGCCTGCTTCGCCGACCCGCTTCGTGGTCGCGCGCCGCGCGCTGCGTGGCGCCCCTACACCCTGAGAAGGGTGGCCCCAGCCGGTCATGTAGGACACACCCGGAAAAACTGGGGGGCGGCAAGGTCAGTGGTCAGTTGACACCCGGCAGTCAACAGCCGACAGTTTCGGCCGTGATTGGCCCGATGAGCGAGCTTGCGGCGGGCGTCGCGGACGCCGAGAGGACGTTGCGGGACCTGGGGCGCGCGGCGCCCGAGGTGGCCGTGATACTGGGCTCGGGCCTGGGTCCGGTGGCGGCCGGCGTGCGCGACGCGGCCGTGGTGCCGTTCGAGCGGCTCGGGTGCCTGCCCGCGCCGACCGTGCCGGGCCACGGCGGCCTCGTGCTGCTCGGGACGCTCGGCCCGACGCCGGCGATCGTCTTCCAGGGCCGCGTGCATCTCTACGAGGGTCGCCGCCACGCGCAGGTGATCGTGCCGGTCGTCCTCGCCCGCCGGTTGGGGGCCCGGACGCTGGTGGTCACGAACGCCGCCGGCAGCCTGTGTCCCGAGATCCGGCCCGGGTCGTTCGTGCTGATCTCCGATCACCTCGATCTGGGCGACGGCGATCCAACCGGCGCTCACGAGGGACTCCTCGACGGTCCGAAGTTCACCGGCCTGACCGATGTCTACTCGCCCCGGTTGCGCCGGCTCGCCGCGCAGGTCGCCGCGCGGTTCGGCGTTCCGGCGCGCGAGGGGGTGTACGCGATGATGCGCGGGCCGGCCTACGAGACGCCGGCCGAGATCCGGATGCTGCGGACGCTCGGCGCCGACGTCGTCGGCATGTCCACGGTGCCCGAGGCGATCGCCGCCAGGAACCTGGGCATGGAGGTGCTCGGGATCACGACCGTCACCAACCTGGGCGCCGGCATCGAGGGGACGGCGCCGTCGCACGAGGAAGTGGCGGTGGTCGCGGGCGCCGCCGGTGCGACGCTGGCGCGATGGATCGAGGGGATCGTGGAGGAGATGTGACGAAGGGCGGCGAGATCCCGCAGGCCGCATGGCGGCGGCTGATCGCCGCGGCGCGACGCGTCCGCCGGAGCGCGTACGCGCCGTACTCGGGCTTCGCCGTCGGGGCCGCGCTGCTGGACGATCGCGGCCGGGTGCATGCCGGCTGCAACGTCGAGAACGCGAGCTACGGGCTGACCGTGTGCGCCGAGCGTTCCGCGGTCTTCGCGGCAGTCGCCTCGGGCGCCCGCCGGTTCCGCGCGCTCGTCCTCGCGGCGCCCGGCCGCGAGCCGGCGGCGCCGTGCGGGGCCTGCCTGCAGGTGCTGGCGGAGTTCGCGCCCGACCTGCCGATCCTCATGGTCGCCGCGTCGGGCCGCACCTCCCGTCACGCCGTCCTGTCCGCCCTGCTCCCGCACGGCTTCCGGCTGGATCGCAGGTAGACGAGGCAGGCGGCGGTCGGCGGTCGGCGGTCGCGCGGCGCCCGTGCGCGTGGACACCGGGGCGGCGATGCGGCAGTATCGCCGCCGTGGCCGAGGATCTCCGGGCGTTCATCGAGCGGTGCGATCGGGGCGGGTTGGTGTCTCGCGTCGCCGGGCCGGTGGCGCCGGACCACGCGGTGACGGCGCGGCTGGAGGCCGAACGCGACCGGATCGTCGTCTTCGAGAGGGTCGAGGGCTTCGGTGCGCCGATCGTCGCGGGCGTCGCCGCCTCGCGCGACCTGCTGGCCGCGGCGCTCGGCACGACCCGCGCCGGCCTGCTCGGCGCAATGGCCCGGGCGGTCGATTCGCCCGCGCCGTGTCGCATCGTGCGCGACGCTCCGTTCACCGCGACGGCCGTCGACCGGCCCGACCTGGGCGCCATCGTGCCGTTGGTGCGCTTCTACCCCGAGGGCGCTCGGAGGTACGCGACCGGGACGATCGTGCTGGCGCGCGGGCCGGCCGGCACGAACGCGTCGTTCCACCGCATGATGCTGCTGGACGGCAACCGCGTGGCCGTGCGCGTGGCGCCGAGGCACCTGCACCGCATCCTGGCCGAGGGCGCCGGTCGTGCCGACGTGGCGGTGGTTTGCGGCGTCCATCCGGCCGTCGAGTTGGCGGCGTCGACGTCGGGCCCTCCCGGCCTCGACGAGCTGTGCGTGGCGTCGGCGCTGTCGGGCGGCGACCTGGAGTGCATCGATCTGGACGGCCTGCGGGCGCCGGCCCACGCCGAACTCGTGCTGCGCGGGCGGTTCACCGGCGAACTCGCGGACGAGGGGCCGTTCATCGACCTTACCGGCACGTACGACGGCGTGCGCCGCCAGCCGGTCCTGGAAGTCGATCGGCTCTACCATCGCGACGGCTGGCTGTACCGCACGATCCTGCCCGGCGGCGCGGAGCACCGGCTGCTGATGGGGATCCCCCAGGAGCCGCGGATTCTCCGGATCGTGTCGAACTCGGTTCCGGCGGTCGTGGCCGTCGCGCTCTCCGAAGGCGGCTGCTCGTGGCTCCACGCGGTGGTGGCGATCCGCAAGACCGCCGAGGGCGACGGGCGGAACGCCGGGCTGGCGGCGCTCGCCGCCCACCCGTCGCTCAAGCGCGTGGTCGTCGTGGACGACGACATCGATCCCGCGGACCCGGTCCAGGTCGAGTGGGCGCTGGCGACGCGCATGCAGCCCGACCGCGACCTGTTCGTGATGGCCGGCGCCCGCGGATCGTCGCTCGACCCCTCCCGCAACCCCGCCGACGAGACGACTGCCAAGTGGATCCTCGACGCGACGATCCCGCTCGGGCGCCCGCGTCGCGACTTCGAGCGCGTCGGGCGTTGCCGGACATGAAGCTGGGCGACGCCGAGCGGCGCATGCTCGACGGCGCCGAGGGGAACGCGCGCCGCAAGGCGATGGAGATCCTCGCGGCGCTGGGGGAGATGTACGGCGCCGAGGAGACCGTTCCCGTGCGGTCCGCGCAGATAGCGGGCGTCTCGTACGCCAATCTGGGCGACGCGGGACTCGAACTGATCGAGGAATGGGCCGCCGACGGCCGCGTCGCCTGCCTCGCGACGCTCAATCCGGCCGGCATGGACCTGCGGGACTGGCGCGCGCACGGCATCCCCGAGGAGTTCGCCGAGCGGCAGGCGCGCATCGTCGCCGCCTACGAACGGATGGGCGTCGTGGCATCGTGCACGTGCACGCCGTACCTGGCCGGCAACCTGCCCGCGCCGGGCGAACACGTGGCGTGGTCCGAATCGTCCGCCGTCACGTTCGCCAACGCCGTGCTGGGGGCCCGCACCAATCGCGAGGGCGGCCCGTCGGCGCTCGCGGCCGCCCTCGCCGGCGTGACGCCGATGTACGGCCTTCACCTGGACGGCCCGCGCGCGCCGACCGTGACGATCCGCGTGGAGACTCCGATCGCCTCGACCGCCGAATTCGGCGCGCTCGGCGCCGCCGTCGCGGCGGCGGCGCCCGGCCGCGTGCCGCTGATCGAGGGGCTCCGCGACCTCCGCGTCGAGGGGCTCAAGGCGTTGGCGGCGGCGCTGCCGACCTTCGGCGGCCCGCCGATCTTCCACGTCGCCGGCCGCACGCCGGAGGCGGACCGCTACCCGAGGCCCGCCGGCGGCGTCGCGATCGGCAGGCGCGAGATCGACGAGGCGGCGGCGGCGCTCGACGACGGCGCCGGCGAGATCGATCTGGTGTGCATCGGCTGTCCCCACGCGACGCTCGACGAGATCCGCCGCGTGGCGGCGCTGCTCGGCGGACGGCGGGTCGCCGCCGCGCTCTGGATCGCCACCTCGCGGCCCGTGCGCGAGACGGCGGCCCGCGCGGGCCTGGTCGAGGCGATCGAGCGGTCCGGCGGCACGGTCGTCGCGGACACCTGCTTCGTCGTCGCGCCGCTCGAAGGCAGGTTCCGCTCCGTCGTCACCGACAGCGCCAAGGGCTGCTGGTACGCCAGGGGGCCCAACAGGATGCTCGTCCACCTGCGCGACGTGGAGGGCTGCGTCGAGGCCGCCATCAGTCGGCGGTCGGCGGTCGGCGCACAACGCACGGCGCACAGCGCACAGCGCACGGCGCACGGCGCACAGCACACGGCGCACGGCGCACAGCGCACGGCGCACAGCGCACGGCGCACGGCGCACAGCGGCCGCATGCGGGGCCGCGTCATCAGGGCTGGGTCGGCGCGCGGGATTGCGCTGTCGAGCGCCGTGCCGGTGTCGTTCTACGGCGGGGTCGATCCGGCCACGGGAGTCGTACTGGAGAAGGGCCATCCCTTGGAAGGCCGTTCGATGGCCGGGCGCGTGCTGGCGATTCCGACGGGCAAGGGGAGCACGGTCGGATCGTTCGTGCTGTACCGGATGGCCCGCTTGGGGACGGCCCCGGCGGCTCTGGTCTGCGGCGAGTGCGATCCCGTGGTTGCGGTGGGGGCGATCCTGGCGGAGATCCCTTGCGTGGACGGCATCGATACGGGCCTGATCCCCGACGGCGCCGTCGTGCGGGTGGACGGTGCGGAGGTGGTAGTAGATGAAGGCAACAACGGAACGAAGAAGCCCTCCACAGCCTTGACCGTCGAGCGGAGCCCCTCGCGTTGACACATGGTCGATACGGGACCAGGCTTGTCGGGAAGGAGAGGAACACCATGCGTGTGAGAGCGCGGAAGTGGGGCAACAGTCTCGCGGTGCGGATTCCGAAGGCGGCGGCCGCCGAGGCGGGGATCGTCGAGTCCGACCTGCTCGAGATCGCCGTGGACCGGGGAAGGATCGTGGTGTTGCCATTGTGCCGTCGGGTCCATCGGCTCGAAGACCTCACGCGGAGGATCCGACGCGACAACCTCCACGATGCGGCGGAGTTCGGGCCCCCGGTCGGCCGTGAGGTGTGGTGACGATGGCGGTGTACGTCCCGGAGCGGGTAGTAGATGAGCGGTAGCCGTTCACGCCCCGGGAGCATCGTGCCCGTGCCCGTATGCGTCTCGAGAGGAAGGGCAAAAGGCAAAAGGCACTTGGCTCGACAGACAAGTCCGAAATCCGAAATCCGAAATCCGAAATCCGAAATCCGAAGGCCGCGATCGGTCGTCCTCAAGCTCGGCGGCTCGGTGATCACCTTCAAGTCGGCGGGCGAGCCGCGGGTGAGGTGGTCGGTGCTGCGCCGGCTCGCGGCGGAGATCGCGGCGGCCCGGCCCGAGCGGCTCGTCGTGGTTCACGGCGCTGGCGGGTTCGGGCACCCGATGGTCGAGCGCACCGGCATCCACCGTGGAGTGCGGAACGACGCCGACAGGCTGGCGTGGGCCGAGACCCAGTGCTGGCAGAACGTGCTCGACGTGCAGGTCGCCGCGACGCTGTGTCGCGCCGGGATCCCTGCCGTGCCGTGCCAGCCGTCGGCGGCGGCCGTGCTGCGCGACGGGCGACTCGAACGCATGGACCTGTGGGCCGTCGAGGGGATGGTCGGGGCCGGCATGGCGCCGGTGCTGTTCGGCGTCCCGGCCTTCGATCGCGTCCGCGGCTGCGCGATCCTCTCCGGCGACGCCATCGCGCCGTTCGTGGCGGCGCGCCTCGGCTTCGACCTGGTCGTACACGCGACCGACGTGGACGGCGTGTACGAGGCCGATCCGCGGAAAGTGCGGGGCGCGCGGCGCTTCCGGAGGATCGACCGGCGGTCGTGGCCGTCGGTGCGCGGCGCGTTGGGGAGATGCACCACCACCGACGTGACCGGCGGCATGCTCGGCAAGGTGGTCGAGCTGGTCGCGTGGGCGAGGCGCGGAGTCCGTGCGCGCATCGTGGACGCCCGCATTCCCGGACGCGTCCGCGGCGCGCTGGCCGGCCGCGGTGCGGGGACGCTGGTCGAATGGTGAGGATGGCTTCGCCACGGAGACGCGGCGCGCCGCGCAGGTACGTCGTCGGCATCTCGGGCGCCTCGGGTGTCGCATGCGGCGTGCGGCTGCTGGAGAAACTGCGAGGCGTTCCGGGCGTGGAGACGCACCTCGTCCTGAGCCGCAACGCCGAGCGGGTCCTCCGGATCGAGACGGGGCTGACGCCGCGCGCGGTCCGGGCGCTGGCGACGCGCTCGTACGACCCCGACGATCTCGCCGCGCCGATCGCCGGCGGCTCCTTCCGCACCGCCGGCATGGTCATCGCGCCGTGCTCGATCAAGACGCTGTCGGCGGTGGCCAACTGCCACGCCGCCGATCTTCTGGCACGCTCCGCCGACGTGACGCTCAAGGAGCGCCGCCCGCTGGTGCTGCTCGTGCGGGAGACGCCGCTGCACGTCGGGCAGATCCGGCAGATGCTCCTGGCCGCCGAGGCCGGCGCGATCGTCATGCCGCTCGTGCCCGCCTTCTACGCCCGACCGACATCGATCGACGACATCGTCGACCAGACCGCCGGAAGGATCCTCGACCTGCTCGGCATCAACGACCCGGCGTATCGCAGGTGGCCGGGGGATCGGCTTCAGTCCGCGCGGAACATCGGCTAGGGTCGGGTCCATGATTCCGCGTTACACGAGACCCGAAATGGCGGCCGTGTGGTCGGACCGGGCGCGGTTCGAGACGTGGCTCGACGTGGAGCTGGCCGCGTGCGAGGCGATGGAGGAGGCGGGGACCGTCCCGCCGGGAACCGCCGCCGCCGTGCGGTCCAAGGTCAGGCTGGACCCCGGCCGCATCCTTGAGATCGAGGAGACCGTCAAGCACGACGTAATCGCGTTCCTGACGCAGATCGAGGAGTCGGCGGGCGAGCCGGCGAGGCACCTGCACCGCGGAATGACGTCGTCCGACGTGCTCGACACCGCACTGGCGCTCCAGATCGCCCGCGCCGCGCGGCTGATCGACGGCGGCTTCGCGGCGCTGCTCGACGCGGTGCGGGGCCAGGCCGAGCGGCACCGGTCGACGCCGATGGTCGGCCGGACGCATGGGGTCCACGCCGAGCCGATCACGCTGGGGCTGGTCTTCGCGGGGTGGCACGCCGAGGCGGTGCGCGCGCGGCGGCGGGTGCTGGATGCGGCGGACGAGATGGCTGTCGGCAAGATTGCCGGGGCCGTCGGCACATACGCCCACCTGTCGCCGGAGATCGAGGCGCGGGCGCTTGCCCGGCTCGGCCTGCGGCCGGAGACGGTCCCGACGCAGATCGTGCAGCGGGATCGCCACGCCGCGTTCCTGTCGGCGCTGGCGCTCGCCGCGACCGCGGTCGAGCGCATCGCGCTCACGGTGAGGCACTGGCAGCGCACCGAGGTGCGCGAGGTCGAGGAGCCGTTCGGCAGGGGCCAGCGGGGGTCGTCGGCGATGCCGCACAAGCGCAACCCGATCCTCGCCGAGAACCTCTGCGGCCTGGCGCGGCTCGTTCGCGCCTACGCGGGGAGCGCGCTGGAGAACGTGGCGCTGTGGCACGAACGCGACATATCGCACTCGTCGGTCGAGCGCGTCGCCATCCCCGACGCGACCATGCTGCTCGATTTCATGCTGCACCGTTGCGCCATCATGGTGGCCGGCCTCGTCGTCCACGATGACCGGCTCCGGGCGAACCTGGAAGCCACGCGCGGCCTCGTGTTCTCGGAGTCGCTGCTGCTCGCCCTGGTGGACTCCGGCTTGGCCCGGCAGGAAGCGTACGGCCTTGCGCAGCGAGCCGCGATGCGGGTGTGGGACCAGGGGATGTCGTTCAGGGAGGCCGTGCTCGCCGAGCCGGACATCGTGGGGAGGCTCGGCGCGGGCGGCATCGATCGCATCTTCGACCTGGACCACGCGCTCCGGCACGCCGGCGGGGTGGTGGACAGGGCGCTCGCCGGCGACGACGGCGGGACGGTCGCGGGAAGGAGCGGACCGCCACTTCCGCCGCCTCTTTGACGGTCATCGCAGGGCGACGACGGCGGGAAGGCCGCGGGAAGGACCGGAAGATGATCGACGGGGGAGTGCTTCGCAATGGGCTCGGGCTGATCGTCGAGGAAACCGACCTGCCGGCGCTCGGGGAGCTGCGCCGCGGCAAGGTGCGCGACTCGTACGTCGGCAAGGGGAGACGGATCATCGTCGTCACGGACAGAATCTCCGCCTTCGACCGGGTGCTCGGCACGCTGCCGTTCAAGGGGCAGGTGCTCAATCAGGCGGCGGCGTTCTGGTTCGACAGGACGAAGGACGCCGTCCCGAACCACGTGCTCGCCGTCCCCGACCCGTGCGCGATGGTCGTGGCCGAGTGCACGGTGATCCCGGTCGAGATGGTGGTGCGGGCCTTCCTGACGGGCGTGACGTCCACCTCGATCTGGACGCAGTACGAGAAGGGCGTGCGGGTCTTCTGCGGCCACCAGCTCCCGGACGGCATGCGGAAGCACCAGCGGCTGGACAGGCCGATCATCACGCCCTCGACGAAGGCGCCCCAGGGCGGGCACGACGTCTCCGCGAGCCGGGAGGAGCTGATCGCGATGGGCGCGTGCGACGCCCGGACGTTCGACGAGATGGCCGACAAGGCGATGACGCTGTTCGAGATCGGTCGGGAGCACTGCGCGGCCAACGGCGTGCTGCTGGTCGACACGAAGTACGAGTTCGGCCGGGACCGCCAGGGACGCATCGTCGTCGTCGACGAGGTGCACACGCCGGACTCGTCGAGGTTCTGGGCGGCGGCGGCGTACGAGCGCGCGTCGGCCGAGGGGAAGGACCCCGAGGCGCTGGACAAGGAGTACGTCCGCCGGTGGCTCAAGACCCGGGGCTACACGGGCGACGGTCCGCCGCCGGCGCTGCCCGACGACGTGCGGATCGAGGCGGCGCGGCGGTACGTGGACGCCTTCGAGCGGATCACCGGCGGGCGGTTCGAGCCGGACATGGAGCCTCCCGCGCCGAGGCTGGCGCGCAACCTCGGCGCGTGGGCGTGAGCGCCCATCTCGACCGTACAGGATCGTGGACCTCGTTCGTCCCGGTGAGGAGCCGGTCCCGGTGCGCCGTGACCGGTCGCCGCCCAACGCGCCGGCCGGACCATGGTCGAGAAGCCGACGATGTGAAACGCTTGGACGTCGTTGCCTCCGAACCCCTTGCGTGCACGTCGGCCGGTGCTATCCTCTTGTCGTCGTAGCTCCCGTCGGGAGCGGGAGAGCGAACTGTTGCACCGGTGCACCGGGAGGGAGGATCGTCATGAAGCGCTGGGTGATCCGAACAACGCGCCAGCGCGAGGTCTGCGCGCACGCCGGAGTACGGGCACGAGCCGCCGCGCTGGTATGCGCGATGCTCGCGGCCTGCAACGGCTGTCCTGATCCCCCGGTGGAGGTCGTGCGCTGCCCCGAGGCGCCGGCTGCCGTGATCCGACATGCGGATGCGTGCCGGGATGGAACGGTCGTCGTCGGCCCGGTGCGTCTCGATCGCGGGAGGGCGACGCCGCGACGCGATCGCTTCGAGTTCACCACGGCGGAAGACGGATCGTTCTGCCTGTTGTTGACGAACGGGTCGGGCGAGGGCGATCGCGTCACGGCGGGGTGGGTGGATCTCGACGGCGAGCGGATCGTCGGTCCGGCGCGGTTTCGCCGCCACGTCCCGCGTATCCGGCAGACCGGAACGATCGGCGCGGGCAGCCACGTCCTCGATGTCCGCCTCGCTTCGGCCCCCGGCTCTTTCGTCGAACTGGAGCTGCGGTTCGCGCCGGCGGTGTCGGAGGAAGCGGTGGCGCAGGCCGAGTTGCTGGCCCAACTGGAGTACGAGGTGTGCCACGAGCTCAACCGCCAGGCAGGCCGGCTGGACCCGGAGCGGGCCGCAGCACTCGTTCCGAGCGCCCTGGTCGCCGGGACCGCGCCCTGGCAGATGCGCGTGCTCTTCAACGCCTACGGCGTTCCTCGGTGGATCGTGCCCGTGCCGGAGTGGGTCTCCGGACTCCCCGCCGGGTCTCCCCCGACCGCGATCGCCCGAGCGTGGCTGGACGCTCACCGGATCCTGTTCCGGTGGCGCGACCCGCGGATTGACCTCGAGCCGATCGAGAGCAAGTCGCTGGAGGGCGGCGACCACCGGGTTCGGTTCCGGCAGACGGTGAGCGGCCTGCCGGTGGACGGCAGCCGGCTGGCCCTCCATGTCGACCCGGAGGGATTCGTGCGCGAGCTGTTCGGCAACTTCGTGCCCGATCTGCCCGACTCGCTCGCGCCGACGGTCCCTGCGGCGGGCGTTCCCGGAATGCTGGCGCGAGCGCTCCCTCCCGGCGAAGCGCCGACGGTGCGAGATGACCCCAAGCTCGTCGTTCTCGACCTGAGCACGGTGCGGGACGAGCCCGAGGTGCGGTTGGCCTGGCGCGTCCTGGCAGTGGTGGGAGGCGAGCACCGGACGTACTGGCTCGACGCCGCCGACGGCAGCCTCCTGCACTGGCAGCGCGGCCTGGAAGACGCCTCCGACGCCGCGCCCGTCGTGTACTTCAACGAGGTGCCTGTCCTACCTGCCCCATCCGAGCCCCCGTTCAATGTCAGATACCCGGCCCGTCGCATGGATACGTCCCTCCTCTTGGAGCGTCCCCGGTGCCGCTACCCGGATCGGGGCGATCCCCCTGCCTGGGAGTACTCGGGATGGTGCCCGGCGCTGGTCGAGACGCTCGGCTGGATGGACTTGCGGTATCGCGCGTTCGGCCGCAGAGGTTGGAGCGGCGAGGGCATCCCGGGCCGGGATGGTGACCCAGGCATCGCGGCCAATGACGACTACCGAGTGTACTACAGTCTGGCGCTGAGTTGGTACGGAACGTCCGGTGCAGTTTGGGAGCCCGGGGCGACCACCGATAACTTCGTCGATGCCGCCACGTCCGATCCGCTGCCCGGCAGGTCGATCCTGGTCTTCACCGAGCAAAGGCTTCACGAGGATATCATCCGGCACGAGAGCGGCCACGGAGTACATCAGGTGGAGGTCAACTACCTCCCAACATCGGATCCGATGCAGACGTACCAGGCGACGCTGGGCGAACACGTGGCCGACTTCTGGGCACTCGGATTCGGCAGGTTCGACTTCGCCCTAGAGACCACCGAGGGGATCTTCAGGGACCATGCCGGCACCGGCTGCCAACACTCGTGGTGGGAGGGCTGCCCGCCCGAAGGCTGCGGGTGCCCGGTGGGGTGCGAAGAATATGGGCACCTCGCCTACCTAGACACCAGGGTCCCTCAACCGCACCGGAATAGCTGCATCCTCACGAAGGTGGCCTATCTCATGCTGCGCGAGAGGGAGGGAGTGCCGCCGGGCGAGATGGCAGGACCAATCGACTACCACGGTGTCAGCGTCGCACCGTTGCGGAAGGTCCTCGGCGAGCAGATCTTCTACAAGGTCCTGAACAGGCGCTTGGAGGCCGCCACGACTCCGCAGGAGTATGGCCTCATGTTGCGGGACCAGGTGACGCTCACGGATCTCGGATGCCGCGGGCCCGATGCGCCGACGGCTTGCCTCGGTGGCGGTGAGGACGTTGAGCGGGGCGCGGCGGCGATCGGCGCCGTCGGGTTCTGGAGCGAGGCGTATGACCTCTCGCGCCTGGACGACCGCATCGTTCCCGAGTCGGGGTTGGCGGCCGCCCGGGCACCGAACGGCACGTGGGTCTTCTTCGTGCGCACGGTGAGTTCAGGCCCGCCGCTGAATATCCCCACGCAGCACATTACCGGCGTGAAGTTCGGGGAGCTGTTCGACCCCACCGTGGTTCCTCTGGAGGTGACGAACCTGACCGGAACCGCGCCCGAGTGGCCCGAAATCGTTCACCCGCCGGTGGCAGCCACGCTCGACGAGGATGTCTGGGTTGGCTACCTGCGCGGCCGGGAGGGCGCGGTGCGCTTTCTCCACGGAGTCGGCGGGGTCAGTCCGGTCCCGGTGCCGTCACCTTTCCCGTCCGCCGGCGCCACCAACCAGCCACCGGCACTAGGCGCTATCGCCAACGAACTACTCATGGTTTACGTGGATGCTGCAGGGGGGTCGTCGCAGCCCACTCTCAAGTGGGTGACCTCGTCCTCCTTCCCCCTCCCGCGCGATGTCGGCCGCGACAGGGAAGACCCCGATGGCTTCAACAAGTACGGGCGTGATCCAGTCCTGGTGCGGGGCAGAGGCGGGAGGCTTGAACATCTCTTCCTGGTGTACGCGACAGATTGGCGCCCCTCGCTCGCGGGGTCAAGCTTCATGGCTGTCCGCTGGTTCGATTTCACGCGGTTGGCTTGGTCGGACGAGATGCTGGTGCGGCGGCTACAAGACGATATCGACTACCGCACGCGTCCGTGGAATTTGGCCGCCTACCGGGAGTTCACGGTGTGGCAGTGGCAGTCTACCGCCGCGGCCTTCCATCAGGGACGCATCCAGGTCTTCCTCCAGTCGAGGGATCCAGTGTCGCACATGAGCTTCGTTCCGGCACCGGCGAGCCGGCCCGCGGCGGTGTTCGACCGGTCGGGAACGCGCCTGGTCCGCCTGCTGGCGCATCCCGAGGACCGGCCAGCCGCGGTCCCGATGCGGGATAGTATGGGAAGAGAGACGCTCGTGCTCTTCTGGCGGGAATGGGGGGCGTTCCGGAACCACCGGCTGCGGGCGAGCTGGAAGTTGAGTGATTGACGATGTCACCCCGAATCATCGTGGGCTTTTCGTCAACCGTCGTCTTGGCGCTGGCGTCGTGCCGCGGCGAGACAGGCGCAACAGCGGAGTACGTACCCTGGTCCTGCGAGGAGGCTTGGGAGGGAATGCGTCAGCCCGTCGACTGGGGGTCCGTGGGGCTGTGTTTCTTCGCGAACTGGTTCCCGGGCTCGCTTGCGCCGAGCGACAATGGCCGCTACCTGATGTACTCCGTGTTGCATCTGCCGTCGGGTGACGGGGTCGATCCCTTCGAGCCGTACACGGCATCGTACGCCGTCGACCTTCGCGACTACTCCATCGTGCGACTCGGAGAATTCGCCGGGCCGGCCCTCACGTGCGACGAAGTGGTCCACCTCTACAGGACGGGTGACCCCCCGCCGGGCAACATGCTGGGTGCGTGCACGGTCTTCAATAGCGGCCGCCACCGGGCATTCCTGATCAGCAAAAACCGGAACCCGTGCGCAACCGGGTGCTTCAATGGCTGCGGCCCCGGGCTCATCGACTGCTTCGACCAGGGGAACGAGAACCCGCCCCCTTGGGCTCCTTTTGACGGGCGCTGGTTGGCCGAGGGGGTCGGGTCCATTGAGGGGCCGCGCCCCCCCGGGTCCGTCCTGGCCACCGAAAGATCTGCGCTGGTGACGTGGTGGTCTCCGCGCCCTCGACGGCTTGCCGACGGCGGTTCTTGGACCCCGCCGTGCGCGGCCGACGACGCCGTCTACCCTGGTCGCCACGGCCCCTGGTGTCAGTACGACGGTCCCTGCTGTCGCTGCTCGTCCGACGAGAACTGCCCCGCGGGGGAGCGCTGCACCGGGCAGACGGCGGGCGGCGTCAGGTACTGCCTCGCCGAGTAGTTGCACCGGGGGATCTCTCCGCAGGTGCGCGGCCGCTCGGCACGCTGCCGTTCAAGGGGCAGGTGCTCAACCGGGCGGCGGCGTACGAGCGCGCGTCGGCCGAGGGGAAGGACCCCGAGGCGCTGGACAAGGAGTACGTCCGCCGGTGGCTCAAGACTCGGGGCTACACGGGCGACGGTCCGCC
>CAMTWF010000297.1:0-9355 GCA_947085355.1 uncultured delta proteobacterium
ATGGAGGTCACCATGAACCCATACCACAAGCTGCATCACGAGGATCTCGACGCATCGAGGGTGCTCGGGATCGTCGATGAGGCGACCTTCGCTCGGGGCAAGACGCTGCTCCGCCGGATCGTGTCGATGCTGGTCAAGATGGCAATGTGACGAGTTCCCGGTAGTAGAGTATTCGGCGACGGCGACGGCGACGGCGACGGCAACGGCAACGGCAACGGCAACGGCAACGGCAACGGCAACGGGGACGGGGGCCTGCCTGCCCGCCGGCAGGCAGGCGGCAGGTGGGAGGCTGTAGCCAGGGCCGTGAACGGCTACGCCGGCCCCCCACAAATCACGAATGCGCCCCGGAGGCCCGGTGCATCCCCCCAGCTGGGGGGATGCACCCTCGCATCAACGCGGCGATGGCGGCATCACCTGGGCTGGATCGTGAAGATGACTCTCCTGTTGGTCGAGCGGCCCTGGGGCGTGCGGTTCTCGGCAATCGGTTTCGATTCGCCGAAGCCCTGCGCCGACAGCCGCTCGGAACGAATCGCATGCCGCTCGACCAGGAACCTCACAACCGCTTCCGCCCTCCGCTGCGACAGCACCAGGTTGTGGCGGTCGGTTCCGCGGTCGTCGGTGTGCCCTTCGACGGCGATCCGGATCTCCGGGTGCGCCTTCATGATCGAGGCCACCTCGTCCAGGACCGGGAAGCTCTCCGCGAGGATCTCGTCCGAGTTGCTCCTGAACAGGATCGGCCTGAGGATCGCGATCTGCGACGCCTCGCGACGCGCGTAGTCCGGACAGCCGTCCTCGTCTTCGTACCCGTTGGCCGTCTCCGGTTCGTTCGGGCACTCGTCGCGGTCGTCCGGAAGGCCGTCGCCGTCGTTGTCCGGGTCCGGGCACCCGTCGTCGTCCTGGAAGCCGTCGCGATCTTCCGCGCGATCGGGGCATGCGTCGTCCTCGTCCACGACGCCGTCCCCGTCGCGATCGCCCTCGGGGCATCCGTCATCGTCCTGGATTCCGTTGCGCGTCTCCGGCTGGTCCGGGCAGAGGTCTTCATGGTCCGGGACGCCGTCGCGGTCGTTGTCGGGATCGGGGCACCCGTCGTCGTCCTGGAAGCCGTCGCGATCCTCGGGCTCCAGCGGGCAGTCGTCGTCGTCGTCCGGCACGCCGTCGCCGTCGTTGTCCGGATCGGGGCAGCCGTCATCGTCCTCGAATTCGTCCTCATCCTCGGGGTCGCGGGGACACTGGTCGGACTCGTCCGGGATGTCGTCGCCGTCCGCGTCGGGCGGCCCCGGCGGGGGCGGCGGCGCGACGTACCCGATCTCGACGAAGGCCCGGACCGCCGGCGACGTGTAGCCGCGCGTCAGTCCGCCTCCGGCCCCGCCGGCCACCACGAGTCCGCCTGGGTGGCGCCACCGCACGCCGCCGTGGGCCTCCAGCGGGCTGCGACTCCGCCCGCCGAACGGATCGGCTGCCGGCGTGGCGCCGTGGATCTCGGCCAGCACCGACAAGCCGCCCCACGGGAGCGGCGCGAAGACGCCCAGCGCGTACGTCAGTTCGTCCTGGACCGCGAGGCCGGCGATGGAGGCGTTCTCGCGGAGCCTGTACCCGAGGTCGAGAGCCGCGCCGACGTACTCCGTCTCCAGATCCACGATCAGGCGCGGGTCGAACGAGGCGATCCCCTCGCCCGAGAACGCCCCGGCGTCGCCGGTGCCGAACCGGAGCGTCGCGCCGAGCGCAAGCCCGAAGACCCCGCCGAACCGCTCGGGCCACGAGCCCTTGACGTCGAGCCGCAGGTCGCCCACCGCCACGGTGGACAACTCGCCGAGCGACAGCGCCGTCGAGCCGCTCTGGACGAGCACGAACGGAAGGCCCAACCCGACCTCCGCGAAGCCGAACAGGCCGACCGATCCGAGCAGATGAGCGCCGAGGCGGTGCTCGATGATGCGGTCGCGGATCTCGTCGGCCTCTCGCAGGACCAGCGGCGAGTAGGCGTATCCCAGGTACAGCCTGGCGGCCCAGGACAGGTGCGGCTGCGGCTCGGATCGCTGCACGACGAAACCGTCCAGCGGGCCGGGGGCCGGCCGGAAGGCCTCGGCGTCGACCGACCCCGACAGGTCGCCCTGCGCCGCGGCCGGCGCGGCCGCGGCGACGGTCGCCAGGACGAGCAGGATGGCGACGGCCTTTGCGTGCTGATGCATGGTGACCTCCGTCCGAACCCGGTTCCACGACCAAGCCCCCCGACAGGTCATTGCCTCCATGACGGCGACCTTGACGCGGGCGGGGGGATGGAAATGCCGAGCCTTCCGCCGCCGATTATCGGGAAGTCGCCGAAACGACGGTCAGGGCCCCAGGGAGTAGCGCAGCAGCGTGAACTCCCCGGAGCCCTCGATCATCCGCACGTCGGCGGCGAACGTGCCGGACACGGAGGCGCAGAAGCGGGCCGTCGGCATGGCGTCCGGCTCGTCGTCCCACGCCACGAGATCGCCCGACGGGTCGAACACCGCCATGTCGATGTCGATCACCCCGGCGCCGCCGACGGCCACGAAAAGGCAGCACGCGCCCTGTTGCAGATCGTCCTGGAACCGCATGACGCCGCGCTCGGAAAGGCGGCGCGTGTTGGGAGCGCCGAGCGGCCTGGGTTCGGCCGTCCTGATCCGGTCCGAGACGGCGCGCAGGCGGCTGCGGGCCACCGTGTCAAGGCCGCGGACCTCCGCCCCAAGCGCGGGCGACTCGCCGCGCACGACGCGGTACGGGCCGTCGCCGCGGCGCATCGCAACGTCGAGCCGGAACCTCTCGTCCTGCTTCGGACAGACCTGCACGAGCGGCGTGGCGCCCTGCGCCTCGTCCGCGACGACCTCGTTGCCCGCGGAGTCGTAGAGGAACAGATCGATGTCGGCCACCGCGGGTCCCCCGACGCCGCCGAATGCGTAGCAACGGTTCGCGGAGAGCGACAGCGCGTGCGTGCGGATGACGAGTTGCCTCGCCTCACCGGCCAGCTCGCCGCCGTCCACGACCCGGTAGCCCAGCGCCTCCAGAAGCGCCTTCACGCGCGCGACGCCCTCGTCGATGTCGATGTGCGTCGGCCCCGGCGGCCTGCGCGTCCCGAGCCACAGGCCGTCCAGCCCGCCGACCGCCCCGGCGGGCGCGACCAGCACGTCGAGCAACGCCTCTCCGGCCGAACCGGCCATCGACACCTTCAACTCGAACTCCCCGCCCGCGACCGGGCACCACTGGATGCGGGCGTCGAGCGCGGGCTCCTCGTCCAGCGCCACCGTGGTTCCGTCGGGAGACGCGAGATACAGGTCGACGTCGGTGGCCCCCGCCCCGCCGTAGGCCGCGAATGTGTAGCAGGACTCGGCCTCGAGGGTCATCGCGACCAGCCGGTCGGCCCCCGCGGCGATGTGGAACGGCGGGGCCCTGCGCAGCGGCTCGAATCCCCTCGGGCGAACCATCCCCGCGAACTCCCTCGCCCTGGACTCGATCTCCGCCGTCGTCTCTCCGGTCGGACCCGGCGGGTCCTCCGTCGTGCCCGGGAAGACGGCGCCCAGATCGATCGTGGAACCGGCCGGCCCCACGAACTGCGCCCAGTAGAAGACCCCGGCGCCCTCGAACACCTCGAACATCAGGTACATCGTCCCCGTGTCGCCGGGACAATGGCGGATGACCGGGTGATTGTCCCGGCGCCTGTCCTGGTCGACCGTCGCGCCGCCCGCGGCGAAGAGGTACGCATCCAGGTCGGTCAGTTCCGACGACGAGGCGGCCGCCAACACGTAGCACCTGCCCGCCTCGACCGGGACCGCCCAGGTGGAGCCCTGCTTCTTCACGAGGAAGTCGCGACCCGCGGGACCCGCGGGCGAGTAGCCGGCCGACGCGAGGCGCTCGGCGGCCAGCGCCAGCGCCCTGGCCGGCGGGAAACCGTCCGTCCGCCAGTCGCCGGGACCAAGTCCCGGCGCCACGACGCGCACACCGGCATCGGAAACGACCGGCCCGCAACCGCCCGCCGCGAACGTCACCGCCGCCAGCAGGAGACCGACGGCGCCGCTTCGGCTTTCGGCTTTCGGCTTTCGGCGTTCGGCTTTGAGCTCGCAGATTGGGGATTTCGGAAATCCGAAATCCGAAATCCGAAATCCGAAATCCGAAATCCGAAATCCGAAATCCGAAATCCGAAATCCGAAATCCATCTCACTCGCCCTTGTTCTCGAAGACGGCCAGCACGTACGCGCCGGCCGGGCCGGCCGCCGTCACGGTCGCCGTGTGCGGCGCCGTGCGCATGGGACAGACGAACACACGCGCGTCGGGCTCCCTGCCGCTGTCGACCGAGACGGCGCGGCCCATGTAGTCGCGCACCTCGACGTCGACGTCCATTTCCTCCACGGATGCGAGCGCGGCCACGACGTAGCATCTCCCATGGGCCAGCCGCACCGGATGCGATCGCTGCGTGCGGCCGTCGGCCGGGTGCCTGTCGGGCACGCCGACCGGCGAGAACCCGCGCAGCCGCAGTTCGGCGCCCAGCCGGGCATACGCGGAGGCCACCCGGCCGCCGACGCCCGGCAGGTCGGCCATGTCCGAGGACATGCGGTAGACGTGGACGACGTAGCCGCCGCCGCCGTCGTAGGCGTGGATCCCCAGCGTGTGTTCGCCCGAGCGCGTCGGGCAGTAGGAGATCCTCGGTGCGTTGTCCGCCGCCCGGTCCTGGGCGACCTGGGCGCCATCCGGGTCGGTGAGCGTGAGGTCGAGGTCCCGTATTCCGTCGGGACGGGCCAGGCCTCGGATCTCATGGCAGTCGCCGCGCGAGAGATGCAGCGGCTGCCGACCATGCTCGCCGAGCCCCAGCATCCCCTCGATGGCCTGCCGATGGCGCGAGTAGCCGGCGGCGCGCAGCGAGCGGTCGATCTCGAGTTCGGACTGCTCGAAGGTCGTCCCGCGCGTCCCGAGCCGGGGCTCGTCCGGCAGCGTCCTCGGCGTGAAGAAGACGCGCTCCCCGGCCGACGCCTCGTAGAACGCCATCCACCCCTCGGCCTCGCCCCTGTAGGAGCCGGCCTTGACGCGCACGTCGGCGGGACCATCGGCGCACCACGTGACGCGTGCGTCGCGATCCGTCTCGCTGTCCCCGGCCACCTTGCGCCCGCCGACGAGGATCTCGATGTCGAGATCGACGTTCCCGGCGGAGGCGGCGACCAGCGCCACGCCGAGACACTCGCCGGCATCCACGCGACGCGACCGCATGACGTGCCCGCGCGGCGCCTCGAAGCGGACCATCTCCGGCTCTCCCGATCGCCGGAACCCCTCGGCGATCATCCGCCGGTCCATGCGCTCTATCGTGTCCTCGAACGGCTCGGCGGCGGCGGCGGCGGCGCCCACCCCGGAACCCCGGAGTTCGCCGAGGCCCAGCGACGAGACGTCCGGCGACTCGCCACCCGGAAAGCGGTAGACGCCGACGAACGCCTCGCCCGCCCCATCCACCGCCGTCACCGCCGCCGCCACTCGCCTGTCGCCGTCGGGACAAAGGACGACCGTGGGATGCGCGTCCCGCTCCAGGTCGACGCCCACGCGCCGGCCGGCCGCGTCGTGGACGTGCATGTCGAGGTCGGCGATCCGGTTCCCGGCGAGGCCCAGAACGAGCCAGCACGAGCCGGCGGAGAGGTCCAGCGCGACGCGCGCCGCCGGCGCGGCCGGAGCGAGGAAGAACGGCCCCGCGCGATCGGCCGGCGCGCCGCCCGCCTGGGCGATGCGCCGCTCGGCAGCCGCCACTCGCCTCCCCAGATCGGCGTCGCCGAACGCGGGGAAGGCCGCCGCGGGAACGCCGGGGGGCGGCGCGCGCCCGGCGCAGGCCGCGCCGAGAACGAGTGACGCCGGGACGATGAGGCTGCGGTGCATGCGCGTGCCGGGTCGCCTACGGTTGCGCCGCGGAAGGCGGAACCGGTTTGCGGAGCGGAGGGACGGATGCGGCGGGGCCGAGCTTGGAGCGGACGGCCTCGATGACGTCGATGCCGATCGCGGCCTTGATCTGCTCGGCCGCGGACAGCAGGCGCACGGCCAGCGGGGCGCCGTCGCCGTCGCCCGAGCGAACGCCGAGGACCGTGAGGCGGTCGATCCTGACGTCGTCCATGGAGGACAGGACGATCCTGTTGAGCGTCCCGAGCTTCTGCATCAGGAAGACGTCGCGGCCGAACGTGCCGGCCTGCCTCCATGAAGCGATCGTCTCGGCCAGGGCGGTCGCCTGGGCGCGTCCGGCCTCGACGAACCTCGCCGCGTCGCCCTTGGCGTTCGCGATGGCCCCCTCGCAGGCCGCCTGCGCGGGCGCTATCACGTCGGCCTGGAGCTTGCGGCGCACCTGCTCGATGCGCGCGTTCTGCACGTCGATCTCGGCCGTCGCCTGCGCCACGGCCGCCGCGATCTGTCCCCGCGACTCGGCGACCATCGCGTCCTTCTTCGTCAGCGCGTCCGCGATTCGACGCTCGGTCTCCGCCTGTATCGTCCTGATCTCCGCGTCGATGCGCGTCAGTTCGGTGTCCTTGCGGTTCTCCGCTTCGCGCACGGTGGACGACGCACGGGCCTGCGCCTCGGCCACCAGCGCCTGCTTCTTGATCTCGGCGGTCTTGATGCGGCCGATCGAGTCCAGGTAGCCGACGTCGTCGGTGACGTTCTGGATCTTGAGCGTGTCGAGGACGATGCCGAGGCGGGTCAGGTCGTGCTCGGCCTCGTCGAGCAGGAGCTGGGCGAACTTGATCTTCTCCTCGTTGACCTCCTCCGGGGTCATCTTCGCCATTACGCCGCGGAGGTTGCCTTCGAGCGTGTCCTTGGCGATCGACATGATCTCGTCGCGACGCTTCCCGAGCAGCCGCTCGATGGCGTTGTTGAGCACCGGCTCCTCGCCGGCGATCTTGACGTTGGACACTCCCTGAATCGTGAGCGGGATGCCGCCCTTGGAGTACGCGCCGCGGACGGAGACCTCGATGTTCATGTTCGTGAGGTCCATGCTGTCGACGCGTTCGAGGAGCGGTATCCGGAGCTTCCGGCCGCCCTTGATGATGCGGTAGCCGACGAGGCGGCCGTCGGACAGCACGTGCCGGCTGCCGGAGAAGATCATCACCTCGTTGGGCTGGCAGATGTAGAGGATCCTGCGGATCAGCGCGGCGCCGAGGGCCAGGGCGAGGATGACGACGACGATCAGGATGCCGATTGCCGTTATTGGGTTCATGTGGCGCCTCCCTGGATCGCCGGCAGGCGGCCGGCGACGGCCTCGATCCTGCGTCCCAGAATCGCGGGGACGTCGACACCGGTGGAGGCCCGGAGTTCGTCGAGCACGGCGGAGAACGAGGCGGCATATCCGGAGACGAACCTGGCGAGGCCGCGCCCGTCGCCCGGGTCGATCACCTGGACGTCGCCCACCCGGACCTTGCGGATGCGCTCGGCGACGTCGGCGAGGATGCCGTCGAGCTGCTGGATCAGGAATATCTCCCTGGCGTCGGCCCCCGCGGCGCGCCAGACCTCGGCGACGAGCCGCAGGGCCTCGGCGACGGCCCGTCCGTCCTCGGCGACGGGGGCCGCGGCCCCGCGCGCGGCGAACTCCTGCCGCGCCTGGTGCGCCTGCGCCGGTATCACTACGTCGGCCTGCAGGCGGATCTGCTCCAGTTCGGACCGGATGCGTTGCAGCTCCTGCTCCGCCGTTGCGCGGGCCGCGTCGCCGGCGGCGACGGCGCGCTTCTCCTCGGCCTCCGCCTGGGCGTCCAGCTCGGCGCGGATGCGTCGCATCTCGTTCTGCTTCTGCAGGATCGCCTGCTGCGCCTTCTCCTGCGCCACGTCGCCCAGCGCCTTGGCGTTGGCGGCCTCCTTGTTGGACTCGTTGCGCGCATTGCTCTCGGCGATTTCCGCCCGCCGGATCGCCTCGGCGATCCGCACGCGACCGATCGATTCGAGGTACTCCTTCTCGTCGGAGACGCTCTGGATCTTCAGCGTATCGACCTGAAGGCCCAGCTTCGCCAGATCCTCCTCGACCTCGTCCTCGATCTCCCGGGCGAACTTGAGGCGGTCCTCGTTGACCTCCTCCGGCGTCAGTCGCGCCAGCACGCCGCGCAGGTTGCCCTCGAGCGTCTCCTTGCACACGCGTTGGATCTCGCTGCGGTCGCGCCCGAGGAACCTCTCGACGGCGTTCATCACCAGTCTCGGGTCGCTCGACACCTTCACGTTCGCGACGGCGTGCACTTCGAGCGGGATCGAGTTCTTCGAGTAGGCGTTCTGGACGGCGACGAAGATCGGAATCGTCGTCACGTCCATCTCGCTGGCCGTCTCGATGATCGGCACCCGCCACGCCCGTCCTCCGGCGATGACCCGGTAGCCGACCTCGCGGCCGTCGTCCGCCGTTCGCCGGCGTCCGGAGAGCACCAGGAGCCGGTTGGGCGGGCAGATGATCAGGAACCGCTTCGCCAGCCAGACGAAGAACAAGAGGCCGATCAGCGTCGCCAGCGCCGCGCCGCCGACCGCCAACGCGGTGCGCTCGGTGATCTTGATCTGCGCCGCCGCCAGCGAGCAGAGGATCGGCGCCTCCGTGAAAACCGTCATTCGCTTTTCTCCTCGTTCCAGCCGCGTCCCGCGGCGTTCTCCACGTCCCGGCCGTCCGCCGGCGCCGGCCTGCCGCCCTCGGGAGCCCGCGCCACGACCAGGCCGGCGTCGCGCACGCCGATGACCAGCACCCGATCGCCGCGCTCCATGATCCCGGGTTCCTCGGTGACGGCCGCGCGGTCGAGAATCGTCTCCTTCGCCTCGACGCGCACCTTCCCCGACCGGCCGCGACCGATCGGCAGCAGCACGCGGGCCTCGACGCCGATCAGATCGTCCGGCGACAGGCCGCTGCTGACCGCTGCGGCCGCCAGCCGGCGGAAGGCGTGCGCGGCGCCCAGACCGAGCCCCGCACCGAGCGGCAGCGAGAGCAGCAACGCGACGATGTCGCCCGCTCCGGCAAGCTGGAACAGCAGGCCCGCCAGGCCGAAGAACGTGAGGAAGAAGATCCAGAAGCGCGTCGAGCCGAACAGCAGCCAGAAGTCGCCGTCCACGCCGACGTGCGGATCGAGCGGTCCGTCCGCGGCTGCGTCGGCCTCGCCGTGCCCGCCCAGCACGAGCGACACGACCGATGTCACCCCGCCCACCGCCAGGCAGATCCCGAACAGCAGTGTCATGCCGCGGTTTCTAGCCCGGATGGTGCGCCGGCTGCAAGGGCAATTGGAAAGCAAGGGGTCGAAGCGTGCATCCGGTCGTTTTGTGGGGGTGGCCCCGGCATGTTTCATCTCGTGGCGCCGCGCCCGGTCCTGGGACCGCGGGCGTCTCGCCCGCCGGTGGTGCGCATGGCCGTCGGGTATGAGCCCTGGGA
>CAMTWF010000298.1:0-40783 GCA_947085355.1 uncultured delta proteobacterium
TCTTCCGATCTGGGCTCGGCCGGCGGCGCCGCCACACCCGCCGGCGGTGTCGGCGTCGCGAAACGCTTGGCGGCGGCCACGGCCTCGCGCGGAAGCTCGCTCCCGCACCCCAAGCAGAACTTCCACTGGTCCTTGTTCTCAGTAGCGCAGTTCTGGCACTTGATCACGCGAGCCTCCCTCTCCGCCGGCGACGCGGCCGGCGGCGGCGCGACAACGCCGCTACGGCGTGACCTCCACGCGGAGCAGCTGCCGGCCGACGAGTACGTAGTCACCGTGCGCCAGCGGCGTGTCGCCGCCGATTCGCACGAAAGTCCCGTTCTTGGTTCCCAGATCCGTGATGCGGCACCCACCGTCGACGGCGTCGATCCGGATGTGCCGGAGGTCCATGTGCCGGTCCGCCGGGAACACCATGTCGCAGTCCTCCCGGCCCAGCGTCAGCGATCCGTTCCGGGCGTGCATCGCCAGCCCCGTCTCCCCGCCCTCGACCACCTCGGCCACCCGGAACTCGCCGCCCTGCCAGATCCCGTGGAAGAAGAAGGTCCCGTCCGGTCCGGCCACGTCGTTCGCGACCGCGGGGAGGTCGATCCGGAACACGTGCTCGCCGGCGGCTATCGTGGTGCCGAACGGGACGTCAACCGGCGCCGCTACCCGCAGGAAAACCCCGTTGAGGCTCCCCTCGTCGCGCACGTGAAGCCGGTCCTCATCGTCGTAGTAGAAGCAGGCGTGCTTGGGCGAGGTCCAGTTGTCGTCCTCGACCACGATCACGCCGGACGTGCGCCCCAGCACGTGCTGGCGCGAGTTGAGGTGGTAGGAAACCCATTCGCTGTCCCTGCCCCGCAGCACGAACAGCCGCGCCTTGCCCGGCGCCTGGGTTGCCGAGAAGTAGTCGACCTTGGGCTCCTCCTTCTCGTACGGCGAACCAGCGCCGCACTTGCCGCAGAACTTGTAGCCCACGGGTATCGGCGTGTAGCACGAGGTGCAAACATAGTGCCTGGCCTGCTCCATCGGTGGCTCCTCTCCGCCCCCACGCGGCGGGGGCTCCGGCCCGCTCGCGGTCCCCGCGGCGACCGCCTCCATCCCGCCGGCGCACGCGGGACATCGCGTCGGATCGCGCCCGGCCTCGACCAGCAACGCATTGCAGGACGAACAGACGAGATCGAAATACTCGCGTCCCGCCGGCGCCATTTCCCCTTCTGTTCGGGGCCGCGCGAACCTCCGTCCCGCTCGGCCGCCCAACGACAGCCGGCGATTCTTGCGATGCCGGCCTGTAAAAGTCAAGTGGCGAGAACGCGCGGGGTGCACGGGGCGCATTGCGCTTCGCAGGGCCGCAGACTATCGTCCGTGCCGGAGTGCGAAGGGGATGACGCGCGAGGAAATCCTGGGCCGGATCCGACAAGCCGTCGCAGCGGTTGCCGGGGATCGCCTGCGAGGGGTCGTGCTGTACGGTTCGAGCGCGCGCGGCGATGGCAGCAAGGAAAGCGACATTGATGTCCTCGTGCTGCTCGACGGCCCCGTCGCCCTGTGGCGTGACCACCAGCTTCTCATGAGAGCCGTGTACCCCCTGGTCCTCGATCTCGGCCGTTCCATCCACCTCATGCCGGTTGATGCGTCGAGATACGAGACGGTCCGGTTCCCGCTGTACGAAAACGCGCGGCGAGAAGGCATCCGCGGATGACCGAGCACGCGCGAGACCTATGGGATCGAGCGATGAAGGCGCTGGCCGCGGCCAGGCGAGAGCTCGACCCGGACCCGGATCTGGCCGCCTCGCGCGCCTACTACGCTGCCTTCTACGCCGTCTCCGCTCTGTTTGCGCTGGAAGGCAGGGCCTTCTCCCGACATGCCGCCGTCGAAGCAGCCGTGCATCGGGATCTGGTCAAGGCCGGTCGATGGCCGAACGAACTGGGTGCGGCCTACTCCACTCTGGTGGCGCTGCGCGAGACCGCCGACTACGGCGGCGGGGAGCACGCGACGCGGGACGATGCCCGTTCCGCGGTCGATGCCGCCGCGCGGATCCTCGACGCCGTGCGGTTGGCCCATCCCGAGATCGGCGCCGGCGGGCCGCCGGCGTAGCCACCGAGGAGGATTGCCATGAACCGAGCGAATGCCGTCTTCCCCCGTGCCTGGGCGCTCGCCGCCCTCGTCGCGTTGTCCGCGTTCGCCGCCGCTCCGGGATGCGTGCGCGGGCCGGGCGTTTCCGCCGACGTGCCGTTGCGGCGCGTCGTGCTGTACAGGAACGGCGTCGGGTATTTCGAGCGATCCGGCCCGATCGACGACGAGCGGATCGAGTTCCGCGTGCGGCGCGAGCAGCTCGGCGACTTCCTGTCGTCGCTCGCGGTCGTCGCGCGGGGCGGAGGCGGCGTGCGGGGCGTGGCCTTCGCGACGCCGCCGCCCGAGGAACCGGCGCCCCCGCAGCCGCCGTGCAACCGGCTGCCCTGGGAGTGTCCGCCGCCCCCGCCGCCCCCCCCGCCGCCCGATCCGATGATCGACGTCGCCATCGAGATGGACGAGGGCGGGGGCGCGGGCGACGTCACGGTGGCGTACGTCGTGGAGGCCCCGGTCTGGAGACCGACGTACCGGATCATCATGGACGAAGGCGACGGCAGCGCGCTGCTCCAGGGGTGGGCCGTGATCCAGAACCGCTCGGGCGAGGACTGGAGCCAGGTGGCGCTGACCGTGTCCGAGGGCGCGCCGCTGACGTTCCGCGCGGACCTCGCGACGCCGCACGTGCCGTTCCGCCCGCTGGTGACCGACTTCGGCGAGGTCGTCCAGGCGCCGGTCTCCGGCGCCGTGTCGGTCTCGCGACCCCGGCGGGAGCAGCAGCCGTCCGCGGAGTCCGCCCCCGGCGCCAGTCGGCCCTCGGCCGACATCTCGCCGCCGCCGCCGGCGCGCCCGCGGGCGGGCGCCGCGCGGTCGAGCGCGGAGGAATCGCACCACCGGGTTGTGGAGGCGGAGTCGGCGCCGGAGCCGTTCGATCAGGGCGACATCTTCCAGGAGATCGACGCCGACTCGACGGCCGGGAGCCTGGCCGTGCTGGCGCTGCGGGCCCAGGAGGGCGGCGTGGCGCGCTACCATGCCCGCGGAGCCGTCTCGGTCCCGAACGACTCTTCCACGCTGGTTGCGATCCTCAACGACCGCGTCGAGGCGGACGACACGCTCCTGTTCCAGCCGGCGCCCGGCGTGCCGGCCTCCATGCGGCACCCGTTCCGCGTCGTGCGGTTCCGCAACGACATGGGCGTGGCGCTCGAACGCGGCCCGGTGGCCATCCTTGGCCGCTCGGCATTCCTCGGGCAGGGGATCCTCGAACCGCTGCCGGCGGGTGCGAAGGCGTCCGTACCGTACGCGCTGGAGCGTTCCGTGGCCGTGACGTCGGCAGTCGACGAGCGCCCCGGCGGGGCGAAGCTGGTGAAGATCGTCCGTGGGCGCGTGACCGTGCAGCGGTTCTCGACGCGCAAGACGACCTACGACGCGCGGAACCTCGGTGACGAGCGTGTCGATCTGTGGGTGCGGCACGCCCGGCGCCGGGGATACGAGATGGTCGGC
Source organism: uncultured delta proteobacterium (assembly GCA_947085355.1). GTDB lineage: Bacteria > Myxococcota_A > Polyangia > DRWM01 > JAAZOP01 > CAMTWF01. The sequence continues at coordinate 3,541 of CAMTWF010000298.1, forward strand.
CCGCGTGAGGGCGCCGAGGAGACGGGGGACGAGGCGGTCCTGCTGCCGATGGAGGTTGCCGCCGGCGGCGAGGCGAAGCTCGTGGTCGAGGAGCGAAGCCCGGTGGTCGTGGAGGTGGAGATTCTCTCGCCGCTGGCGCGCGAGGCGATCGCGGTCTACCTGACCGGTCCGGCGGTGGACGCGATCGCGCGGCCGCTGCTGGAACGCGCGCTCGATGCCGGCCGCCGCCTCGACGATCTCGAACAGCAGCGCTCGCGCACCGAGGAGGAGCGCCGCGAGGTGCACCGCATGCTCCAGGAGGTCCGTTCGGACCTGTCGGTGCTGGGCGACAACCCGCGCGCGACGGCGCTGCGCAACGGCCTGACGCGCCGCATGGCCGAGCTGGGCCGCCGCTTCGAGGATCTCACCGCGCTGATCGTGGACGTGGGAAGCCGCATCGGCGAGGCTCGAATCGAGCTGGCCGAGGCGATCCGCGCGTTGGACCTGCGGGTGGAGTAGGCCCTGGGGCCCGACCGCCCGGGTTTGTGTTCGGGTCGGCTTGGCTTATCATTGGGAAGCGGAACCGGAGGCGTCGCGACTTGATCGGGAGCAGGGATCAGCCCGAGCGGAGCGGGCCGCACACGGCAATCATCGACCAGTCGTCGCTGGTGACGCAGCTCGAACGCATTCAGCACAGGCGGGCGATGCTGGTGTTCCTGGGCGGCACGAACGTCGGCGCGATGGTGCCGCTCAACGTCGCCGACGTCGTCATCGGCCGCGACGTCGAGTGCGACGTGATCCTCGGGGACGACGGCGTTTCGCGCCGCCACGCGCGGATCCTGGCCGAGGATTCGGGCGAATACGCGGTCGAGGACCTCGGCAGCACGAACGGCACGACCGTGAACGGCGAGCAGGTGAAGCGGCAGACGCTCCGGGACGGCGACCGCATATCGCTTGGTCGGACCGTGCTCAAGTTCGTGCTGCAGGCCGACGTGGACGAGGACTACCAGAAGCGCATCTACGAGCTGTCGATCCGCGACGCGCTGACGAAGGTCTACAATCGCCGGTATTTCGACGAGCGGCTCGGGGCGGAGGTGGCGTACGCCCGCCGCCACAGGTCGCTCGTCTCGCTGATCATGCTCGACATCGATCACTTCAAGCAGCTCAACGACACGTACGGGCATTTGGCGGGCGACCGCGTGCTGGCCGAGGTGGCGGGCTTCGTCCAGGGGCAGGTCCGGTCGGAGGACGTCCTGGCCCGCTATGGGGGCGAGGAGTTCGCCGTGCTGGTGCGGGAGACGGCCCCGCCCGGCGTGACGACGTTGGCCGAGCGGATCCGGGCCGGGGTCGACGCCTTGCGCGTGTCGTTCCATGCGATCGAGCTGGCGGTGACCGTGAGCGTGGGCGCGGCGACCGTGCGGGGCAGCCCGGCCACGACGCCGGAGGGCCTCATCGGGGTGGCCGACCGGCTTCTGTACCAGGCGAAGGAGTCCGGCCGGAACAGGGTGTTCGCGGAGGCGAACGTGGCGTAGCCGGGGGAATCGGAGCGGTGGGAGACGATGCAGAGTCGCGGACCCGACGATCGGAGCAGACCGGAGCGGCGTGGCGCGGGCGGCGAAGGGGATGCCGCCGGCGGGGCCGAGGACGGCGACCGGCCCACCGACGACGCGACGGTCATAACCAGCCTGGACGATCTGGCGGAGAAGCTGCCGGGCGCGGGCGCGCAGCGCCACCCGCACCTGATCGTCATCGCCGGCGTCGGCGTCGGCAGACACTACCGCCTGGCCGGTCCGGTCTCGTACATCGGACGCGGCGAGACGTGCGAGGTCCAGATCCAGGACACCGGAATCTCGCGCAAGCACGCCCGCATCTCCCTCGAACCCAACGGCGATGCCATCGTCGAGGATCTCGGCAGCACCAACGGCACATTCGTCGAGAACCGGAGGATCGATCGCCACAGGCTCCAGGACGGCGACAAGATCCAGATCGGCCGGACCGCCATCATCAAGTTCTCCGTTACGGACGCCACCGAGATCAACTTCGCCGAACAGATGTACACGTCGGCCACCCAGGACGGCCTGACGAAGGTGGCGAACCGCAAGTTCTTCGACGAGGAGTTCCGGAAGGAGTACGCCTACGCCACCCGCCACCGCACGCCGCTCAGCGTCCTCATGATCGACCTCGACCACTTCAAGCGCGTCAACGACACCTACGGTCACTCGACCGGCGACCTGGTCCTCAGGGTCGTCGCCCGCACCCTGGCGCGCGTCGTCCGCACCGAGGACATCCTGGCCCGGTACGGCGGCGAGGAGTTCGTCATCCTCGCACGCGGCATCGACCGCGCCGGCGCCGCCATCCTGGCCGAGAGGATACGGGCCACGGTGGAGTCGCAGCTCGTGCCCAATCCATCCGGCGGGTTCCGCGTCACCGTCTCCGTCGGCGCCGCCACGATGATCGAGGGTGCGATGCGTTCGCGGGTGCTCCTCCTGGCCGCCGCGGACAGGGCGCTCTACCGGGCCAAGAGCGCCGGGAGGAACCGCGTGGAGCAGTGGTCGGAATCCGATCCGATCGACGTGTCGGCCGATACGGTGACCGAGGACACGACGGCGTGAGTCAGTAGTCAGTAGTCAGTGGTCAGTGGTCAGCAGGTAGCTACCAGCGAACGACTGACCACTGACCACTGACCACTGACTACTGGCGATTGAGACATGCTGGCCGCGTCGTTCCACTACTTCAGGCGCCCCCCGCGGTTCTTCGGGCGGGCCTTGGCCGCGATACGATCGCTCGGGTTCGATTCCGTCGAGTCGCCCGTGCCCTGGTCCGAGCACGAATCGTCCGGCCGCTTCGCGTTCGACTCCGACACCGCGCACCTCGGCGCCTTCCTGGAGGAAGCGGGCCGGATCGGCCTGGGCGCGCACCTGCGGCTGGGCCCGTGCGTCGGGGCCGAGCTGACCTGCCTCGGCCTGCCGCGCTCCGTCGCCTCCGACCCGGCGACCGCCGCCGGGAACGCGGCCGGCCGGCCCCTGGTCGTTCCGATCCCGCCGCGCTGGATGCTCGCGCCGTCATACGCCTCGCGGGCGTACCGCGAGCGGTCGGCCGGGTGGATCCGCGCCGCGTGCGCCGCGATCGCGCCCTGGGTCGCGCCCCGCGGTCCCGTCCTTTCCGTCGCGGTCGGCGACGTCGTACCGTACCTCGGCCGCTCCCCGGTCGCCCCCGCCGACCAGAGCCCGGACGCCGTCGAGGCATACGAGGCGGCCCGCGCGGAGCTGCGCCCCGCCGAACGCGATCGACTCATGCCGGCCGACCGGTCGGCTCCGCCCGCCTCCGCCGACGCCGCGATCGGCGCGATGTTGTTCGCCGAACGGCTGTATCTCGACTACGTGGCCGGGCTGGCCGCCGCGGCGGCCGAGCACGGTTGCCGCGCGGTCGCCACGACACTCCCGCCTGCCGGGCTGTTCCACCCGGTCGGCGCCGGCCTCCTGGCGTCGTCGTTCGAGCGCCTCGGCCTTGACGTGTACGGCTGGGCGGGCGCGCCGCGACCGCTGGACCGCGACCTGCGCCTGCTGGCCGGCTCGGTCCGCCGCCCGTTCGCCTCGCTCGTGGCCGCGGGCACGCCGCCGTGGCTGCCGCACCTCGGCCCCGCGGACAACCTCCACGGCTTGCGGGCGTGCCTTGCCGCGGGCCTCGACGGCATCGTCGTCTCGCCGGCCGTCGCGCACGATCGGTGGGCGGGCGGGCTCCTGGACGAGCGGCTGCGGGAGTCGTCCGATCCGGCGCAGGCGGTGCGGAAGCTCGTGCACGGCGTCGCGCGCTCCGGGTGGCTCGACATGCGGCCCAGACCCGCCGCGGCGATCGTCCTGCCTCGCGACTACGTGCGCGCCGCGCTTGGGGCGTCCGCGTCGGTGCTCGGCCCCCTCTCCCCGTGTCTTCCGGCCGCGCTCGGATTCCCCCCGACGCTCGCCCTCGATCCCGCCGACGACGATCCCTCGGGCGGCGCGTGGTGGAGCTGGTTCGAGGCGGCCGAACGAGCGTTGGAGGAGGCCGGGGCGCCGTGGGTGATCGTCGACGACGAGAGCCCGGTCGACGTCGACGCGGCGGCGACGCCGCTGCTGCTCGTGCCGGCGCTTGCCGCGGCGCCCGCGGCGACGCTCCGGCGGGTCCGCTCGCATCTGGAGCGCGGCGGCGTGGTCGTGGCCGGGCCGCGCCGGCCGGTCCGCGACATCGCAACCCGCGAACCTATCGCGGCGCTGCCGGCCGCGGCCGTATTCGTCGAACGACCCGACGTCGCCGTCGTGACTGAGGCCCTGAGGGCGGCCGGGCTCGCCGAGGCCGCCCCGGGTGACGGCGTCGAGAGGCGACTGCTGGCGGACCCTCGCGGCAAAGCCGCTCGGGGCATTTGCACCGGGCCCGGCGATGCCCGTGCGCCGCGCGGCGTCGCGATCGTCAACCGTTCGGCCGGGGCGGTTCCGGCGGCCCGCGCGGCGCCGGCGGGCGAGTGGCGCGACCTCGACGAGCCGGGGGTAGCGCCGGCGGGCGGCGTCGTCCGGCCCGGAGCGATCCGGCTGCTGGTCCGCACCGGCGGCGGGAGGGCGGGTTGATCTCCGCGGACGTCCGGGTGACCCACATCCGCCGGGAGGATCTCGCGGCGGCGTACGAATTCGTCACGTGTCCTCCGCGCGGATCGAGGATCGGCGATCCTCGGCGCGGGCTGATCCTCGCGGTCCGCGACGGTCGCCCGATGCTGCTCGTGGACCTCCGGGATGGACCGGTTCCCGCGCCGGCGTGGCTCGCGGACGCCGGCGGACCCATCTCGGCCGAGGCGTTGCGGAGGTTGAGGCGCGAGCGTGGCGCCACGTGGGCGCTCGCGGCGGACGGACGCGTCCTGCGGTTCCTGGACGACGCCGTGTCGGCATCCTTCGATCCGGCGGCCGACCTGCTCGGTTCGTGGCTGCGGCTCCTCGGGCCGATTCGCGAGGCCCGGCGGGCCGGATTGTTCCTCTTCTCGCCGGCGCTGTTGGACGACCTGCCGATCCCCCCGGAGGCGTCGGTCCGCGCGGCGCTGGACCATGTCTTTCCGGACGGCACGTCGGCGGTGCTGTACGTCTTCGGCCCGGGCGGGTTGTCCTTCGCGGCGATCGCCGAGAAGCGGCGCGGCGAGATCGTCCGCATCGGGGGCCACGACGCGCTGGGAGGCCTGCCCGTTCGCGGCGCGACGTGGCGCGCCGCGGTGCCGCGGATCCTGGAGCGTGTCCGCGCGGAGTTCGCTCCGCCGTCGATCGGGGTATTCGCCGACCAGGCGGCGCTGGCGCGGGTCGTCTTCGGATCCGAGCCGGACGCGCTGCCGCGCGCGCTGGCATCGCGCCGGATCGTGCTCGACCCGCTGCCGCCCTGGCTCGCCGTGGCGCTCGGGATCGACACCGCCGCCAAGGTCGTGGGGGCCGTCCGCGACGTCGCCCGCCGCCTCGACCCGCTCGGACTGGTCGACAGGTTCGACCTCGGCCGCATCGCCGAGCGCGTCGGGCGCACCGTCGCCGCCGAACTCCCCCTGCGTCGGCTGCTCGGCTTCGACCCGTTCGAGGTGATTTCGCGGCTGCACAGGTGGGGAGATTCGTGAGATCCGCGCTCGCCGCCGGTACGGCCCACGGTGGCACATCGGCCCCGGCGGCAGGACAGCGATGTCAGGGCGCGGAGCATGGCGGGGCCGCAACGACAGGGGACGATTCAGGGCAACTTGCCGGAATCGTTCATGCTGCCTGACAGGAACGGCGATCCTGGACGGCTGGTACGGTCCGTGCTTTGAATCGCCGCAGGTCGGAGGGGTTCCAGCGGAACCCTCCAGGCGCCCGGATGGGCCGGGCGCCCAGAATCGGAAGGAGCAAGGAAGATGAGAAGGACGAAGATCTGTAGCAGCCTCGGCGCGGTCGTCCCGCTGCTCGCGGCGTGGGCGTTCGTGCCGAGCGGATGCGGCGAGGACGACGTCGATCCGCCGGTGAGGCACACGAGCAATGCGTGCGTCGCCGAGGCGGACTGCGGCGCGGGAATGCGGTGCAATACGGCGTACCGCGGCAGCGACGAACGGGGCGAGTTCCGGGTGAACGGCGGCGTGTGCGAGGTGGTCGGCGACGGATGCACCTCGGATGCCGCCTGCAAGGACGGCCTGGTCTGCGAGGACTTCTGGTGCGGCGGGCCCGCCGGCGCGGAGATCTGCCTCGCGGGCGGCATCTGCGTGCCGCCGGGAGACGATCCGCTCTGCGATGTGGACGGCGACTGCCCCGACGGGTTCGAGTGCATAGTAGCCATGTGCCCCGAGTGCCGCGACGGGGAACCGTGCGCGCTGCTTGCGTGCGTCGGCGGCGGCGTCTGCGTGCCGGGCGGGGACCGCGCGTGCTCCGATCCGACGGTTCCGTGCCCGCCCGGGTACAGGTGCGAGTTCGCCGGCGAGTGCGAGGGGGTTGCGTGCATGGGGACGGACTGCCCCGAACCCCGGTGCTTCGGCGGGCACGTCTGCGTCCCGGAGGCTGGCGAGTGCACGAGCGCGGAGGACTGCCCGGCCGGATTCGAGTGCGTCTGGGGCGGCGGGTGTCCGGATTGCCCGCCGGGCCTTGACGAACCGTGCGCCTTGGGGTGCGTGGTCGGCGGCTTCTGCATCCCCGCCTCGGGCGAGTGCGGCCCGGACGGCGTGACGTGCCCGCCCGGCTTTGTCTGCGAGGCGGTGGGCGAGTGTGTCGAGAACCCCGACGGGACCGGCTACTGCTGGAGCGGCTCGATGTGCGTGCCGGGCCACGGCTGCGTCGACAGTTCGGAGTGCCCGCCGGGCCTGGTCTGCCAGACCGAGATCGACTGTCCCGTGTGCCCGCCGGGCGAGCCGTGCCCTGCGATGCCGTGCGTGGTAGGCGGCGTCTGTGTCCCGCCGCCCGAGATGGAGTGCGCGACGAACGAGGACTGCCCTCCGGAGTGGACGTGCGAGATGTACGGCGGCTGCCCGGGCTGCCCGCCGGGCGAGACGTGCCCGGACATGCCCTGCATCATCGGCGGCGGGTTCTGCGTGCCGCCAGACACGTCGATCGGCTGCGATGATGACGCCGACTGCGGCCCCGGCTCCCGGTGCGAGCCGGCGTATTGCTCCGACTGCCCGCCCGACGAACCGTGCACGCTCGAGTACTGCGTCGGCGGCGGCATCTGCATCCCCGAGGACGCGCCTTGCTCGAACGACGCGGACTGCGACGACGCCAACCCCGACACGACGGACGTCTGCGTCGCCGTTGAGTGCGGCGCCCCCGGAGCGCCCTGCCGCGCCGGGTTCTGCGCCCATACCTGACGTAGCCCAGGGTCCCGGCAAAGTCGCCGGGACCAGGCTTCGGGCCTCAGGCTTCAGGCTTCAGGTAGCCACAATCCCGTGTTTCCTGAAGCCCGAAGCCTGAGGGGTTGGACCCTTCCCCCCGAGCATCCCGTATGCTCGCAGGGGGGGGTTCGCCCCCGCCCGACATTCATCCCGTATGCTCGCAGGAGGGGTTCGACCGCCCCCGACATCCATCCGGTATGCTCGCAGGAAAGCTTCGACCGCCCCCGACATCCATCCGGTATGCTCGCAGGAAAGCTTCGACCCCCCCCAGACATCCATCCGGTATGCTCGCAGGAAGGGTTCGCCCCCCCCGACGTGCATCCCGTATCGTAGTCCTCCAGTCGGTGCTGGGTGACGCGCAGGTCGCGCACCCGCGGATCGTCGGGCAGTTGCACGCGGACGGGCGGCGGGAGTCCCCGCGCCCGGCGGCGCTGTTCCAGGATGTGGGCCACGCAGCCGGCGCCCCACGCCTGTCGCTCGACCGCCGAACGGACGGCGGCGGCGAGCTCCTCGGCACCGTAGTCGTCGAGCAGGCGCAGCAGCCGGACCGTGCGGAGGCGGTGAGGATGCTCACCGCCGACGAAGTTCGCCGCCCGTGTCCGGGTCGATGTCGACCGCCGGCAACATCTTCGCCCCGCACGCGGCGCAGAACTGGTCGCTGAACCTGCCCAACCTGCCGCACCGCGGGCACTCAGGCTGCGCCGTGATCGAGATGCCGTCCGCGCCGACGGGATCCGAAGGGCGGGACCACGCCTTCTTCGCTTCGATGGCCATCTCACGTGCCTCGTCGAGGTCCCGCGTCTTGTAGATCCACTGAACGTTCTCGTCGTCGCGGAAGAAGCCCAGGTCCGCGAGTTCCCCGTCGATCGTCGCGAGCTGCTCCGCCTCTTCTTCGGGGACTTGGTCTTCCATGCTGCTCTCCAGCAGGGCGATCGGTGCGCTGACCCAGTACCTTCTCTCGGTCATCGTTCTCGACTCATGCCCTGTGGGACCACGACCGTCAAGAAGCACGGATGGGCGGCGTGAACGGCGCGTTCGACGAGGAGGCGACAGGGCGGCGTGCTCGGCGTGGCGGTGAGGGCGGCGCGGGCGGCGTGGGCGAGGAGGGCGATGGGGGCGCAGAGGCGGCGGGACGGTCGCCGCCGAACGCGATGCGGGGCAGATTCGACGACGGCGGCGTTTCGGGAAGGCGGTGCTCCGCACCGGCACGGCGAGATCGTGCTATGCTCCCGCCGGGAGGCGAGGACCGATGGATGGATCAGCGGACCGGGTGGCTTGGATGCTCGCACTCGTGTGCGCGGCGACGATCTGCGCTTGCGCCCAACAGTCGTCGGTTCCATGCGATCCGGCGGCGTGCGAGGTTTTCTGCCAGATCCAGGGATTGGCCGCGGGCGAGTGCCGGGCGGACGGCACGTGCGCCTGCTCCGGCACCGGCGCGGACGCGGATGCCGATGGCGATGCGGTCGCCGACGTTCCGACCGACGGGGGTGAGGACGAGGCCTCGGCAGCGGACGCCGCAGACGTGCCCGCCGAGGCGGACGCGCCGGCGGACGCCGACGACGGCCTCGCCGGCACTCCCGGGCACATCGGTGGGGCCTGCGGCAGCGACGGGGATTGCGTGGACCCCGGCGCGACGTGCCTGAGGGACATCGCCGGCCTGCTCGATTTTCCCAACGGGTACTGCACGATCATCGGCTGCGTGCTCAGCGACCCGGCGGCCTGTCCGGCCGGCTCGGCCTGTCAGTGCGGCACCGGCTGCATGTGCCTCAAGACTTGCCTGTCCAACGACGACTGCCGCAGCAGCGAAGGGTACGTCTGCACCAGCATGCGCTGCCTGCCGCTGCCGATCTGATCTACTACTGACGGAGGGGACGGAAGAGGAGGATAGCCATGACGCCGAGACGGATCTTCGCTTGGGCGGGGTGTGCGGGAATCGCGCTTCTCGCCGTGGACTGCACCAACCCCAGGGAGGACGGTACGTGCGACCCGTATTCCTGCGATCGCACCTGCCGGTCGAGCGGCCTGGAGGCGGGCGTCTGCAGGGGAGGGGAATGCGAGTGCGTCGGCGCCGCCGACGCGGACGGCGACGGGGATTCGGACACGGGGGCCGCGGACGATTCCGTGCGGCCGGAGTACGACGACGAGTTCTGGGGCGACGGCGCCTGCGGCGGCGAGGAGATCTCGCTCACCCGCCTGCCGACGAACCTCGTCTTCGTCGTCGACCGTTCGTCGACGATGCTCGACCCGTCCGATCCGACGTACACGCCGACCACGGCGGAACTGGGCTCCTGCGTCGAGACGAACTCCCGGCCGGCGACGGGCATCGACTACGTGACGCGCTGGGACGACGCGAAGTCGGCGGTCAACGGTGTCGTGGCCGGCGCCGGCCCCGAGATCAGCTTCGGCCTCACGCTTTTCCCCGGTCCGGGCGCGTTGAGCGGTGCGGGCGACCCGGTCACGCTGTTCTGCGGCGGTACGGCGGCGCCGCGCACGACGGTCCAGCCGGCGCCGGTCACCGGCGCGGCGATCGTCGGATCGCTCGAGGATCCGGATTCGATGCCGATATGCAACGGCGGCTTCACCCCCACCCACGCCGCCCTGCTCGCCGCGCGCGATGCACTCGCCGCCGCCGTCGAACCCGGACCTGGCGTGCTCGTGTTGGTCACGGACGGCGGGCCGAACTGCAACCCCGCGCGATCCCCCGGCTGCATTTGCACGACAGGCACCCCCTTCTGTGACGGGACGCTCGGCTACATCGGCTGCCTCGACGACGTCCGCACGATGGCGACGCTCTCCGAGCTGCTCGCCGCGGGGTACAAGACGTATGTCGTGGGCATCCCCGGCAGCGAGGTCTTCGCCGACGTGCTCGATCGCATGGCCGACGCGGGCGGCACGGCGCGCTCCGGCTCGCCCCGCTACTACCGCGCCGAGAATCGCGACGAGCTGGCGGCGGCGCTCGGAACGATCGTGGTGGGCGAGGAGTCGTGCCGGTTCGAGCTTGGCAGCATCCCGCCGGACGAGCGCGACATCAACGTCTTCGTCGACGAGCGCCCGCTCCGGCGCGACGATCCCGACGGCAACGGCTTCGCCTACGATAGTGCGACGAACACCGTGGAGTTGCGCGGCACCGACTGTGACGATCTACGGGCAGGTCGCATCTCCACCGTCCGCTTCGTCTTCGGCTGCCCGCCCCTGCTGTAGACCTCGGTGGCGTCGCCTCGCGACGCCACGGCGCGGCGGTCCGCGGACGTGATGCTGTGCCGGCCCGACGCCCACGACGCCGCACCACGCTCATCGTCGCGCTTCCCCCCGGCCGGAGCCGGCACGACCGCGCGCCTCGTCTTCGAGTGATGATCCGCCGACCCGAGACTACAGGCAGTCGCCCAGGATGCTGCCCTCGCAGGTGCCGCCGCGCGGGGTTGCGCCGCCCAGGCCGACGCCGCACCACGCGGGGTAGCTGGGCGGGAGGCCGGTGACGAGATACGGTGACTCCCCGTCCTCCAGCCAGAACGGGTGATCGAGGGCGAATTTCCACGGCGCCGAGTACTTGGACTCGCCGGGCGGCGGCGACATCGGCGGCTCGGCGTGCGAGCAGTTGTGGACGCACTCGACCAGGAAGTGCGCGTCGGCGACGAGCGCTTCCTCCAGATATGCCGAGGTCGTCGCGAAGCTCATGCCGCAGAAGTCGGTGGGGCCGCCCCACAGGACGATCGCCGGCATGCGATGCGCCGCGCCCAGCCAGGGTCGCACGGGGTTGAGCCAATCGCCCCCGCGACCGACGCCGCCGGAGAGCGCGACGAAGCTGGCCAGGCGACGCGACCGCCGCTGGGCGAGCTGCGGCGTCCAGAGGCCGCCGGCGCTGACGCCGACGCTGCTCACGCAGTTCTCGTCGACCCCGTACTGCCGGGCGATGCAGGCCAGCATGTCGTCGAAGAAGCGGGCCTCCTCCTCGATGCGCGCGTCCGAGTCGATGAGCATGTACGGCCACTTGAGCAGCAGATCGCCCTTGGCCTCGGGGATCGCAGCGAGGAGGCTACGGGACAGGCGGACGTTGGTCAAACGGCGGGCGTGATGCTCTTCGACGGAGACAGCGTCGCGGTCGTCGTGATCGTCGAGGGCGACGGGATCGGCGCAGGCGCGCGTCGCAGCGCGTCGCCTCCCCGAACGCATCGCCTGCGCAAAGGCGACGGGATCGGCGCCCTCGATCGCTACGTGGTCGTCGAGGACGCCGTGTTCGCCATCGTCCTACAGTTCGTCTTCGCTGATCCGGAAGCTGATGATGACCGGCGTCGTCCCGACCGACGCGGAGATCGTGTACGTCTTGCCCGACTCCATGTGCTCCGCTACGCGGAACTCGAAGTCGACGCCCGGTGCGACGTCGAGCGGAACCTCCGACCCGTCGGGAGGCATAGCGGGCAGGTGCAGCGCCTCGGAACAGCCGTTCCGACCGAGGAGCCACACCGACTCGCACAGCCCGATCGACGACTCGGCGCGACCGGGCACGCCGCCTCGCAGTTCCAGGCAAGCCATCTCCGGCGTGACGTTGACGGCCGAGACCCCGTGCTGCTGGCAGCCGCATCCGCTGACGAGCCACGCGCCGGCCGCCAGCGCGGCACCCACGGGGACGAGCACCATGATCGGACGCCTCATGCAAACCTCCATGCCGACGCCTGGACTACAGCATGCGCGGAGGCCGTTGGCAACGATCCCCCGCCCCTCTCGGCTCCCTGTCGACATCACCTTGCCGGGGACGTCGAGATCGACGACCGTCGTTAGCCCTGCGGACCGCGTCGTGGTCGCCGTCCACGCGGACGGACCAGCCTCGCCGCCCGCTGCCCGCGTCGCCGCCCGGGCGCATCGCCAGCGCCGTCAACGTCGCACGGTCGTCGTCGAGCAGCGTCGTGTTCGTCGTGCTCGTCGAAGGCGACGGGATCGGCGCAGGCGGCCGGCGGCGTGTCATCGCCTTCCCGCCCGCATCGCCTGCAAGGAGGCGACGTGATCGTTGTGGTCGTCGAGTAGACGCCATGGAGCGAGGCGCGCCGCCCGGACCATGAGCGGCGGGGGTGTTGACAGCCGCGCGTCCCTGCGCTACGCGGCTGCTCGGTTCCGGAGAGTTGGCGCATGGTGACCCGGGGGGCATTCCGGAGGCTGGCGGGCAAGAAGGAGGAGGAGACGATGAAGCGCATCCATCTCGTGCTCTTGACGTGCGTCGTGCTCGGCGCGTCCTGGTGGATCGGAGGAGCTGGCTGCGCTGCGGAGGACGAGGACCAGGTGCCCTGCACGGCGCAGGGCTGCTCCACCGGCCGCTGCTGCGTCGGCGGGCTGCATGGCACCTGGAACACGACCACCGGCAGGTGCACGTGTCCGGGTGCGGCGGACGCCGACGCCGACGCTGATGCGGACGGCGATGCGGACGCCGACGACTCCAGCGGTAGCGGCGCGCGGCCGGGCTCGGCCTGCCGCTGCGACTCCGACTGCGGCGGCGTGGGCACCTCCCACCAGCCGATCTGCGTCGGCGGCGTGTGCATGCTGCTCGGGAGCGCCGCGTCCTGCGAGCCCGGCAGTGCCGCCGAATGCCCGCCGCACCTGCGGTGCTGGATGAACGGCAGCGAGACGCACGCCGTGTGCTGGCCGGACTGCGACTACTTCACGGGGTGCGTCGGCGACTGCGACGGGGACGGCTCCTGCGTGCCGAACGCCTCGACGTCCTGCGATCCCTCCTGCGGGACGCTCTGCACGTCGTAGCGGCGGCAGGCCGCCGCACGGCGGCCGTTGCGGGCGGTCAGGACAGCGCGCCGAGGCGCGCGGCGGCCCATTCCAGGGCCAGGCGGTACTCCTCGAACTCCGCGGCGGTGATCGGCCCGGTCCAGGCGCGCAGCGCGGCATGGCGAGGGTGATCAACGAGCGGGCGCCCGAAAGCGTGGAGCACCTGAGGGCAAATCTTGCCGGCCGGGCGCTCGCTAGGTGCGTGACCTGGGCGCGAGTTCCGAGGTCGCCGTTGCGCTGCTTCACGCCCCACGTACCGGTGATGCAGGCCGCCGCCCCGCGGAAGTGCGACGACCTTCCCGATCGGCGATGGTCGATCCTTGACGACGCTTGCTCCCTCCACCCTCCGTCGCCCCCCCCCCCGAACCGACCGTTGGAAGCGTGTCGGATTGACGCGCCGTCGCCGCGGTGCTATTCGGGAGTGCTGCGGAAGGCTGCTGCTGCACCGATGGCCAAGTCAGGCGCTCTCTTCGTCAACGTCGACATCCCCGAAACGCGCGTGGCGCTGGTCGAGGACGGCAAGGTCGTCGAGTTCTACATCGAGCGGGAATGCGAGCGGTCGGTGGAGGGGAACGTGTACCTGGGGCGGGTCGAGCGCGTGATCCCCGGGATGCAGGCGTCCTTCGTCGACATCGGCATGGACAAGTCGGGGTTCCTCCAGCTCGGGGAGGCGATGCGGTTCCTCGACGAGATGATCGCGGAGACGGGCGACGGGGACGGCGACCGCACGCGCTCCGCCGCACAGCGATCGATCCGCGACCTGCTGCGCGAGGGTCAGGAAGTCCTCGTGCAGGTCAGCCGGGCCCCGATCGGTTCGAAGGGCGCGCGCGTCACGCCGAATGCCTCGCTGGCGGGGCGCTACGTCGTGTACTTGCCGCAGGTGAGCCACCTGGGCGTATCGCGTCGCATCACGGACGATTCCGAACGCCGCCGGCTGCGCGAGATCGTGGCGTCGCACCGGTCCGGCGAAGACGGGGGGTTCGTGTGCCGCACGGCCGCGGCGGGTTGCACGGAGGACGCGCTGCGCGCCGACATCGACTGGTTGAAGGCCGAGTGGGCGAGGGTGCTGCGCGGCCGGACCGAGCGGCGGGCGCCGGCGCTCCTCCGGCAGGACTACGCCCTGCCGCTGCGAGCCGTTCGGGATGCATTCAGCGGGCCGGTGGACCGCGTCGTCACGGACGATCCGGATGTGCACCGGGAGATGGTCGAATACGTCGGCCGATACATGCCGGAGCGGGTCGGGGCGGTGGATCTGTACAGCGGCGACGAGCCGCTGTTCGACGCGTACGGCATCGAGGAGGAGCTCAAGCGCGCCCTGCAGCGCCGCGTGCCCCTGCCGTCGGGCGGCTCGATCGTGATCGACCAGGCCGAGGCGCTCACCGCCATCGACGTCAACACCGGGAAGTTCGTCGGGAAGCATGACTTCGAGGAGACGATCTTCCGGAACAACATCGAGGCGGTCGCGGAGATCGCCTACCAGTTGCGCTTCCGCAACATCGGGGGCCTCATCATCATCGATTTCATCGACATGGAGTCGGAGGAGAACCGCGAGAAGACCTACCGCGCGCTGCTGGAGGCCCTGCGCGGGGACAAGGCCCGGACCAGCGTCATCCGCATTTCCGAGATGGGGCTCGTGGAGATGACCCGCAAGCGCACCCGAGCGTCGCTCGGGGGGACGCTCAACGAGCGGTGCTGGTACTGCGAGGGCGCCGGCACGTTGCGGTCCGTGCGGAGCGTCTGCTACGAGATCATGCGCGAGATTCGCCGCGAGGTCGGCGCCGGCGGCGGCGACCGCTTCGTGGTGCGGGCCCATCCCCACGTCCGCGAGGCCCTGCTCGGCAGGGAGAAGGCGTTCCTCGACCGCCTGTCGGAGAAGCTCGGGACAACGGTGAAGGTAGAGGCGGTCGAGGATCTCCACGTCGAGCGTTTCGAGATGAGGAGAGGGTGAACGGCGATGGCCGATCCCGGAAGGCGCCGCTCGGAGCGGCTGACGATCAACAAGGAGTTCGAGAGCTTCGACGCGTTCATCGAGGAGTACGTCACCAACATCTCCCGCACCGGCGTCTTCATCCGATCGAAGAACCCGCTCGCCATCGGCACCCGAGTCAACCTCAAGTTCACCGTTGTCATGAATGACCTCGAGACAATCGAAGGCCAGGGCGAGGTCGTCCGCGTGCAGGACGATCCCCCGGGGATGGGCGTCGTCTTCACGTCGCTCACATCGTACTCCGCCGGCCTGCTCGAGAAGATGCTCACGCGACGCCGCGACGGGTCGGGCGGGTGACGGCGCCCGAATGCTCGACAGGATCGGCCGGATACTGCGGGCCAACATCGGCGCCGTCGCGCGCGCCGCGCGGGACCGGATCGGGCGGGTGATCGAGCGGTTCGACGAACGGCCGGCCGTCGCGGCCGGCCGGCATGCCCCGGAGCCGGCGCCGCCGGTCGAATCGCCCGCGCCGTCGGCGGAGGTCCGCAAGGCGTTCGCGGCCCTGGAACTGCCTCTGGGCGCTCGTCCGGGCGAGATCCGGCGCGCGTACCATCGCCTGATGTCGCGTTATCATCCGGACCGGCACGCATCGGATCCGGCGAAATCGGCCGTCGCCACGGAACTGGCCCGCAGGATCACCGAGGCGCACGATGTCGCCGTCCGGCACGCCGAGCGCCGGGAGCGGCGCGGTCAATCGCCGACGACGACGTAGCCTTTCTGGATCAGCAGGACGATTTCCATCGCCACGTCGAGGTCGCTGAGGCCCTCGGCCGCGTCCATCACGCGGCTCAGCCGCTCCTCGTTGTGGACGTGCTGGACGATGTCCAGCGTTGCGGGGAGGAGGTCGCGGAGCCGTGCGTCCATCGGGCGCGCCAGCCGCAGCGGCGCGTCGTCCGCCGGAAGATCGGGCCGCAGCCGCTCGATCTCGTCCAACTCCCGCAACCCGTCCATCAGGAGATGCTCGATGCCGTCCGCCAGCCGGTCGCCCTCCGGTACCGGCTGCGCCGGGCGCAACTCGAAGCTGCCCTTCTTCCACCGGAGCAGCCGGAAGAGCGTCTTCCTCGAGCCGGTCTTCGGGGCGCCGTCGATCGATGCGTGCAGGATCCTGCCGGTATCGATGTGGATCCGGGCCTTCTCGCCCGCCGGGCCCTTGGCCACCATCAGGCCGGTCTTCTTGCTGGTGGCGAAAAGCTGCAGGATGTCCGGAATCGGGATCTCCTCTATCGATCCCGCGACAGTCTTGATCGTCCCGGTCGTGCTGCGGACCTCGCGCGACGCCGTGTCCGCCGGTGGCGGCACCGTCGTGAACGGCGAGGACGCGGCGGATGCCTTGGGAACCGTCGGCGAGGTGACGCGGGCCGGCGTCCGCCCCGGCTTGGCGTCCGGGACGTCGGTTGCGACCAGCCTCATGATCGACGTGCCGATCAGGATCCGGTCGCCGTCGCGCACCTCGATCCGCTTGATGCGCTCGCCGTTGACGAACGTCCCGTTCGTCGACCCGAGGTCCTCGATCTTCATGCCGTCGGAGGAGATCGTCAGCCGCGCGTGCTTGCGCGACACCATGTCTTCCACGAGGACGATCGGCAGGTCGGCCCCGCGACCGATGACGACCTCGCCCTCGGACGGCAGCCGGAACTCCCCCCCCTCGTACTTCCCGGCAACGAACTTGAGTTTCCAGATCCTAGGCATCCAGGTCCGCCGCGCCGGTTGCCGCCGCCGTCTTCGTCCGCTACCGTCGTCCCGCGTGGACTGCGCGGCGCCGGATGCGGAAAGATAGTGCAGGCGACTCGATGGCGTCAACGGAAGCTCCGGATTTCGGATTTCGGATTTCGGATTTCGGATTTGGCGCAGCATCCCGGAGGCCCGCGCCTACGCTCCTGCACACTGGGAAGGGCGGCCGGACGCCGCCCGGTCTACATGCGGGGAAGCGTAGCGCGGCAGGTCCGAGATTCGGAACCGCATGGATCGCGGCCGTCCTGTGCCTGGCGCCGGCGGGCACGGTCCGACCGGCCCGTGCGGGCGACCCGCTGATCGAGTGGCGTACGGTCGAGACCCCGCACTTCCGGATCAACTTCCCGCACCACCTGGAGAGGTTCGCCCGGCGAGCCGCTAGGTCCCTCGAACGGGCGCACGGGTCGCTCGTCCCGCTGCTGGGCCACGAGCCCGAGGACCGCACCGAGGTGGTGATTACGGACGACACGGACGACGCCAACGGCTCGGCGACCGCGCTGCCGTACAACGTCATCCGGCTTTTCGCGATCCCGCCCTTCGATTTCTCGCCGCTGCAGGACTACGACGACTGGCTCCACCTTCTGGTCGTCCACGAGTACTCGCACGTCCTGCACCTGGACAACATCGGCTGGCCGGCGAGGCTGGTCAACGCGCTCTTCGGCAAGACGTGGGCGCCCAACCACGTGCAGCCGCGGTTCATCCTCGAGGGCGTCGCCACGCTGATCGAGTCGCGCGCCACCGGCCATGGGCGCGTCGGCGGGACGATCTTCGACATGTATCTCCGGATGGCGACGCTGGAGGACGCCCTCCTGCGGATCGACCAGGTCGCCAACGGGCCGACGACGTGGCCGCACGGCGAGGCGCACTACCTGTACGGCTCCTACCTGTTCGACTTCATCGTCCGCAGGCACGGGGAGGAGGTCCTGGGGAAGCTCGCGACGGCGTACGGCGACGACATCCTGGCGTTCGGGATCAACCGCGCCATCGAGGAGGTGACCGGCGAGACGTACATCGAGCTTTTCGATGCGTGGAAGGCGGACCTTCGCACGCGCTTCGGCGCGCAGAAGGCGTCGGTCGAGGCCGAGGGGCCGACGGACGGGAGGCGGATCGTGGCCGACGCGGAGATCGTGCGGACGCCACGCTTCTCCCCGGACGGCCGGAGAATCGGGTACTTCGGGTACGACGGGTACGGCCAGCCGGCGCTCTTCGCCGTCGACCCGGCCGGCGGGCGGCGGGAGCGGCTGCGCCTCGTGAGCGGGGCCGCGGCGATGTCGTGGGCGCCGGACTCCAGGGGGTTCGTGTACCACCGCGCCGAGCCGTATCGGAACTACTACGGCTTCTACGACCTGTTCGCCGTCGCGGCCGACGGCTCCGACCTGCGCCTCACCGCCGGCCTGCGCGCCCGCGAGCCCGACGTGGACCGCTCGGGCCGCCGCGTCGCCTTCGTCCTGGCATCGCCCTCGGCCTGGTCGCTCGCCGTGTCCCGCCCGGACGGGTCCGGGTTGGAGATCGTGCTGACTGCCGGCGAGGACGCGCAGATCTACACGCCGCGCTGGAGCCCCGACGGCCGGTCGCTGGCGTTCTCCGCATGGCTGCCCGGCGGCCGGCGCGACATCTACGCGATCGATCTCGAATCGCGCGGGCTGGTCCGGCTCACGCACGACGCCGACGCGATCAACGCCGCGCCCGCCTGGTCCCCCGACGGGAGGCTCGTGTTCTACTCGTCCGACCGCACCGGCATCGCGAACGTCTACGCCGTCGAGGTCGCCGGCGGCCTGACGAGGCGCGTCACGAACGTCATGGGCGGGGCGTTCCATCCGGACGTCTCGCCCGACGGCCGCAAGCTCGCCTTCGTCGGCTACACGTCGACCGGCTACGACCTGCGCGTCCTCGACCTGGACGCCGGCGCATGGGTCGGGATCGACTCGTCGGCGCCGGTCGAGGTGGAGTCCCTGGATCCCGAAGGAGGCCCGGTCGACGATCCGGCGCCGGGCGTGGCCGGGTCGCGGCCGTACGATCCGTGGCAGACCGCGATGCCGCGCGCGTGGGCGCTCCAGTACGCCCAGGCCGGCGTCCAGCCGACCCTCACGGCGCTGGTGCAGGGCGGCGACGTCGCCGGGCTCCACGCGCTCGGCGGGTCCGCCACCGTCGGCCTGGAGGACGCCGAGGTCGGCTATCAGGTCGCGTACTCGTTCGCGGGCTGGAACCCGTACCTCGGCCTGGCGCATGCCCGCTGGACCCGGCCGCGCACCGACGTGACCGTGGACGGCGAACCGTCCCGGTGGATCGAGGAGTCGTATTCGGCGCGGGCCGAGGCGACGCTGCCGGTGCTGTCGGGCGAGCACGCCCAGTGGTTCACGCTGGCGTACGCCTTCGAGTGGCTCCGTCCCAGGGGCGGCGGGTTCGACGTGCCCGAGGACCCGAACGTCGTGTCGTTCGTGCCGCGCGACACCGGCAGCCTTTCGGGGGTGGGATTGTACTGGCGCTTCTCGAACACCCGCGGCTCGACCTACGCGCTGGGCCGCAACCACGGGTACACGCTCGGAGCCGGCCTGCGCTTCGACCACCCGGCGCTCGGCAGCGATTTCGAGGTCATGGAGGCCGGGGGCGACGTCGCCGCCTTCTTCAGCGTGCCGTGGGCCCGGTCGCACTCGATTGCGACGCGCCTTGCGGGGGCGATCGGCCGCGCCGCGTTTCGCGGCCGGGGGATCTTCTTCCTGGGCGGCTTTCCCGAGCAGGACTTCCTTCGCGGGATTCTCTACGGGGAGGCGATGGGCGGTGTTGCGCTGCGGGGCTACGAGCCTTGGTCGGTGTACGGCACGCGATACCTGCTCGGCAACGTCGAGTACCGCGTCCCGATCGTCGCCGTCGACGCCGGCCCGTGGACGCTGCCGGCGTTCCTCCGCCGGATCTCCGCGAACGCGTTCTGCGACGTGGGCGCCGCGTCGTGGGGCGAGATCCGGCCCGAGGACGTCAAGGTGGGCGCCGGCGCCGAGATCCTCGTCGAGGCATCGGTCGGCTACTACCTGTGGTTCTCGCTGCGTGCGGGCTACGCCTACGGCTTCATGGAGCCCGGCGGCCACGACTTCTACGTCGTGCTCGGGTCGCCGTTCTGACGGTCTACGCCGCGGCCTCGACAAGCGCGCGTGCGAGCAGGTCCGCAACCCCGAGTCCCGGCGCCCACCGCCGGAGGTACTCTTCGTCGAGCCTGCCGGCCTGGACCCTGAGCACCCCCAGGACGTCCCTCCACTGTCGCTCGGACACGCCCTCCCCGAGCCGATACCAGTGCAGCTTTTGGAGAACGATGTCCTCGGGCGAGGCGACCTCGATCGCGGCGGGAGGCGTCCCCGGAAGATCGAGACGACGCCGCCGGGCCATCGCCGATCGGGACAGCGGGTCCGGCTTCAGCACGAAGACGTCCACCTTGAGCATGGTCGCCAGGTGGATGACGTTGAATGATGCCCGGCGGCACACGGCGTCGCGCACGGCGTCCGGGTCGACGTAGAAGCCGTCCTGGATCGCCCCGACGAACCCCGCGACGTGTCCTTCCCGAAGGTCGGCCACGAGGTCGACGTCCAGCGTCGCCCGCGGCACGCCGAAGACCGAACTCGCCACCGACCCCCCGACCAGGTACTCGACCTCCAGACCCTCCAGCACGCGCACGACCGCGAGCGTGACTTCCAGCTCCTCGGCCCTCGGCATCAGTACCCGCTGACCTCGGGGTCCCAGCCGAACGTCCGCACCATCGTCCGGCGTCCGAGCCACAAGGCGGCCACCCTGAGCTTCACCTCGCGGTCCGTGATCTTCGGGCCGAAGGCCGCCCGGATGCGCGCTTCCTCGAGTTCGCGGAGCATTCGGTTCATCGAACAGACGCGCTCGATCTTGCTGGCCGGGTCCATCCGCCGGAACCCTTCGACCAGCAGGCGTTCGACCTCGGGCGAGGTGTCGAGCGGCGGATCCTTCACCACATCGGGAAGTCTGCTCTTGAACCGCACGGGCGTCAAGGAGCGCGGAGACGCTCGGAGGTGCGGGAACGACTCTCGACGCGCGGCGGCGCCGCTACGCCACCCGGACGACTCCGTTTGGTCGCGGCGCCGCCGCGCTATGAAGCTGCGGTCAGGCCTCATTCCGCTTGCAAACCGTCCGGCCGGGGCGAACAATGGCGGAGCGGCCCCCGGGGGCGGAAGGAGAACGTCCATGACTACACGTCTGTCGGGATTCCTCGTTCTCGCGGCGCTCTGGGGCGCCGCCGGGTGCGGCGACAGCGCGTCGCCTCCGGGAGAAGACGTCGACGAGGCCGATGGGGAGGAAGCCGACGACATCGAGGCCGGCGACCGCGACGAGGACGCCGGGGCCGACGCCGACGCGGACGGTGACGACGAGGCCGGCGATGACGGGGACGAGGACGAAGGCGCCGACGACGACGGCGGACTAGGTTGCGAGCCGGACACGGACTGCAACGACGAGGTTGACTGCACGACGGACCGCTGCGATCCGACGACCGGCCTGTGCAGCAACGAACCCCACGACGCTTCCTGCAACGATGCGGACGACTGCAACGGGATCGAGACGTGCAACCCGACGGCCGGGTGCGTGGCCGGAGTTCCCCCGGACTGCGACGACGGGATCGACTGCACCGTCGACTCGTGCAACCCGGTCGGCGGCGCGTGCAGCCGCTCGCCGGTCGACGCAGCCTGCGACGACTGGGACGACTGCAACGGCATCGAGACCTGCCAGGTCGGCGTCGGTTGCGTCCTCGGCACTCCGCCCGACTGCGACGACGGCGTGGACTGCACGCTGGACTCGTGCGACCCGTCGGACGGCGCGTGCCTCCACATGCCGGACGACACGGCCTGCCCACCGTCCCCGCTCTGCTCCGGGATCGTCTTCTGCGATCGGACCGCGGGCTGTATGGCGACGCCGCCGCCCGCGTGCGACGACGGCGTGGACTGCACGCTGGACGCGTGCGAGCCGAGCACGGGCGACTGCGTGAACCTCCTGTCCGATGCGGCGTGCGACGACACCGTGTTCTGCAACGGCGCCGAGACATGCGACGGGGCGCTCGGGTGCATCCCCGGCGCGCCGCCGGCCTGCGACGACCGCCTCGCGTGCACCGACGACGCCTGCGATCCGGTCGCCGACATGTGCGAGTGGACGCCGGTTCACGCCCGGTGCCTGGACGCCGACCTGTGCGACGGGATCGAGGTCTGCAACCTCGTCCTGGGGTGCATCGAGGGGATCACGGTTGCGTGCGACGACGGAATCCCGTGCACGACCGACTCGTGCAACCCGCTCACCGGCGGCTGCCTCGCCGCCCCCGACCACTCGGCTTGCGACAACGGCCTGTGGTGCGACGGCCCCGAGGCGTGCGACGTCGTGCGCGGCTGCGTGGCCGGCATTCCGCCGGTCTGCGACGACGGGATCTCCTGCACGATCGACCTGTGCATCGAGGCGACCGACTCCTGCGGCGCCAACCCGGATCACTCCGCGTGCGTCGCCGGCGAGGTCTGCGTCCCGGCGCTGGGCGGGTGCGTACCGGGCATGCCGTGCATGACGGACGCCGAGTGCTCCGACGGGCAGTTCTGCAACGGCGCGGAGCGGTGCGTGGCGACCGTATGCCAGGGCGGGACGCCGCCGTCCTGTTCGGACGGTATCGCCTGCACCACCGACTGGTGCGATCCGACGGCTCCGGGAGGCGGCGCGTGCCGGAATACGCCTCCGGACGCCGATCGCGACGGGTATCCGGCGATTTCGTGCGGCGGCACCGACTGCAACGACGCCGACCCGGCGATCAATCCCGGGGCGTCCGACGGCCTGCCTTGCGACGGCGTGGACAACGACTGCGACACCGTGACCGACGGCGGGCTGAGAGCCAACGGTGCATCCTGCACCACGTCCACGCAGTGCTGCAGCGGCTCGTGCGTGGCCGGATCGTGTACGTCCGGCTACGGCCTGTGCGAAGGGCCCGGGACGCCGTGCGCGACGTCCGCCGAGTGCTGCTCGGGGCGGTGCGAGGTCGACATTTCGGGTACGCGGGTGTGCGTCGGCGTCGGAGCCTGCCAGGGCGAGGGTGGGACGTGCCTGTTCGCCTCGGATTGCTGCTCGACCTACTGCCTGGGCGGCGTCTGCGCCGTCGGCTCGACCTGCCGGGTCGTCGGGACGACGTGCACGTCGAACTTCGCGTGCTGTTCCGGGATCTGCTCGGGCGGCATTTGCCAGAGCATCGGCGGGTCGTGCAGGCCGATCGGCGAGACGTGCTCCTCCAACGGCGGCTGCTGCTCCGGCCTGTGCGTCGGGGGGCGTTGCGCGCTGTCGTTCTTCTGCCGCGCCTCGGGCGAGCTGTGCAACGAGAACGCGGACTGCTGCAACTCGATCTGCGACGGCTACACGCCCCCCACGCCGGGCCGTTGCGCGTTCCTCGGCGGGTGCCTCACCGTCGGTCAGCCGTGCACCGGCAACCGCAACTGCTGCTCGAAGGCATGCGTGGATCCGGGCACCGGCGTGCGCGTCTGCACCTACCTGTCGGGCTGTCGCCCGATTGGCGAAGTCTGCTCCGTCAACGGCGAGTGCTGCGGGCGGTTGTGCCGACTGGACGACGGCGGCCTCTCGATGCGCTGCCAGAACCCGCCGGGCTGCCAGCCGGCCGGCGAGATGTGCTTCGCCGGCGCGACCAACAACTGCTGCGGCGGGAAGGAGAACTGCCGCCCGACGATCGCCGGCGTGTACAGGTGCTGGACGCCGGGATGGACCACGTGCCTGCCGGCGGAAGACGTGTGCGTCTTCGGGGACGAGTGCTGCTCGGGAGTCTGCACGCTGCGCACCGACGGCACGTACCGGTGCGGGGCGGCGTGCGTCCCGAGCGGCGGGACGTGCCGGGCGGACGCCGACTGCTGCGCGCCCATGGTGTGCCGCGGCGGCCTCTGCGTGACCGAGACCTCCTGCATCCCGCTCGGAGGCGCGTGCACCCGCGACATCGACTGCTGCTCGAACCGCTGCTTCGGCGGCTTCTGCCAGATCCCGATCGACGGCTGACGTCGTTCGGTCCGGCGCCGCCCGGGCGTACGCCGGCTGGCCTTCCGCGTCGAACGCCGGTACCATCCAGGCCGTGGTCAGGATCCTGGTCTACCGCCGTTCGGACGGGTCGCTGAGGGAGGCCGCGCCGCCGGAGCTTGCGGCCGTCTTGGCCGACGGCGACACGTTCGTCTGGATCGACATGGAGGCGCCGACCGAGGACGAGGGCCGGATCCTCGAGGATCCGCTCGGCCTCCACCCCGTCGTGGTGCGAGCGTGCCGCCAGCCTTCCTCCAGCGCGCGAGTCCAGCCGTTCGACGACTACGCGTTCCTGACGATGCACGAGGTGCGTGGAACCGAGCCGGCCGCGGACGAGACATCCGACAGTCCCGAGCTGGATGTCGTCGTGGCCCGACGATGGCTGCTGACCCACAGGGACGGCCCGCTCGACTGCGTGCGGAAGCTGAGGGATGCCCTAGCGCTGTCCGCCCGGCCGATGGCCAGGGGGCCCGCCTTCCTCCTGTACGAGCTGCTTGATCGTCTGGTCGAAGCGTACATACCCGTCATCGATGCGATCGACGAGCAGATCGAGGGCCTCGAGGACCGCGTCCTGGTCAAGCCCGATCGCAAGGACATGGAGGCGATCCTGTCGCTCAAGCGGTTCCTCCAGCGCATCCGCCGCGCATCGTCCCGCCACATGGAGATCCTTCTCAGCCTGTCGCGCGAGGAGAGCGACGTCATCCCCGAGGAGGCGAGGATCTACTTCCGCAGCGTCCGCGACCACTTGGCCAGGGTCGCGGACCTCGCGGAGTCGTACCGCGACCTGCTCTCCGGCGTCCTCGATGCGTACCTGTCGACCGCATCCAACCGGCTCGGCCAGGTCATGAAGGTCCTCACCGTCATCTCGACGCTGATCATGCCGATGAGCTGCATCGCGAGCGTCTACGGCATGAACTTCGACACCGCCCACCCGCTCAACATGCCGGAACTCCGTTCCCCGTACGGCTACCTCATGGCGCTGGGGCTGATGGCCGCCGTCGGCGCGGGGATGCTGCTGTACCTCCGCCTGCGGAAGTGGCTGTGACGGACGTGCTGCCGGTCGGGGCGGAGCTGGACGGATCCTACCCGACCAGCGCGAACTACGCCGCTAAAGTGAGCGGCATTGATGCTGGCCCGACCGGCCGCCGTCCGGCAAACGGTCGCGCCGGGGGGGCTCGCGGCAGGTTCCGATCCGGCGGCTCCATGTTGTAGATTCGGCTCATGCCGCCGACCGATCCACCCGCTCCCCAGCTGCTCGTCATCGTCTGCTCGCCGTCGGGCACGGGCAAGACCACGCTCTGCCGCCGGCTGCTCGACAGGTTCCCGGAGTTCCGGTTCTCCGTGTCGCACACGACGCGAAAGCGCCGGGCGACCGAGGTGGACGGGCGCGACTACCACTTCGTCGACGACGCGACGTTCGACGGAATGGCGGCCGACGGGGCTTTCCTCGAATGGGCGCACGTGCACGGCAACAGGTACGGCACGTCCCGCGCGGAGATCGAGGCCGCGGCGGCCGAGGGGAAGTCGGTCCTGTTCGACGTTGATCACCAGGGCGCGCGCCAGATCCGGGCGAAACGGCCCGACACGGCGGCGATCTTCCTGCTGCCCCCGTCGTTGCCGGAGATGCGACGGCGGCTGGCGGAGCGCGGCACCGAGACGCCGGAGTCCCTGGAACTGCGCTACCGCAACGCCGTCCTCGAAATCGGGGCCTACCGGGCCTTCGACTACCTGGTCGTGAACGACGATCTGGACGAGGCCGCGGAGACGCTCGCGGGCATCGTCCGCGCCGAGCGATCCCGCACCGGCAGGCGGCGGGAGGCGGCCGAACGGCTCCTGGCCTCGGCGGACGCCGAGCCGGGACGCGGGACGTAGGACGTGCGGCGCGTCAGGCGCTCTGCACGAACACCGAGAAGATGAGCAAGAAGATGCTGCCGAGGATCGCCATCACCTTGGCGGCGGGTTGCTCGAACACCTTGAAGGCGCCCCACATCAGCGAGAGCGATGTGCCCAGCGATCCGAAACCGACGAGCATCGATCCCGCGTTGCGCAGCTTGGCGATGCCCGGGCTCATGTCGAGGAAGCCCGTGATGTAGCGGAGGAGCAGGCCGAGCGCGGCGACGCCGAAGGCGATGAAGACGATCGTCAACGTCATCTCGGCAGGCGTCTTGGGCTGGGCCGGCGGCATCCCCATCGGGGGACCTCCGTACTGCATTTGCGGCTGCATCTGCTGCTGCGGATATCCTGGCGGCGGCTGCTGCTGGTAGGCCATCGTTTCCTCCTTGGCCGGTTCATCCATCGGATCGGCTCCGCGTTGACCCGCGGCGCGTCCGCAACCGGCGCGCCACCAGACCACACACCTGCACGGAAGTCAAACGGGCGATGCGATTCCTGGGATTCCGATGCTTGCGGCAGGGCGAATCGATCAGGTGCTGACGTCGGCCCGGCTGTCGGCGGCCTCGGTCTTCTTCCCGCCCTTCTTCTCGGCCTTGTCGTCGGCCTTCTTCTCGGCCTTCGATCCGGACTCGCCGCCCGCCGCGGTCGACTGGTCGCTCTTGCGGGCGTAGTCCGTGACGTACCAGCCCGTCCCCTTCAGCACGAAGCTGGTCCTGGAGATGAGCCGCTGCACGGAACGCTTCCGGCACTTCGGACAGGTGGTGATGGGCCGGTCGTTGATCCCCTGGAGTTCCTCGAACCGGTGCCCGCATCGATCGCAGGCGTATTCGTAGATCGGCATCGTCGCTACCTCACGCGCGGGCGGCAACATAGTGCCGTGCCCGGCCATGTCAATGAGGGTTTCGAGCTTCGAGGGTGGACGAGTTTCGAGATACCGCCGATCCGCCGTAAACTGCCGCGCCATGCTCGACGTCCTGTACCTCCACGGCTTCGCCTCCGGACCCGGCTCCACGAAGGCGCGCGCGTTCCGCGAGAGGCTCGACCTGCTCGGCCGTCGCATCGAGATCCCGGCCCTCGACGGCGGCGATTTCGCCGGGCTGACGATCTCAGGGGCGATGGCGCGGGTCGATGCAGCGGCGGAGGCGCTCGGCGACGGCTACGCCGTGGTCGGATCGTCCTTCGGCGGCTATCTGGCGCTGCTGCATGCCGGGCGCGCGGCCGGCCGGCCGCGCGGTCCCGCCGCGGTCGTGGCGATGGCGCCCGCGATCGACTTCCCGACGTCGTGGCCGCGGTGGATGAGCGCCGGGGATCTCGAACGCTGGGCCGCGACCGGGTGGACCGGGATCGATCACCACGGCACGGGTCGCCGGGAACGGCTCTCGTACGACATCGTCCGCGACGCCCGGACGTTCGCCGGGATCGAGCCCGCGCCGTCCTGTCCCGTCCTGGTCTTCCACGGGCTGCGGGACGACGTGGTGCCGTACGGCCTGTCCGAGCGGTTCGCGCGCGGCCGACCCAACGTGACGTTGCGCCTGCTGGACGACGATCACTCGCTGCTGGCGACCCTGCCGGTCATCCTCGACGAGAGCGTCGCGTTCCTGCGGACGATTGGTGGCGGCGACGTGCGGCGAGGGTGACCGATCACGGCATGTTGGAGGCGCAGCGGAAGCCGATCGTGTCGTCGCGGGTGCCGGGCGCCTTGCTGTTGCGGGCGGCGGCGCGCACCGCAGCCGCGCTGTCATCCCAGCTTCCGCCGCGCACGACGCGCGCCCCGCCCGAGCCGGGGCCGGTCGGGTCGGTGCAGCCGGAGGCGCACGCGGCGGCGTAGTACGCGGCGTCGTAGAAGTCTGCCGTCCATTCCGCGACGTTCCCGGCCATGTCCTCCGCGCCGTACGGGCCGACCCCCGCCGGCCGAGCGCCGACCGGATCGGTGTCGCCCCCCGCGACGCAGAAGCCGCCGGCCTCCCTGTGGTTGGCCTCGGCGCAGGACGGCGCCGCGTCGCCCCAGGGATACGCCCGCTCGTCCTCCGCGCCGCACTCGGCCGGAGCGACGACATCGCATCCCCCTCTTGCCGCCATTTCCCATTCGGCCTCGGTGGGAAGCCGGCGACCGATCCAGGCGCAGTAGGCGGCCGCGTCGCCCCACGAGATCCGGAGGACCGGGTAGGCCCCGTACGAGGGATCGCCGAAGTACCCGTTGCGGGTGTGGGAGTTAAGCGACGAGGGGGCCCGGCAGGACCCGGCCGACACGCACGCGGCGTACCGCGAGTTGGTCACCTCGAACCTGTCGATGCGGAACCGGCGCGTCAGTGTCACCATATGCTCCGGCATCTCGTTCGTGCCGCCCTCGCCGGCGTCCGAGCCGCGGACGAACGATCCGGCCGGAATCTCGACCTGCTCGAACTCCCAACGGCACCGCCCATCGACGCAGGCGCCGCGGACGCCGCCCTCGGTTCGGCAGTCGGCGAAGTCCGGCATCGGCTCCCCCGGCTCGCACGACGGACCGTCGGCGCAGCTCTCGACGCCGTTGCAGGGGTCCCCGTCGTCGCACGCCGGATCGCACGCCTCGGGCCCCTCGTCTACGACCTCGTCGAGCCGTCCCTCGTCGCCGTCACCGTTGCCCTCGTCGCCGTCACCGTTGCCCTCGTCGCCGGCCTCCGGGACATCCGGTACGTCCTCCGGGCCGGAGCGGCACCTGCCGTCGGAGTGGCACTGCATTCCCGGCGGGCACTGGCCGGTCACGCCGGGCACGCAGGAGTAGCGCCCCTCGGGGTGGTCGACTCCGCACGAGCAGCACGCTGCCAGCACGGTCGCCGTCGCAAGCAATCTCGACATTTCAGAACCTCCAGGTCAGCGCCAGGCCGGCGGCGCCGTCGCCGGCAACGGGGGCGACCTCCACGGCATCGGGGCCGTCGTCGTCGCCGAGGACCAACAGCAGGATGCCGGTCAGCGCGGCGGCGCCGGCGACGCCGAAGCCGATCCCGGTGGCCAGCAGGTAGTTGTCGAATGTCTCCTCTTGCTCTGCCACATCGACCCACGGCGTCCCATCCGGCATCTCATCGATCCGGTTCCGCTGGTCGGCCGCGAACCCGGCGAAGACCGAGCCCACGACGGCGCCGGCGGCGGCGACCCCCACCGATGCCCAGCCCGCCACCCTCTGGGCGCGGGAGCCCGACCTGTGTTCGCCGCCAGGCGTTTCCGGCCCCCCGGTTCCCGAGCGTTCCGCCTCGGCGGCGATTTCCGCCTCGGCGGCGATCGCGATCTCGAATTCGAACCTCGCCACCTTCGCCTCGATCTCGGCGCGGTCGGGCAGGTCCGGCGAGGCATCGAGGTACATGCGAAGGGCGCGCACCGCGGTCGGCAGATCGCCGGCCCACTCGGCCGCCCGGCCCAGGTTGTAGAGCGTCGCGGGATGCGGGATGATCGCATGCGCACAGGCGAACGAACGGACCGCCTCGGCGAACTCATCACGCGCCACCTGCGCCACGCCCTGCTCGAACCAGTATGTGGCGATCGCCCTGGCCGCTGCTTCGCTCTCCGGCGCGGCCACGCAGTCGCGCGGCATCGGGAACGGCAGGTCGTCGGCGCGCCCGGCCGACACGAGCGCCGCCAGGAGGGCGGTTTGCAGGGCAACCGCTGGTACGAGGCGGCGTTCGCGGCTTGGCGTCATGTTTCCTGTCGTCTACCTCGTCCCCCGGTAATACGGCGTGGTCTTGAGTTCCTCCACTCGCCCTCCCGCGTCGGGCGCCGCGACCGGCGGCGCATCGACCGGACCCGCGGCGCGCCTCATCCTGATCGGGATCGTGGCGTCCTGCGCCGCGGAGAACGACTGTTCGATCGTCCGGTAGCCACGGGCGGTGATCCGCAGCGTCCGCGTCGCATCCGAGCGTTCGACCTCGAACGGGTTGGGCGCCTGGACGCCGTCAACGGCGATCTTCGCCCCGTGAGGCAGGCCCTCGATCTTGATCACGACCTTGGGCGCAGCCGGGGTCGCGCCGGTGTCGGCGGGCGCGTGATCGGCCGCAACGTCGGGGGTCGCGGGTCGGGGGTCGCGGGTCGGGGGGGCACCGGTGTCCGCCGCCGCGGGATCTGCCGCGACCGGGGTCTCGGCCGCAACCGGCGTCTCGGGCGCGGGCAGGACCGACGCGGGCTGCTCCGGTACTTCGGCAGGAATTGCCGCGGAATCGCCGTCGTCGGTCCGCGCGGCCAGCCACACCGCCGCGATGCCGGCGGCCAGCAGCGCGGCGACGCCGATGCCGACGCCCAGCAACGGCCGCCTCGATGCCGCCCCTCGGGTCGGAACGATGGAAGCCGAGGGCGTGCCGATCTGGACGTCGTTTCCCGATGCCGCCTCCGACGGCCCGGAGACCGTATCGAGCGACACGGTGGGAGCCACCGCCAGCGGCAACCCGCCCCCAGGCTGTTCGCCCGGCCCGGGAAGTTCGTCGAACGTCCCGGTGGAGACGCTCGGCTCGGCAGCGGGCGCCGGTACACCGGGAGAGCGCGCAAGGACGGCGCCGATAATCGTCGGAACGGCGTCCTCGCGGATCACCTGCACGTCCGCGGACGGCAGCCGCTCGACACCGCCTCCCGGATCGCTCGCCGGCGGCACGTAGATCCCGCTGCGACTCTCCGGACAGAACGGCTCCAGCGCGTCGATGAACGCCGCGGCGGTCGGGAAGCGCGCGTTCCGATCCTTGGCCGCGGCGCGGAGGATCACGGCCTCCAGACCTTCGGGTATCCCCGGGTTGAGCCTGCGCGGTTGCGGGAACGGGTCCGACAGGACCTTCGCCAGCACCTCGTTGTAGGACTGGCCGTCGAACGGCACCTTCCCGGTCAGCATCTCGAACAGGATGATACCCGCCGCATAGACGTCGATCCTGACGTCGAGGTCGCTGGCGCCGCGGGCGTGCTCGGGAGACATGTAGAACGGCGTGCCGACCACCGTGCCGGCTTGCGTCAGCCGGGGAGCCCCAAGCCTATGGGCGATCACTTTCGCGATGCCGAAGTCGAGCAGCTTGATCCACCGCTGGCCGTGCGGGCCGGCCGTGAGGAAGATGTTCTCCGGCTTGAGGTCCCGGTGGATGATCCCCTTGGCGTGCGCCGCCTTCAAGGCGTCCAGCACGTCCACGATGATCTCGACGGCGTCGTCGCAGTCCAGCGGCGCCGAGCGCCTGATGTGCGCCGCCAGCTCCTCTCCGGACAGGAGTTCCATGGCGAGGAAGGTGAGACCTTCGTCAGTCGTGCCCACGTCGAACACCCTGATGATCGACGGGTGTCCGATCGCGCTGGCGGCCTTGGCCTCGTCCACGAGCCTCCGCGCGAGCATGTCGCTCCCGGCGAACTCCGGCCGGAGCACCTTGACGGCCACCTTGTTCTCGATGACGGTGTGCAGCGCCTCGTAGACGGTCCCCACCCCGCCCGACCCAAGCCGTCGAAGCAGCTTGTATTTCCCGCCGAGCACTTTGCCCAGGAGATCGACCATCACTCCACCACGACGGCCCGGCCGGCCAAGCACCCGGGCCGGAGCTTCCCGGCGCCGCAAGAATACCAGAAGACAACGGCTCGGGTGGAATTCGGCCCCTTCACAATTCGTCTTGCCCCTCGG
The DNA here is from genome assembly GCA_947085355.1 of uncultured delta proteobacterium. Taxonomy (GTDB): domain Bacteria; phylum Myxococcota_A; class Polyangia; order DRWM01; family JAAZOP01; genus CAMTWF01. The sequence continues at coordinate 34,897 of CAMTWF010000298.1, forward strand.
GGGGGCGAAGCTTTCCGGGCCGCGACCGGCGGTCACCGCTGCGATGCTTGTTTCCGCCGTCTCCTTGCCGCTGCGAGGGGATCCGTTTCCGGTCCAGGCGGAATGCGTGGGGCCGACGCCCCGGCGCCTCCCTTGGCAGCGGCGCTCGGGGCCCGGCCGGGGGGGCGCGTGCGTGGAACGCGTCCCAGTCGTCGTCCTCCGCAGGCGCCTCGATCCTGCCGCATCGAGGAGGCCGCATCGCCGGCGGCTTTGCGGACCCGTCCGACCGGTCGGGCGTTCCGGCAGCGCCGGCCGGCGCGGTGCGGCCGCGTCGGACGACTCCTTCGGCTACCTCGGCGACTTCGGCCGGGAGCGTCGGCTCCTCGAGGATCTCCCACACGGATCCGTCACGCCAGGCCGCCCAGGTGCCGTCGTCCTCTTCGCCGCGGAGGTCCTCGGGCGGCGTCTCCTCCCAGCCGGGCGGTGGGGGGACGGTGCGTGTCCTGGGATGCGGGAGGCGGGCATGGCGGCGCAGTACGGCCAGTTCCTGCTTGTCCACGTGCCGGTAGTCGCCGGGCCGCATCCCTTCGATGGTCACTCCGGCGAACGCCGTGCGCGTCAGCCGCGCGACCCGCAGGTCCACCGCCCGGAACATGCCGTCGATCTGCTCCGTGCGGCCGTAGCTGAGCGTCACCGACAGCCAGGTGTTGTCCGCCGATGTGCCGAGCCGGAAGGCGCGGACCGCTCGCATCGGCGTGGTTGCGACCCGGACGCCGGCGCACAGACGCTTCAGCGCCTCGTCCGGGACGGCGCCCTTGATCTTGACGCGATAGACGCGGGGCACGAGGTTGCGCGGCTGGAGCAGGCCGTGGGCCAGCATCCCGTCGTTGGTCAGCAGGAGGATGCCGGCGGTGTGGAAGTCCAGCCTGCCGACCGGGAAGACGCGACACCGGAGCCGTCGCATCAGGTCCGACACGGTCCGGCGCCCCTCGGGGTCGGACAGGGTCGTGACGACGCCGCGCGGCTTGTACAGGACGTGCGTCGCGTACGGCTCGGGCACCATCCGCCGGCCGTCGACCTCGATGCGGTCCCGGTCGGGGTCGGCCTGGGCGCCCAGCGTCGAGACGACGCGGCCGTTCACCCGCACCCTGCCGGCGACGAGCATCTCCTCAGCTCGGCGTCGCGACGCGAGCCCGGCGCGGGCGATGATCTTCTGGAGCCTCTCGCGTGCCACGAGGACGAGCATGGACCGCCGCGGCGCCGGATGGCAAGTCATGCACCGCCGGGCCGTGCCCGCGGCTTGCCTCCCCGGCTTCTCGGGTTTCGTCCCGTGAACGGCCCGCGCCCGCAGCGCTTGACAACGGAAGCAACGGGACCGAAAGTCGGGCTGTTCGCGGGATCGCGTCGCGCGCGGGAGAGTCCCGGCGACGTCGAGCAGGCCGTTCGGCGGCCGGTCCCGCCGATGGGAGAGAGGACCGTGGCGGCAGGAAAGAAGACGGTGGTCACGAAGCACGCGAAGCCCAGGAAGCTCGCGAAGCCCCAACAGATCACGAAGCCCAGGAGGCTCGCGAAGCCCCAACAGCTCGCGAAGCCCGGGAAGCTCACGAAGGCCGAGATGAGGAAGTTCCGCAAGCTCCTCGAGAGCAAGCGCGAGGAGATCATGAGGAACGCCCAGAAGACGCTGGGCGACTCCATGGCGCTGGATGCGGCCGAACTGCCGGACGACATGGACCTGGCGTCGAGCGAGTACCTCCAGTACTTCACGCTCCGGCTGCGCGGGCGCGAGAAGACCTACCTGGGGAAGATCGAGAAGGCCATCGGGCGCATCGACAAGGGCACGTTCGGGTTCTGCGACGACTGCAGCGAGTTCATCGGGACCGATCGCCTCACGGTGCGCCCCGAGGCGACGCTGTGCATTCGCTGCAAGGAAGCGCAGGAGCGCGACGAGCGCCAGTTCAGCTGACGCGGCGGGGCACCCGCGGCCCCGTCGATGCCGCCGCGCGGCGCCGCTATTGCAGCGCCCGGACCGGGTCGAGGCGCGCGGCACGCAGGGCCGGGACGAACGCGCCGACCACCGTGAAGACGACGGAGAACCCGAGCGCCAGGCAGACGATCCAGGCGTTGAAATCGAAGAACGTCGCCGGCTTGTACGGGAACCGCGGGACCATCGTCGCCAGCATCGTATCGAAGACCATGCTGCCGACGTAGGCCAGCAGCAGCCCCAACGTCCCGGCCAGCAGCCCGACGACCGCCGCCTCGGAGAGAAACACGTCTCGGATGTTGGCCCGCGTCGCCCCGACCGCGCGGAACAGGCCGATCTCCCGCCTGCGCTCCAGCACCAGCATCAGGAACGTGTGCGTGATGTTGAAGCCCGCAATGACGATGACGATGAGCGAGATCAGCAGCAGTATGATCCCCAGCACCTCGATCATGCTCGAAACCTGCTCGGCCACGCGCGACTTGATGTCGTAGCCCGCCGCCCGGACCAGCCGGATCACGTCCGAGATCGCCTCCTTGCTCCCGGCCCGGACCGACACGCTCGAATACAGCGACCCGGCGCCGGGCCCCTCGAACTCCCGGTTCCACGCCTGCACGTACGACAGCGGGAACGTCAGCCCGAGGTCGATCGCCTTGTCCGAGACGCCGACGATCTGCATCTCGACCGTGCGCTGCCGCCACTTCGGGGATTGCCGGCCCATGAACGAATCGCCGAGCCGCGTGCGGAAATAGAGCTCCCGCTCGGCAACGCGCAGCAGGCCCTCGTTGATCTGCATGTAGCCGTGGCCGGGCGCGAAGATCGTGTTGTAGAACTCCAGCAGGTACCTCGACACCAACGTCGGGATCTGCCGCGCGCAGCGGCGCTCGCGCGGCGCCGACAGCGGGTCGGCGTCCGCGACCAGCGGCGCGGCCGGGCCGCCGTAGCGCACTTCGCAGAACTCCCGCCCGGGGCAGTCCAGGTCGAACCGGCACGGGCGGTTCGATTGCCCGGCGGCGATGTCGTCGAACGGGAGGATCGGATCGGCGAGCGAGCCGGCGACCTGCGCGGGCGGAATCCCGTCGCCGATGAGCTCGACGCGGATCTCGCTGCCGACCAGGGCTTGGCCCCCGTAGCTGATCGCCGGGAACTTCAGGTGCATCCGCGGGAGCACCTCGACGACGCCGGGTATCCGCGAGATGACGCGCACGTCCTCGTCCGTCAGCCCGAACCCCTCCTCGCCGAACAGCGACGCGGCCGTGCGCTGCAGGTCCGACGTCAGCGGCACCACCTCCACCTCGTCCACCGGGACGATGTCGCCCTCGACGACGTTGCGGACCTGCTCGACCAGCGCCAGGAAGAGCGCGAAGAGGGCGATGCCCGCGGCGATGCCCACGGCGGAGATCGACAGCGACGTCGAGTTCCGCCACAGGTTCTGGCCGACGATCCGGCGGAGCCCGTCGAACCTCAAGGCGACGCCCCCCCCGGCGGCGCCGAATCCGCGCGCATCGCCTCCGCCGCGCCCGCGCCGGGGCCGGGCGTGTCCTCGATCTTCCGATCGTGGATCCGCAGGATCCGCCTCGCGGTCCGCGACACCCGCTCGTCGTGCGTCACCACCAGCAGCGTCACGCCCATCTCGACGTTGAGTGCATGGAACAGGTCGATGATCTGCGCCCCGGTCGCCCGGTCGAGGTTCCCGGTCGGCTCGTCGCACAGCAGCAACTTCGGCGACATCATCAGCGCCCTCGCGATCGCCACGCGCTGCTTCTGCCCGCCGGAGACGTACGTCGGGCGGATCCGCGCCTTGTCCGAGACGCCGACCTTGTGCAGGGCCGCGAGCGCCTCCGCGTCGGCCTCCGGCCGTTCGTTTCCGTGGAAGAACAGCGGCAGCTTCACGTTCTCGATGCACGTCAGGTGGTCGAGCAGGTGGAACGTCTGGAAGACGAACCCTATCGTCCGGTTCCGCAGCACCGATATTCCGCGGTCGGACAACGACCGCATCTCGCTGCCGCCGATGCGCAGGCTTCCGCGGTAGTCCCGGTCCAGCCCGCCCAGGAGATTCAGCAGCGTCGTCTTGCCGGACCCTGACGGCCCTATGATCGACACGAACTCCCCCTCCTCGACCGAAAAGCTCACGTCGTCGAGCACCGGCGTCACGATGCCGCCGAGCCTGTACTCCTTGCCGAGCCCCGACGCCTCGATCAGAACCATGCCGTCACCCGTACCGGGGGGCTGTTCGGCGCCAAGCGCCTCACCGCCCCCCGAACACCCACGGAACCTCGCGGCACGGCCGCGAGGTTCCTCGTGCTTCCCGGAGGGCCGGGAATTGCGGTAGCGTGTATAGCGGAAGCGCCGAATGGTATCCAGCGGCGGGAGATCGTGGTCGTGGTGGTGGTCGCTGTAGTGGTCGCAGGCGCGGCGGTGCTGCTGTCGGGCTGCGCCGAACGGGCGCGCGCCGAACCCCCCCCTCGCGTGGAGGCTCGCGACGTCGCGATCGCGGCTTCGCGGGCCGACGGCGGCGCCGTCCGGATCGAGGCCGAGTCCGCGGTGCTGTCGCCCGACTTCCCCGCCGAGATTTCCGGGACCTTCGAGAACGCCGTCGCCGCGGTCGAGACGCCGGCACCGGCCGACGGCGGCGCCGCGGACGCCCGGGGCGCCGCCGAACCGCTCGCGATCAGGGCCCGAAGGATGCGCTACGACTCCCGCGCCGACAGGGCATCCTTCTCCGGCGGCGTGGAACTGACCATGGGGGCGCTCGCGCTCACATGCGAATCCTTGGAGGTCGTCTACCGCCGCGCCGCCGGCGTCGCCGACTTCACGGCGGCCGGCTCGGTGCGCATCCGCCGGACCGATCTCCTGGCGGCGGCCGGCAGGGCCGAATACCGCGGCGCCGATCGCGTGCTCGTCCTCACCGAGTCGCCGAGGGTCGAGGGATCCCTCGGAACCATCGAGGGGAGCCGCATCGTCCTGGCCCTCGGGGAGGACACCGTCACGGTCGAGGAAGTCCGCGGCCGGCTCCGGATCAGGTAGTCGGCGGTGGGCGCGAGCGCGACGGCGGCGGGTGCGGTCCGGTACGGCGCAGGGTTGCTGGAAGCCCGAGGCATCTGCAAGCGGTTCGGGCGGCGGGAGGTGTTGCGCGGCGTGGACCTGGACGTCGGATCCGGCGAGGTCGTCGGCCTGCTCGGCCCCAACGGCGCCGGCAAGACCACGGCCTTCCGCGTGCTGATGGGCTTCCTTCGCGCCGACGCCGGCGCCGTGACCCTCGGCGGCGAACGCATCGACGGGCTTGCGGCGCACGAGCGGGCCCTGCGCGGGATGGCGTACCTGCCGCAATCGGCATGCGTGCTGCCGGGCCTGTCGGCGCTCGACAACGTCCGCCTGGTCCTGGAGGAACGCGGGTTCGCGGACGCCGCCGCCCTCGCGGCGGCGTCGATCGAACGCACCGGGCTGGGCGCGGCGGCGGGTCAACTCGCCGAGACGCTTTCCGGAGGCGAGCGCCGGCGGTTGGAGATCGCGAGGGTCCTGGCGCTGCGCCCGAGCGTCGTGCTGCTGGACGAGCCGTTCACCGGAGTCGACCCGCTCGCCGTCGAGGACCTGCGGGGACGCATCCGGGCCCTGCGGGACGAAGGAATCGGCGCGCTGCTGACCGACCACAACGTCCCGGAAGCGTTGCGCGTCTGCGACAGGGTGGCGATCCTGGCCGACGGGGTCGTGGCGATCTCGGGCGCCGCCGACGACGTGCGACGGGACCCCGCCGCGGCGCGCCTGTATCTGGGGTCCTCCGGATGCTAGCCCGACTTCCGCAGTGCCGCCGCCCCGGAGGATGGATTCCGGGGGTGCACCCGGCGCAACGCGGCGGATTCACTGGACCCGGACGACGGAGATCGCGAAGTAGTGACGAACGCCATGTAGTGACGGAATCGCGGTGCAACA